>CAZQQV010000032.1:0-17511 GCA_964595655.1 uncultured Caldimicrobium sp.
AGAGACTCCCTTCTTCCTCAGAGACAATTTCAAAATTATATTTTAGAGCAAGTTTTATCATGGGAAGATTTTCCTTTCTAATTTCCATCCATATCTTTTTATAGCCATAATTTTTGGCAAAATCTAACAATTTACCCACAAGAATTGTTCCCAAGCCCTTTCCCTGAAATTGGTCTATGATTTCTATAGAAAGCTCTGCAATGTCTTCGTAAGTTTTCATTAAATGTGCTGCTCCAATTATTTTTTCTGAGTCATTCTCCTTTATAATGGCAACAAGCGTCATTTCCTGGTCATAGTCAATGTGACAGAATCTGATTAAATCACTCTTGCTTATGGGTTTATTAGATTGCTGAAACCTTAACAAAGTTGATTTTTCTGAAAGATTTTTGAATAGATCTCTAAGGAGAGGTTCATCTTCAGGTTTTATAGGTCTTATAACAACAGAAGTTCCATCTTTAAGTTTTTCTTCAGAAACAAGATAATTGGGATAGGGACATATTGAAAGATGAAAGGGACAAAAAACTCCTTCCTTTTTTTCATAAAGATCAAATACCCGTTCTCCCAAAAGAATGGTTCCTCTTACACAGTAAAAATTTTCATTATGATAGAGAATGGGGTTTATTATAATTTCTTCAATTACTGGAAAATCAATTATTAGATGAGAAAATTTAACAAGAAGTTCTTCAAGGCGATTCACAGGATATTCGAGAAGATTAATTAATTCGTAAATATTGGTTTCTTCAAGAAGTCTTTTTGCTAAAATTTGATTTAAAGGCGGAAGACCTATAGAGTAATCTAAGCCCAGTTTCCCGAGACTTTCTCCAAGGCCAAAAATAATAACGCTTCCAAAAACTTTGGTTCTCTTTGTTCCAATAAGCAAAGGAACCTTCCCAGAGGTAGGTATATACTCTTGAAGGACAATCTCCTTTTTGACATAAGGAAAATTTTTAAAGTTTTCCATAAGTAATTCTGCTTCTCTAACTAAAGAAGTTTCTGAAAAAATTCCTCGATAACTCGTGTCTATTAAGTAGTTTAATTCTGAAAGGGAAAATTGGGTTTCTGAGAGAATGGAAAGGGGATATCCAAGTTGTTTTCCCTTCTCAACTAACTCTTCTATAGAGGAAGCTATAGTATAATGGGGAACAGGAAAATCGTAAGCTTTTAAAATTTCCATAGTTTCTGAAAAAGTTAAAACCATTCTTCCTTCATCAAGGGCTTTTTCAATAATTCTTAGAACCTTTTCTTTGCATGGTTTAAAATCCTCAAGAATTATACTGGGAGTTTCAAAAAGAAGATCAAGATTTCTTTGATATTGATATGAATAAATAAAACTTTTAACAGCCTCCTCTGGAGTATTATATACTGGAAGCCCTGCCTCGTTGAGATGTCTCAAGGCCTCTCGAATTTTTTCTGCACCAACAAAGGTGATTAATAGAGGTTTTTTAATATTTGTTGATTTATAGGCTGAGACAATTGAGAGTGCAATCTCCTTGGATGAAGGAGTATATTGAGGTGAATAAATAACCAAGATACCATCAATCTCTTTGGCTTGCATAAGTATTTGTAGAACAATTTTGTATTTTTCAGGGGGTGCTGTTGACAATAAGTCTATGGGATTTTCTATTTCCTTCTGTTGCAATCCTAAGGCTTGTTTTAACTTTTCTTTAGTTTCTGAGCTTAGTTCAGCGGGTTTGCCTCCTAAATTTTTTAAAGTTTTTAAGGCAATATGGGAAAACCCTCCAGAGTTAGTAATAATTGCAAGACGAGGACCTTTAGCTTTGGGAAGTTTTTCAAGAATTTGAGCCAAATTAAAAAGATCACTTACCTCTTTTACCTCTAAAACACCAGCCCTTTTAAAGGCTGAGGAATAAACTTTATCTTCCTTTACTAATTCATCAAGAATGGTATAGCAGGCCTGGATTTCTTCTTTTGGAAAACCCCCCTTCAAGATGATAATGGGCTTGCTTTTTGCAAAACCACGAGTAGCTCTCATAAATTTTCTTCCACTTTCAACAGATTCAAGGTAGATTACGATGGCCTGAGTGCCCGGATCATACCCTAAATATTCAATCACATCCTCTACATCGACATCCACCTTTTCTCCCACAGATACAAAGTAACTAAAACCAACATTTTTTTCCACTGCCCAGTCAGGGATTCCTGAGGCAAGGGTGGCACTATCAGAGATAAAGCCAATATGTCCTTTAGGAAGGGCTCCTTCATAGAGACTTGCATTTAGATTTAATTTTGGAACAATAAATCCCAAGGTATTAGGGCCAAGTATTCTAATTTTGTGTTGATAAGAGAAAATTTTAATTTCTTCGAGAATTTTTTCATAATTTTCAACAATTGTTTTGAAATCTGGATAATATAAGGCTACTGCCTTAACTCCCTTTTTGGCACATTTTTCAAGATCTTCAAACCATTTAGTTGGTTCAGTGGTAAAAAGTGCCAAATCAATATCTCTCGGAATGGAAAATAAATTAGGATAACTTTGAATACCCCAAAGAACCTCTTCTTTTTCAGAAATTAAAAAAACCGTTCCCTGAAATTTTCCAAATATGAGGTTTTTGAACAGGGTTTCTCCTAATAACGGATTTTTAGCATCATAAAATAGGGCGATTCTCTTGGGTTTAAATAGGTAATCCAGATTAAAGATAGACATAGCTTGAGGATAAATATATTTAAAAGTCACTTCTTATCAAGCCTTAAAATTTCAAAATTTTGAAGTAATTTATTTAAAAAGAAATGCTGAATATTAATCTTCAAGAAATTCCGCAACAATCAGGGGTTTATCTTTTTAAGGGAAAAAAGGGAGAGGTTCTTTATGTAGGTAAGGCCAAGAATTTGAGGGCAAGACTTTCAAGCTATTTTAAAGGCAATGTCCTTTCCCCAAAAATTCATCTTCTCTTAGAAAGGGCAGAAAGTCTTGAATACTTTCTTACACAAAATGAAAAGGAAGCTCTGTTACTTGAGGCCACTCTGATAAAAAAATATCGCCCAAAATTTAATGTTCTCTTAAAGGATGACAAAAATTATCCCCTCTTGAGGCTTTCTATAAAGGAGGAATATCCTGCTCTTCAGATTGTAAGAAGAAGAAAAAAGGGGGATGAGGCCCTTTATTTTGGGCCTTTTACCTCAGCAAGAGGTCTTAGAGAGATTTTGAAGCTCCTCTCTAAGACCTTTCCCTTAAGAAAGTGTAGCTTGGCTGAGATGAAAAGAAGAAAAACTCCCTGTATTTATTATCAAATAAAAAAATGCCTTGCCCCCTGTGTGAGAAATATTCCCAAAGAGGAATATGAAAAACTTGTTCAAGGAGTGATTGATTTTTTCCAGGGGCGAGGAGAAAAACTCCTTGAAAAATTAAAAGCCGAGATGGAAAAACTTGCTGAAAATCTTGAATTCGAAAGGGCAGCCTTTTTGAGAGATAGAATAAAAGATCTTTCCTTAGTTCTTGAAAAACAGGCTGTGGTCCTAAGCGAACCCCTTGATCTTGATTTATGGGAAGTCAAAGGAGAAGAAGATAAAGAATACTTCATTGTGCTTTTTGTAAGATTCGGTTATCTCTATGGCCATCAAACTTTCAGCGTAAAAAAAACCTTAGAGGAGGCCTCAGCCTTAAAGGATATCATATTTCAGTTTTACTTAGAAGGCAAAATCATTCCGGAAAAAATTTTTGTTCCACACCTTTGGGAGGAAAAGGAAGAATATGAAAAAATCTTTGAGGAATTGGCTGGACATGCCGTAAAAATTGAGGTTATTCCCGAAAATCCAGAATATCTTAATCTTAGAGGTCTAGCTTTAAAAAATCTTGATAACTTTATTTTTTCTGAAAAAAGAAGGGAAAAACCCTGGTATGCAGGCCTTGCCGAAGAGGTAATGCAGGTTTTTCGTCTTGAAGAGGAGCCAAGGATTATTGAGGCTGTTGATCTTTCTCAATACTATGGAAAGGCTCGAGTTGGAGCAATTGTTGCCTTTTTTGAAGGAGAACCCTATAAAGAAAGATACAGGCTTTACAAAATAAAAGGGGAGGGAAGGGATGATTTTTCAATGCTTTATGAGGTAGTTTACCGAAGGCTTAAAAGAGGGCTTGAAGAAAACAACCTTCCTGATTTACTGCTTATTGATGGAGGAAAGGGGCATCTGGAAACAGCCCTTAAAGCTGCTGAAGACCTTGGAATTGATCAAGTTGCTATAAGAAGTGTTGCCAAAAATGAAAAAAGGGAGCCTGAAAAGGTCTATCTTCCAGGAAGGAAAAATCCTCTTTTTTTACCAAGATATAAAGAAGTCTATCACTTGGTTGGAAGAATAATGAGTGAGGCCCATCGTTTTGCCTCAAGTTTTGCCGAAAAAACCCTTAAAAAGGAGAGTTTAGTTTTCTCTCTTGAGGGAATTCCAGGGATTGGTCCAAAAAGAAGGGAAATCCTTCTTAAACATTTTAAAAGTCTTGAAGAAATCAGAAAGGCCCCTTTAGAAAAATTGGCAAGTCTTCCAGGCTTTAATCTAAAAATTGCCAAGACCTTGAAAAATTTCCTTTCTGAAAGGGAGCTCTAAAACATTCCTTTTCGTAGGGTGCTTTTTTTCTTGGAGAGGGCATCCTGATTTTTGACCCATTTTGCTGTAAACTGTTTATAACAGGCCTCTTCGCAAAAATACCAGGGCTTATTAACACAGCAGGTTTTTACAGCAATGGGCTCTCCAGTTATGGTTTTACCACACCAGGAGCACTTAACCAGTTTTTTCCCTTTTTCTTTTACCTTTAGAGGCACCTTTCAGATCTCCTTCAATAATCTCTGCAAGCTTTTTTCCGCTCATAAGCATTCCACCAAAAATTGGGCCCATTCTTGGAAGACCATAGACCGCACAAACAGCAATTCCAGTAACATAAAGACCCTCAGCCACTTTTCCAGTGTGCTCAACCACCAATTTTTCAGAAACCTCACTCCAGTTTGAGCGTTCTCCAGCCATTTCAATACCAAGTTCTGGATTCTTTCTTCCAGCAATGGCGATAAGCTCAGCATCATGGCCTGTTGCATCAACTAAGGCTTTGCAGTGGGTATAAAGGGGATCCACATGTAAGCCTGATAACTGAATAGCTGTCCAGTGCCAGAGAACTCCAACCACTCTTGGAGGATTATCTCTCACAATCACATCATCCACATTCACGCCAAGAAAAATTTTAGCTCCAGCATCAAGCGCACCAGCTGCAAGCTTGGCAATAAGTTCTGCAGGGTCTATGGTTAAAAAACCATTTTCTACCTTTTTGTATCTGATTTTAAAATCTTCAACAATGGGAAGAGCCTCCTCTTGCACTACGATTTTAGGAATCATGTTACCACCACCGCCAATTCCTCCTCCAAAAGAAAGTCTTCTCTCATAAACTAAAACTTTAAAACCCTTTTCAGCAAGATACCTTGCAGCCGTTAAGCCCGATGGGCCTGCCCCAGCAATAAGAACATCAACATCACTGTATTCTTCAAGATCTTTCATCCCCTCACGAATAATAGCCTGATTAATCTGAAGCTCCATAAATGAAGTCCCTCCTAAAATTTATTAATTAAATTAAAAAATAACTTTGAAATTCCTAAACCAAGAGAAGAAGTGAAAAAAATAACTAATTAGAGCTCTCCCTCAAAGGCAGGTTTGAAAATTTCTCTAAAATGATAACCACTGGCAATATGAGCTATGAGAAGAGGAAAGACCTGCGGTTTTTTAATGACACATTTAAAAAGAAGTCTCCAGAAATGAAGTCTCCACTTATCAAATACCCCGAATTTAAGAAAAATTTTAGGTATCCCCAGAAGATATCCATAATTTACCTTAAGATAATTGAGATCTGGCTTGAAGTTATTGTTTATTTCAATGGCATCCAAAAAATCAAACAATCTTTGATAGTAGGATTGAGTATTATATAACTCCCTTATTACCTTTTTATATCCCCTAATCAGCTTTTCATAGCCCATTTTGGGGATGATGTTTGTCTCAAGATCGGTGTTATCTCCTTTAAAAAAGGGTCTTATTCTCCCTTCAGCCTTTAGTCTATTGAAAAGTTTCGTTCCAGGGGGTGCATTTAAGAGCCCAACCATGGCAATAATTATGCGAGTTTCCTTGATAAAATTTATCAATCTATCAAAGATATCAGGAGGATCACTATCAAAGCCAAGAATAAAACCTCCCATCACTTCAAGCCCTTTTCTCTGAATCTTTCTTATATTTTCCACAAGGTTTCTTTTTAGATTTTGAACCTTTTTTACCTCTGCAAGGCTTTCTTCATTAGGGGTTTCTATACCAATAAAAACAGAATTAAAACCTGCCTTAACCATAAGCTCAATTAATTCATCGTCATCCGAAAGATTTATGGACACTTGAGTATAAAAATAAAAGGGATGCTTGTGTTTTTCTTGCCATTTTATTATAGCTGGAAGAAGCTCTTCTTTAACTTTTTTCTTTCCTCCAATAAAGTTATCGTCCACAAAAAAGACAGATCCTCTCCAACCAAGTTGATATAAGTTATCTAACTCAGCAAGAATTTGCTCCACTGTTTTGGTTCTGATAGCGTGTCCAAAAAGCTTAGTTACATCGCAGAATTCACAGTTAAAAGGACAGCCTCGGGAATATTGAATACACATACTGGTATAATGGGAAAATTTAATAAGGTGATAAGAGGGTGTGGGGCTTTTTGTTAAATCGGCAAATTGGCCCTCTGAGCGATAAATCTTTTTGGGATTTCCCTCTTTTAAATCCCTTAAAAACTTTGGAACAGTAATTTCTCCTTCATCAAGAAGAAGATGATTCACTTTATCAAGAAAATCTTCACAAAAAGAAGTAAAAAGAGGTCCTCCAGCAACAACCCTTTTTCTTAAGGACTTAGCTTTTTCAATTATTTTACAAGCAGATTCCCTTTGAATAGACATGGCACTAATTAGGACAAAATCAGCCCATTTTAGGTCTTCATCTTTTAGGGAAGACACATTGAGATCAATCAATCTGATTTCCCAATTCTTGGGTAAAAGGCTTGCAATCGTTAAAAGGCCGAGAGGGGGATGAGTAGCCCTTTTATGAACTAACTTTAAGGCGTATTTGAAACTCCAGAAGGTATTGGGATAAGCTGGATAAACTAAAAGGGCCTTCAAAGAATTTTTCCCTTTAAAATTTGCCCCATTTCTTAAGCTTGTCTCTTAAAGTTTTTCTATCTATACCAAGAAGCTTTGCAGCAAGGCTTCTATTCCATTTCACCTGGTCTAATACTTTAAGGATATAATTTTTTTCAACCTCCTCAAGGGGCAATATTTCATTTTCCTGGGGTAAAAGATCTTTTAGAAGGGTGTTTTCCTTGGAAGAGTGGTTTTCGTTTCTTTCAAAACCTGCAAAAAATAAATCCTTTTCTGAAATTTCTTCATTTTTACTAAAAATTACCAATCTTTCAATTAGGTGCTTTAATTCCCGAACATTTCCTGGCCAAGAATATTCATAAAAAAATTTCATAACCTCTGGCTTAATTCTTTTGAGAGGACGACGATGTTTCTCGCAAAAATATTTAAGGAAAAAATCCACAAGAAGGGGAATATCCTCCTTTCTTTCTCTAAGAGGAGGAAGATGAAAATGCACCACATTTAATCTGTAATAAAGGTCTTCTCTGAAAGTTCCCTTTTTCACTTCTTCTTTTAAATTTTTATTCGTTGCAGCAACAATTCTCACTCGAGCCTTAATGAGTTTTAGGCTTCCCACTGGGGAAAATTCCTTTTCTTCAACCACTTTAAGAAGTTTGGCCTGAAGGTCAAGGGGAATGTTCCCAATTTCATCAAGAAAGAGCATTCCACCTTGGGCAAGTTCAATTTTTCCAATTTTAGAGTTATTTGCCCCAGTGAATGCCCCCTTTACATGTCCAAAAAGTTCACTTTCAAAGAGAGTGGGAACAATGCAACTACAATCCACACAAACCATTGGCCCTGGGTAGAGTCTATCAAATTCGTGGATTTTTTTAGCAAGAAGGCCTTTGCCAGTTCCTGACTCGCCTGTAATTAGAATGGTAGAGTCTATTTGCCCAATAATTTTGGCCTTCTCAAGGAGGTCCTTTATGGCTTTACTTTTACCAATAAAAGGAATTTTTTCATCCTTTTCAGAAAGACTGAGTTTGAGATAAATATTTTCAAGGGTTAATCTCTTTTTCTCTAAAGCCTTTTCTAAGGCCAGTTTTGCTTCATAGATGGAGAAGGGTTTTTCAAGGAAATCAAAGGCCCCAGCTTTTATAGCAGCAACAGCTGTCTCAATATTTCCGTAAGCAGAAATTACAATTATCTGGGTATCAATAATGTTTTCCATAAGTTCTTTAAGGAGGTCAAGACCATTTACATCTGGAAGCTTAAGATCAAGAAAGGCCACATCATATTCATATTTGGAAAAAAGCTCCTTGGCAGTTTTTCCATCAGGGGCAAGGTCAACCTCGTAACCTTCCTTGGTAAAATATTGAAAAAGACTCTCTCTTATAGAAATTTCGTCATCTACAATGAGTAACTTTGCCTTAAAAGGCATCTTCTCTCAACGCCTCCCTTGTTGCAAGTGGTAAAGTAATTTCAAAAAGGGCACCTCCTTCTTTGGAATTTTCAACCCTGATTTGCCCTCCATGTCTTTTTATAATGCTATGGCAAATGGACAAACCAAGGCCTATCCCTTTCCCAGTATTTTTAGTAGTAAAAAAGGGATCAAAAATATAGGGTAAAATTTCCTTTGGGATACCAGGGCCACTGTCCTTTATTCTTATAACAATTCTATCATCTCTTGCCTTTGTTTCAACTTCAATGGTTCCTTCTCCCTTCATAGCCTCTGCAGCATTGGTGAATAGATTTAAAAAGACCTGTTCCATTTGTGTGGGATTGGCATAATAGGCAGGAAGCTTTTCATCAAGCTTAAAAATAAATCTCACCCTTTTGAAAAGGGGATACTCTGCTATCAAATCATGGATTTTTAAAATAATCTCATTGAGATTCACCCACTCCTTTTTTCCCCTTTCAGGCCTCCCAAAATCAAGAAGCGCCCTTGCAATGACCTTGCATCTTCTTGCAAGACTAATAATCTTGTCAAGAAGTTCATGCCATCTTGGATTTGGGGGAAGCTCCTCCTTTAACATATCGGCGTAAAGAAGAATGCCTCCGAGGGGATTGTTTAATTCGTGAGAAATTTCACCAGCAAGCTTCCCAAGACTTGCAAGTCTCTCTGTATGAAACCACTGGGGAAATTGAAGCCAAATTTTTTCCTCAATAAATATGTGAAGCTTATAGGGATTTTGCAGAGGTAAAGTCAAAATATAAAAGGGGTTAGCCATAAATTGAAAGGAAGAAAGCCCAACCTCTTCAAAAAGGGGACCAAAAAAACCCTCAAGAGTTGATTCGTAAAGATTAATCTGAAGATTTACAAAGGTTTTAGTAAAAGCTTGGTTTACATATATAACTCTATGCACACCTTCACTTTCTCTTTTTGAAAGGGAAATAGGATAAGGATAGTCATCCCATGGGGCTTCTTTTAGCAAATCAAACATGGATCCTCTGATGATTCAGAAAATTTAATAATTCCTCCATTTCTTCCTTCATAGAGGCACTTGACATAAAAACCACAAGGGTCTTTTTTGAAAAATCAAAATTTATCTTTTCATAAGGGCAATTTTTTTCAAAAATATAGGCCTCTTTACCAAGTTTTTTTAATTTGTAAGCAATATAATTTAAGTCAATTCTTTCATTTTCAGGAATATTTTCAAGACCTTGCGGAATTTTTATACAAATAATATCTGCCAATGATAGGGCCTTTATGTAAGCTTCCTGAAAAATTTTTCTCTTGCTTGAATTTGTCCTTGGTTCAAAAACAAGGACCGTTTTGTCGGGCTTAATTAAATTTCTTAGCTCTGAGAGGGTTATTTCAACAGCAGTGGGATGATGGGCAAAATCATCTATAATAACAAAATTTTCATTAATACTTATGATTTCCTGCCTTCTTTTGACCCCTGAAAATTTGGAAAGGGCATAAAGAATATTTTTTCTTTCAAAGCCAAGGGCTTCACAAAGGGCAAGCACTGAAAGGGCATTAAGAAGATTATGAAATCCTGGTATCTTTAGCTTTAACTCAAAAAGATCTTTCCTTTTATCTCTAACTTTGCCCATATTTAAAAACCCAGTTTTTTCAAAAAAGCCAAAGCTTTCAACAAGTTGATAATCAGCCTCTTCTTTTCTTCCATAAGTAAGGACTCTACAGGCTGGCTTTGCTTTTTCAATAACTTCTCTAAGATTTTGGTCATCAAAATGATAAACAAGAATTCCCTCCTGAGGAAGCAATTTAATAAGATTTGAAAAGGCCTCCTTTAACTCCAAAAGATCTCTGTAAACATCAGCGTGATCAAATTCAAGGCTTGTGAGAATTAACCCGTAGGGCTTGTAATGTAAAAACTTTGGATTTTTGTTGAAAAAAGAGGAGGGGTATTCATCTCCCTCAAGCACACAAAACTTTCCTTCCCCAAATCTAAAATTTTTCCCGTAATCCCTGAGAAGGCCTCCTACAAGAAAGATTGGGTCTTGCCTCAAAAAATCAAGAACAAAGGCCAAAAGGGCACTTGTTGTAGTTTTCCCATGGGTTCCTGCAACAACAAGATTTTTTTTGTTATTAATTATAAATTTTTCCAGAAATTCAGGAAAAGAGAGAAGGGGAATTCCAATTTTTTGGGCTAAAAGCACCTCTTTGTGCTCAGCTTTTACCGCATTTCCCACAACAAGAAGATCTGGTTTGATTTTCAAAATCCTTTCAGGATCTGGCTTTGAAACCTCTATCCCAAGTTCTTTTAATAACTCAGAAGTTGGTGGATAAAGCTCTTTTTCATCAGATCCATAGACTTCAAACCCACAGGCCCTTGCAAGACCTGCAACTGCAGACATTCCTATTCCGCCAATTCCTACAAAATATATCTTCATACAAGCCTCTCCAAATTATTCCAGAGAAATTTTACCACCTGATTGTGTAAAGACATCCCTTTTTCTGTAAGGGAAAGTCTATCTAAAAAAAGCCTTATTAACCCTCCTTTTTTAAGCATAAGGAGGGCTTCTTTTTTAAGCATATAGCCCAATTCTTTAAGCCTTGACATCTCAATTCCCTCAACAAGCCTTAATCCCATAAAAAGATACTCCTTTACAAGCTCAAAATTATCAAGCTTTTCAATTATCCGATTTGGGAGGGATCTATCCTTGAGAAGCTTATCATAATATTTCTCTAAATTCTTTATATTTTCAAAGCGAAGATTTCCTATTCTTGAAACAGCCCCTGCTCCTATTCCAAGATAGGGCTCAAGCTTCCAGTATTTAAGATTATGCCTGCATTCAAAACCAGGCCTTGCATAGTTGGAAATTTCATATTGTTGAAATCCGTTGGCCTGAAGATAGTCCCTAATAAAAGAAAAGAGCATGAGAACTCTTTTTTCATTCGAAAAGTATGCGTCCTTTCGGTATTCTTTAAAAAAGGGAGTTTCAGGATAAAGGGTTAGTTCGTAAAAGGAAAGGTGAGTTACCTCAAAGGAAAGGGCAAGGTCCAGGTCTTTTTTAAGGGTTTTTAAGCCCTCTCCTTTCCATGCGTAAATAAAGTCAAGAGAAATATTTTCAAATCCCGCTTTTAAAGCGCTTTCAATGGCTAAAAAACTCTCCTTTGGCGTGTGAATTCTTCTAAGAAAATTAAGGCCCCCTTTTTGAAAGGTCTGAACCCCAATACTTACTCGATTAAATCCTGCCATTTTATAACCCTTTGCCTTTTCAGAGTTAAAGCTTTCAGGATTCACTTCAATGGTTAGCTCTAAGGGTTTAAAATCAAAGGTTTTAGAAAGCCTTTCAAAAAGCCTTTCAAAAAAGGAGGGAGAAAAAAGACTCGGTGTTCCCCCTCCAGCGTAAAAAGTATCTATGGTTATTGTGTTTAAAGAAAAGGTTTTATTGAGAAAGTCAGAGAGCAAGTCAATTTCTCTTGAAAGGGCCTGAAGATAAAGCTTTTCATCAGGTATTTGGGTAACAGAAAAGAAATCACAATAAGGGCATTTTTTCTTACAAAAGGGAAGGTGAAGATAGAGCCCTATTTTCATGGCTAATCTTTAAAAATAACCATCCTTTAGTAAAATTACAGCCATGAAAACCTTCTTAACCTTCATTTTAAAAGAGCTCTATTTTTATACCTTCCTTTTTTTCTCTGTGTTCCTCGTTCTTTTTACTCTCATCCTTGGAACCATTAGCTTGCGGGATATTCTTGAGTATAATCCAGGATTTTTTGTCATCCTTAAGTTTTACATCCTTACTTCTTTTCAGCTATTTTCCTTTTTGTTACCCCTTTCTTCTTTTCAGGCTATGCTTTTTACTCTACAAAGGCTTAAAGAGGAGAAAGAGCTTCTTGCCCTTTTTTCTTTAGGATATACTCTCAGGGATCTTTTTAAGCCCCTTTTTGTCTTCATATTTCTTTGCTTTCTTGCAACCTTTTTTTCCCATCTATATCTTACTCCTTATGCCAAAAGGCATGGAAAGGAAATTCAGATTAACCTTGCTCAGGCCTTCTTTGAAAAACCCATTCCCTCAAAAACCCCTGTGCAACTTACAAATACCTTTTATCTCTATGTCTCTCAATCAGAAAAGATTAATTCTGATAACAAAATGAAGGGGGTTATTGTTCTTGAAAAAAAATCCCCTAACGAGAGGGGAATTTACCTTGCAAAGGTTGCAACTCTTGATTTAAAAAAGGGGTTGTTTCATCTTCAAAACGGCTTTGTATTCATACAATCCAATTATAAAGAAATAGATATAATTAAATTTAAAGAGTATATCCTAAAAATCTCAAGGGAATATATAAAAAAGCCAGATGTATATATAAAAAGGGGGGAGATGAGTCTTTCCGAGCTCAAAGAAAACCTAAAGGCACTTAAACCAGGAAGTGAAAAGTATTATCGCTATCTTTCTGAATACTATCAGAGAATATTTTATGGTTTTTCCATTTTTCCCCTTCTTTTTCAGGGCTTTATTTTTGGGCTATTTATTAAGCCCCAGAGTCGTTATCTTCTCTTTTTGGCAGGCCTTACCTTTTATCTCCTTTTCTACTTCCTCTATAATTTCTTCATATCCCTTGGGGAAAGTGGAAAAATTTATCCCCTCTATAGCCACATTTATTTTAACAGCCTTTTAGTTTTTCTTATTGTCCCTGAATATATTTTAATAAAAAAGAAAGGGATAGCCTTCTGATGAGCCTATTTTTTCGCTACCTCTTAAAGGAATTTATAAAAACCCTTCTTTTCCTTCTTATTCTCTTTCTTTTCTTTTTTCTTGTGGTTGACTTTTTTGAAAAACTCTCTTCCTTTTTAAAAAGAGAAAGGGCCTTTTTTTTCTTTCTTTCCTATCTTTTCTGGAAAATTCCGGTTGGTCTTCATCAAATTTATCCTTATGCCCTGGCTTTATCTTCCCTTCTTTCTCTATTTTTTCTTTCAAGATCGAGGGAGCTTCTTGCCCTAATAAGTCTTGGAATTACAAGAAAGGAGATTTATAAGAAGTATGTTTTTTTAATTTTTTTCTTTTCTCTCTTTGGGGGATTGGTGTTAAATACTCTTTTGCCCGTTTCTTATTATAAAGCTATATATATCTGGGAAACCCAAATTGAGGGAAAAAGGGCAGAGCATCTCATTTTTGGAAACACTCTTTTTTTTGAAGGTGAAAATTTTTTTATTGTGGCAACCCCTCTTGAACCAAAGGGGGAGTATCTTGCAGATTTTACTATGGTTTTGTTAAAGGAGGGTGAGCCAGAGAAATTAATTTTAGCAAGGCGCGCCCTATACAAAGGAGATAATCTCTGGGAATTCGATGAGGCAATAATCCAGGAAGCAAAAGAAGATTTTAAACCCCGTATGTTTAAGACCATTTCAGAAAGGCTTTTCATAAAGCCCAAAACCTTCGTAACCATTGAAAAATCCGTAAGGTTTGCCTCCTTAAAGGAATTAGGCCAGCGTTATTACTATTTAAAGAAGGTAGGAAAGCCCCAAACAGAGGTTATTGCCGAGCTTCTAAATCGGTTATTTTATCTTTTTTCTGGGTTCCTTTTAGGAATTATACCTCTTTGGCTATATTTAAAAGAATACACTCCGTCAGGCTTTGGCTTTGCTTTTTTAAAGGCTTTGATGGCCTTTCTTTTGCTTTCAGCGCTATTTCTCTCTCTTCAAACTATGCTTTATAAGAGTTTTGGAATAACCCTTTTCCTTTTAGTGCTATTTTGTGCTTTTGTATTAGTCAAGTTCTTTTCAGAATTGTTTTTTCAAAGAAGTCCTTAACAAAATAACAGCAAGATCTTCAGCCTGCGAAAATAAACCCGCAAAGAAGAAAAAAACCCTATCCATGGTCACAATCACTATATAGCTGGATTAAACTTTTTTAAAGCTCATCCGATATATATATACAAAAGAAAGAGAAAAAACTTAAAAGGAGGTGTGAGCCATGGCAGTAAAAATTAATTTCAACGAAGCAGCTGCCCAAACCCACACAGCGCTTGTGAGAAATGAGCGCTTAATGAACAAGAGCCTTCTCAGGCTCTCAACGGGTATGAGGATTCTCAATGCCGCAGATGACTCTGCAGGTCTTTTCATTGCAGACATGCTTGGAACAGTTGCCAAGGCCTATGATCAGGGTAACAGAAACATTCAAACTGGAATCTCTGCCCTTCAGATTGCTGAGGCAAGTGCCGGACAAATCTATGATAAACTTCAGGAGATCTATGTGAGGGCCCAGAATGCAGCAAATGACATCAACGACCCTGTTGCAAGACAGGCCCTCCAGCAGGAAATCAGAAACTTTGTTGATGCCATCCAGAAGATCGGAACAGACACCGAGTATAACGGAATCAAACTCCTTGATGGAACTTTCAAGGATAAATACATTCACTATGGCCCAAGAATGACTCAGACCGTTTATATCTCCGTTGATGATGTAAGGGCTCAGACTCTTGGTGGGCACATGCTTGTGACTCAGGGGGCTCAGGGGAGTACTACTGGAAGTTTTACAAGCTTAACAAATTTTGTTTCCTCATCTAATGTAACTGCCACTCTTCAAGGCCGTGTAATTAATGCTACTATTCAAAGTGGAACCAGTACTTACATCTATGATGCAGGATATATTGCTGAGCAGGTGAATAGCGGTCTTGGTGACATTGGCTTTGTGGCAAAGGCTGTGAATGTAAGCATTGCAAACAAAGAATATGCAGCTATTGCTAATGTTAGTGCTACAGCTACCTTAACTTTCTATGTGGGAGATAAAAACTTTAGTGTGACAGCTCATACCACGGTGACCCTTGATGAGTTGATTAATCAGATTAATGAGGCAGCTGCTACTAAAGGAGCTGATCTTACTGCTTCAGCCAATGCAGGAAGACTCGTTCTTACCTCCTCAAAGGGTTATACCATTGGCTTAGAAGTAAGTCTTTCTTCTGCTACCGGAACTATTAATTTAGATCAATTACTTGGTGGTAGTGGAATTACTTCTCAGACCTCTGCCACCACGGCCTCAGCGATAAGGGTTGGTGAACTTTATATTGCAAACGATAAAGCTTTTAGTCAATCCGGCATAAGCACAACTCAATTTGGAAACTATGTTGTGGGTAGTTCTGGCGGTTCTGAATTCAAAAATCTTTATGGACTTGATGTTACCAAGAATCAGGGTGCTGAAATTGCCATGCTTGCAACCCAGATAGCTTTAAGAAAGGTTGACTCCATTCGTGCCCAGATTGGTGCTACCATGAACAACCTCCAGTCCATCTTTGATGCCCAGAAGACCGCCTATGACAATACCAAGGAGGCTGAATCTGTCATCAGAAACACCGACTATGCCAAGGAGATGAGCGAATTCACCACCTACCAGATCCGTATGCAGGCAACCGTAGCCATGCTCGGCCAGGCTAACACTCTTCCTCAGCTTGTCCTCCAGCTCTTGAGGTAAAATCCATAGGGGGCTTAAAGCCCCCTATAGAAAGTTTTATCAATAAAGGGAGGGTCCAACCCCCTCCCTTTTATCTTATTTTCTCTTCTAAACCATTAATTGCTCTTTCAAGGATCCGCACATAAACCTCCTTAATCCTTTTAAAAATCTCTTCTGAGGTCCTTTCTTCATAAACATGAGAACTTCTATTTCTATCCTCAAGCATATCCAAAAAGATTTCATCATCTTCTATTAAACCCTGTCTGAAGGCCTCTTTAATACAACTTCTCGGGCTATAACACTCAAGCCCCAGATAATATAAAATAGCCTTTAAAGTTTTCCAGAAAAGTTCAAAGGTATATTCAAATCTCTGAATAACCCCGTCTTTTTCAAGATCAGTTTCTGCCTCAGAAACCCCTTTTTTAAGGGTTTCAAAGGCTTTTTTGAGGGTATTAATCTTTAAGAGAATTTCTGTTTTTTTCATAAATGGTTATCCCGGTTTTAATTATCCAGTTTTTAAATTCATCCTTTGTTTTCTCAAGAAAAATTAAATCTACAAAATAGGGCCAGCTTATAGTTTCAATTTTTTCTTTTAATTTTCTTAACTCTCTTAAAGAAAGTGGTTTGGCTCCTTCTAAAGCAAGGTCAATGTCTGAATAAGGCCTTGCTTCACCCTTGGCTCTTGAACCGAAAAGAATTATTTTTTCAGGTTCAAGTTCCTCCTTTAGAAGTTTGACAACCTCTGCCAAAACTTTTTTATATTTTCCTTCGTGATTTAAACTAACCATTTTTAAATATTTTAATAACAGCCAATTTTTTGTCAAATTTAATTATTCCAAGCTTGCTAATGCTTTTGAAATTTAGTATAATGAAAAAAAACAACTTTAAGTTTTTTTGGAAAAGGAGGATTAAAGTTATGCTTTCACCTTTTAAGGCCTTTAAAGACCCTATTATAATTGATGAGGAAGAACATAAAGATTTAAGGATTGTTAAACCCGATGATTATAGCTTTATGAAAGAGGTGGAAATTGTGCCTTTAACCTTTTCGGAGCTTCTTTCTGTCTCCATGTATTATCCAGTTATGTTTGGAATTTTTGAGGGAGAAATTTTTCCCTTTGCGGTGCTTGGGATTAATGGAAAAAATGTCTATCTCAATGAAGAGGGATTTTTTAAGGTGGATGTTATCCCCAAGGTAGTCCAGAGCTATCCCTTTGGAGTTGTGAGAAAAAAAGAGGGTGAGGCTGTAGAATGGATAGTAATTGTTGACAAGGCCTGTGAAGGTGAGGAGGGGTTCAGACTTTTTGAAGGGGATGAAGAATCTGATTATTTAAAAAGTGTAAAATCTGAGCTTACAGAACTTGCTCTGGATTTTCAGAGAGTATATGAATTCACCCAGGAAATAGCCAGACTCAACCTTCTTAAGCCTATTGATTTTACTGTATCCACAAAACACGGAACAGCTGAATTCAGGAGAGTTCTAATTGGAGATGTGGAGGCCCTCTCCAGGATTCAACCAGAAAAGCTTTACTTTCTGAATTCTTCAGGTTATTTACCTATA
>CAZQQV010000033.1:0-17179 GCA_964595655.1 uncultured Caldimicrobium sp.
TGGGACTTCCCATCTATGTGGTTGTGGGAAGCTCTCTCCTTGCCATCTTTTTCAATACACTTATGGCCTCATCCAGATATTTCCTTTTTGGTCAAACTGATGTTTTACTCTTTATTATCATGGCAATCGGAGCTGTTTCAGCGGGTTTTATAGGCCCAAGAATTGCAAAAAAGTTAAGCCCCATTTGGGTTAAAAGAATAGCTGTGATAGGTTGTGGATACCTGGGTTTGAAGCTTCTTAACCTGGTCCCCTAAACCTCCTCCCCCTCCCTACAGTGGTACTCCCCTCCTCGCCCCCCTCCCGAGGAGGGGTTTTTTTATTTTTCACCTTGTTGAAATTTTTAAAATCCTCTATAATGCACCTTTTATGAAAAAGAAAATTCTAATAGTTGGTCTTGGAAATGTTCTTTTAAGTGATGAGGGACTGGGAGTAAAAGTAGTAAAAGATCTGGAAAAGGAGATAAATTTTCCTGAGGAGGTAGAAATCCTTGACGGAGGGACAGGGGCCTTTTTCCTTCTTCCCCATCTTGAAAAGGCTGACTATCTTATCATAGTTGATGCTATAAAAGCAGGTCATAAACCAGGAACCCTCCTTATAGAAAATCTTGAAAACCTTCCTCAAGATACCCTTGAAAAAATTTCTCTTCACGAAATAAGCTTCCCTGACCTTCTAAGGATTCTTGAATTAAAGGGTAAAAAATTTGAAAAAATTATCCTTGCAGGCCTTGAAGCAAAGACCCTTGATGTGGGAACCGAGCTTTCTCAAGAAGTAAAAGAGGGACTCCCTTTACTTAAGGAAAAGATTCTATCAATTTTAAGAGAATGGGGAATCAAAGTTTAATTTTAAGGCCCCGTAAAAGGCCTGACCAAGAGAGATTCCTCCATCATTGGGTGGAAAAGCCTCATTTCTTAATACCTGAAAACCTTCCTTTTCAAGAAGCCTCAGAGTTTCAAGTAATAAAGGTCCATTCATAAAGACTCCACCTGAGATTGCCACCTTATTTATTCCTGAAAGCTTAGCTATCTCAAAAATAGCCCTTGCAAGCCCATTTATAAATTTGGTTGCACAAACTGTAGGATTTTTAAAATCTTCTAAGGCCTCCCTTACAGGAGCTTCCCAATCAATATAAAATCCCTCTTTAAGGCTGAATTTATAAAAGTCCTTTAAATTAGATTTATAAAGACTTTCAAGTCTCATAGGAGCCTCTCCACTATAGGTATTATAATAGCAAATCCCTAAAAGGGCTGAAAAGCCATCAAAGAGTCTCCCTACAGAACTACAAAGGGGGGAATTGATTTTTCTTTTCCAGGCTGTATAAATAAAAGAAAGCTCCTTATCACTTAAAGTTTTTAAAAAGGGAAGATCTAAAGAGAAGGCCTCTTCGTCAAAAATCTCAAAAAGAAGGGATAAGGCTATTCTTCTCGTATCCTTTGCTGCAACTTCTCCTCCTATTAACGAAAAAGGTCTTAAAGTGAAAAGCCGTTCAAATTGGGTTCCCTTTATCTTGAAAAATTCGCCTCCCCAGATGGTTTTATCTAATCCAAAGCCCGTTCCATCCCAGGAAACCCCTAAAATCTCCTTTTCTGGGACCTCTCCTTTTTCAGCAAGAACAGAGTAAATATGAGCTACATGGTGCTGAAGCTGAAGTAGTGAAAGCCCCTCTTTTTCAGAGAACTCTTTTGCCCAACGGGTTGTCTCATAACGAGGATGAAAATCACAGACCACAACTTCAGGCCTAAGCTGATAAAGCTCAAAAAGGTCCATTAAAGTTTTTTCAAAGTGAGAAAGACTCTTCAAATCCTCTATGTCTCCCAAATGTTGACTAACTATGATTTTATTTTTGAAGGCAAGGGCAAAGGTATTTCTTTCTTGAGCACCAACAGCAAGAATAACCCCTTTAGTATGAAACTTCAAAAAAACAGGAAGAGGTGCATAACCCCTTGCCCTTCTTATGAAAATATAAACCTTTCCAGCACGCTTTATTACTGAGTCGTCAAGACCCCTTTTAATTGGACGATTGTGAAGCAAGAGATAATCGGCAATTTGAGAGAGTTTTTCAAGGGCCTCTTCATTCTCAAAAACAATAGGTTCATCAGAAAAATTTCCAGAGGTAGCGATAAGGGGAAAAGGAAAATCTTTTAAAAGAAGTTGATGAAGAGGGGTATAGGGCAAAAACACACCCAAGGTGTTTAATCCTTCCTTGAGATTTTGTGGAAGAAGACCCTTTTCTGGAAGAAGGAGAATAGGTGCTTGAGGAGATTGAAGAAGTCTTTTATCTTCTTCGGTTAATTCTACATATTTTTCAAGCTCCTCTAAATTTCTAAACATAACTGCAAAGGGCTTTTTACTTCTCCTCTTGCGAACTCTTAAGGTTTCAATAACCTTGGGATCATCAGCTCTTGCCATAAGGTGAAAGCCAGTTAGCCCCTTTACTGCAAGAATTTTTCCCTCCTTAAGAAATTTGCGGGCTAAAGAAAGGGCCTCTCCATGGGATGCAATTTTTTCTCCTTTAGAGGTAAACAATTCAATATTTGGGCCGCAAACTGGACAGGCAATGGGTTCAGCATGAAATCTTCTATCCAAAGGATTTTCATATTCTTTTTTACAGGCTTTACAAAGGGGGAAAACCTTCATGGTTGTGTTTTCCCTTTCGTAGGGAATTTTTTCAATAATACTAAATCTTGGGCCACAATTGGTGCAGGTTATAAAAGGATAAAGATAGCGTCTATCCTCTTCGTCAAAAAGCTCTTTAAGACAATCCTTACAAATTCCCAAATCAGAAAGTATATCAAGCTCAATTTCCTCCACAGTTTCAGCTTTAACAATCTTGAAATCTTTGTAACCCTCAGGGGGAACCACTTTAGTCGCAATCTCATAAATTTGAGCATGAGAAGGAGCTTCTGTCCTGAGTCTCTTGAGGAATTGATTAAGCTTTTCCTCTTCTCCCTCAAGATAAATCCTTACCCCCTCTGAAGAATTTAAAACCCATCCTGAAAGAGAAAGCTCCCTTGCCAGGCGATATACAAAGGGTCTGAATCCTACTCCCTGAACAACACCTACAATTTTAATTTGAAGGGCTTTCTTCATCTTCAATCTCAAGGGTCTTTAAAAGGAGATCCAACCCACCAGTAATTTTTACCTCAAAGGATCCGCAAAAGGGGCAGCAAGCCCTTTTTTCCTTTGGCTCCCCCTCTTTTCCACAGGAAAAACAAAAAACCTTCAAAGGCTCCCTTTCAAAAATAATTTCTACATCTTCAAGGGGAGTTCCAGCTTTAAAATTTTTTATTACCTCTTTGAGATAATCAAGGTCAATTCCAGAAAATTCTCCTATTAAGAGAACTGCCCTTGTAACCCTGGGATTATTGAAGGGCTTTAACTCATCCTCAATGGTTTTAAGCAGACTCAAAAAAAGAGAGTATTCATGCATTAGCAGATACGGGGCAAAAATTCACCATCCATAAGTTCAAGAATCCTTCTTGTTCCATAGGGGGTTTCAAGATAAACCTTTGGATTTTCTTTTTTTTCAAGCACCTTTCCAATAATTCGGGCCTCTTGTCCCAGAGGATGTTTTCTTAAAATTTCAAGGGCTAAGGCTGCCTCTTTTTCAGGAAGGGCTAAAACTGCCCTTCCCTCTGAGGGAAAATGATAGGGCTCAAAGCCAAGAATTTCACAAAAGGCCCTCACTTGAGGTTTAACAGGAATTTCCTCTTCATAAATCAAGATATCCACTTTGGAAGCCCTTGCCCATTCATAGAGGACCCCTGCAAGACCACCCCTTGTGGGATCCCTTAAAGCGTGAAGCTCAAGGGAACTTTGAAAAAGGGGCTCAAGCAGAGGAAAAAGAGAGGCACAATCACTCTCAAGGTCAACCTCAAATTTAAACCCCTCTCTTTCAGCAAGGATACAAACCCCGTGATCACCTATAGAGCCCGAAAGAATAATTACATCTCCTGGTCGCAAATTTTTGGCTGAAAGCCCAGGATAAATTATCTCCCCAATCCCAGAGGTATTGATATAAATTCCATCTGCAGCCCCTTTGGGCACAACCTTGGTATCTCCTGTTACCACAAAGACTTCATTTTCAGAAAGGGTCTCTTTCATACTTCCAAGGATTCTTTCTAAATCTCTCAAGGGGAATCCTTCTTCAATAATGAGACCTAAGGATAAAAATTTAGGCCTTGCCCCCATTACCGCAAGATCATTAAGAGTTCCAACAATGGAAAGCTTTCCTATGTCTCCTCCCTTGAAAAAGAGCGGTTTTACTGTGAAGGAATCGGTTGTAAAGGCAAGCCTCTTTGAGGAAACCTCAAGAGGAGTTGCATCCTCTAAGGCATTAAGTAAATGATTACCCAGATATTTTAGAATAACCCTCTCAAGAAATTTCTGGGTCTCCTCTCCACCTCCACCTACACTTAGAAGAATTTCTTCAGCCATTTTTTTTATTATAACATATGACTACCCGAAAGCAAAAAGTCTTATAAAATTTAACCTATGTCTGAGAAAGACCAGGGGATTCTTTATGTGGTAGCCTTACCCATTGGAAATCTAAAAGACATAACCTTAAGAGCCCTTGAGGTTCTAAAAGAGGTTGACATAGTGCTTACAGAGGATACAAGAAGCTTTAAAAAGCTTGAGAGGGCCTATCAATTACCCAAAAAAGAGCTTATCAGTTTTTACAAAGAGGTTGAGGCAGAAAAGGAAGAAAAAATTATAAAACTCCTTAAAGAAGGAAAAAAAATAGCCCTTTGCAGTGAAGCTGGAACCCCTCTTCTTTCAGACCCGGGGGCAAGACTTGTTAAAAGAGCTCATCTTGAAGGCATAAAGGTTGAGCCTGTACCAGGGGCTTCTGCCATTACTGCAGCCCTTTCTGCCTCAGGAATTGATCTTTCAGAGGGTTTTATTTTCCTTGGCTTTTTACCAAGAAAGGAAAGGGAAATCAAAGAAAAGCTTGATAAGCTTCCCAAGAATATGCCCCTTGTAATTTTTATTCCTCCTCACAGGTTTGCAAAGACCCTTGAGATGCTTCTAAAAATTCTTGGAGATAGATCTGCTTTTTTTGCAAGGGAGATAACCAAAATGCACGAGGAACTTCTTTTTACAAGCCTTTCTGAACTTGCCAAACGAGAAAACCTAAAAGGGGAAATAACCCTGATTATTGAAGGAAAAGAGGAAAAAAAGAGAGCTTCCTATAATTTAAATCTAAATAAAAATATTAAAAAAGAAATTGAAACTTTACTTAAAGAGGGCTTAAAAAGTAAAGAGATTTCAAGAGAGCTTTCTAAGAAATACGGAGTATCCTCAAAGGAAATTTATCGCCTAATAAAGGAGCTCAAGGATTAAGTCTTTCGGGATGCTCTTTTAGGAATTTTTCAATCTCCTCAAAAAAGGCAGAAAGAAGCTCTTCTTCCTTAACTTTTTTTATAATCCTTCCCTTTCTAAAAATAATTCCTACTCCCTTTCCTCCAGCAATGCCAAGATCTGCCTCCCTTGCTTCTCCAGGGCCATTTACCACACACCCCATAACAGCAAGTTTTAAATTGGCTTTGAGTTTCCTTGCATAGGAAGAAACCTCCTCATAAAGCCTCATAAGATTGATTTCACACCTTCCGCAGGTAGGACAGGCTATGATGTCAGGATAGAGACTTCTCAATCCCAGATTTCTTAGAATCTCGTAGGCCACATAGACCTCCTCCACAGGATCGGCAGTTAAAGAGATACGCACGGTATCCCCAATTCCCTTTAAAAGTAAATAACTTACTGCCATGGTATTTTTTACCGTTCCAGGAATAAGGCCTCCTGCCTCGGTAACTCCTATGTGAAGGGGAAAATCGGATTTCTCAGAAAAGATTTCATAGGCCCTCACTGTTTCCCACCAGTTTGAAGATTTGAGAGACACCTTAAGATTGTAATAGTCATGCCTGGAAACGATATACTCAAGCCATCTTTCCGCACTCTCAACCATGGCTTCAGGAGTGGGATGACCGTATTTTTTCAAAAGGTCAGCCTCAAGGGAGCCTGCATTTATTCCTACTCTTATACATACTCCTTCGGCTTTGCAGGCCCTAATTAGAGAATCAAGCCTTTTTTTGTTCTTGAAAGTGCCAGGATTTATGCGTATCCCTGAAGCCCCTGCCTTAACAGCCTTCTCTCCGAGGGAGGTGTCAAAGTGAAGATCGGCAATAATGGGCACAGGGCTTTCTTTAGCAATATCCTTTAAGGCTGAAACGGCCCTCTCATCAGGGATAGCCACTCTCACTATTTCACAGCCTGCCTCTTTTAGACGCATTATCTGTTCAAGGGTTGCTTTCACATCCCTTGTGTCCGTATTGGTCATGCTCTGAACCCTTATAGGATTTTCTCCTCCAATGCCAACTCTCCCAACAAAGATTTCCCTTGTTTTTTTCCTTACAATGGATGGGTACATATAAGATCCCTCCCTTAACTTTTACTAACACCTTTGATATAATCCAACGCC
Organism: uncultured Caldimicrobium sp.; assembly: GCA_964595655.1. Lineage (GTDB taxonomy): Bacteria > Desulfobacterota > Thermodesulfobacteria > Thermodesulfobacteriales > Thermodesulfobacteriaceae > Caldimicrobium. The sequence continues at coordinate 6,476 of CAZQQV010000033.1, forward strand.
TTAATAAAGCAAGGTCTCTATAACCTGCAAAATAATATCCAAAAATTCCTGCAAGCTAAAATTTTGGCCTCTGGAAAAATTAACCACAATTTAACACCTATTTAAAAAAGACAGGGTTGTCTTTAGGATAATTTTTTTATATAATAACAAAAAGAAATGCTAAGTGAACTTTATGCTAAATTTACACCCTATGAGTGGATTCTTACCAACAAAAAAGGTGGCTATGCTCTTGGCACAGCCTTTCTTGCAAATATTCGCAAATATCATGGACTTCTCATTGCTGGAAAGGAACATGGTGTAAGAGAACACTTAGTTTCCACTCTTGAAGAAAAAATCATATTTTCCTCTGGACTTGAATACTTCCTTGATACCAATTTTTATATTGATACTCTATTCCCCGAGGGATATAAACTTATAAAAGATTTCCATTTCAAACCCTATCCGACCTTTCTCTACTATTGCCCAAAATCTGGAGAGCCCTTTTTACAAAAAAGCCTTTATATGGACAAAAACCAAAATACCATACTTCTTGAATACAAAAACATAAGCTCTTACCCTTACAAATTAATTCTACGTCCCAAGCTTACTTTCAGGAACCATCACACCCTCAGCTATGCTGATTCCTGGAGGGATTATCAAATCGAGTCAAACGAAAGAGAAACTCTCATCTCCAAAAACGGAAGCACCCTTTTTGCCTACATCTCCAGGGGAAAAATAAAAGTGGAACCCCTCTTCTATTACAGAGTTTACTATCCCCTTGAAGAATTGAGAGGATATTCCGCCATAGAGGACCTTTTTTCACCCTTCGTAATTGAGACTGAGCTTAAGGGAGGAGAAACTTTTTATCTAATTCTTTCAGATGTGCCCATAAAGGATTTTGAAGAAGAAACTGAAAAAATTCTCAATTTTTATCAAAACCTTATTCCCTCTACATCCCTAAAAGAAAATTTCCAGGATGACGATTTTCTTTTACTTTTGAAATTAATGCTAAAGGATTTTCTTCTTGAAGGAGATGTTATTGCAGGGTATCCCTGGTTTTATTGCTGGGGACGGGATACCTTTATTGGTCTTCCTGCCCTCTTTTATCTTGAAGAGGGCCTTGAAATATCCTATGAAATTTTTGAAAATTATAAAAAAAGAATGAAAAAGGGCCTTATTCCCAATGTTATTGGCCTTCCAGAGGAAACTAACTATAACGCCCTTGATGGCACTTTGTGGTTTGGCTTAAGAATTTTTGAATACCTTGAGTTTTTCGGAGAAAGGGTTTCAGAAAAGCGAAAGAAGAATCTTCTTAACGCCATAGAGCTTATAATTGAAAATTTTGTCACGGAGAGTTCTTTACCCTTTTATTTTGATGAAAGTGATGGGCTTCTTTGTATTCCTGAAGAGGCAAATCTTGCTTTAACCTGGATGGATGTGATGCTTGATGGAAGACCACTAACTCCTCGCTATGAAAAACCCATAGAAATCTCCTTCCTATGGCACAACCTCCTTAAATATGCAACAAAATACCTCAATAAAACCTTTCTTAATAAATTTAAGATAAATCAAATTTTGAAACGCCAGAGTGAAAGCTTAGAAAAATACTTTGGAGAAAAATTAGTTGCAGATAGGCTTTATAGGGGAGAGCCTGTTTTTGAAGTAAGGCCTAATTTCGTTATAGCCCTTTCCCTTCCCTATCCCAAAATTCCCAAAGAAAAACTCTTAAAGGCTGACTCAGTGGTCAGGGCAGAACTTCTTACCCCCTATGGACTAAGATCTCTTTCTCCTCGTCATCCAGCCTTCAAACGCAAATACTTTGGAAATCAATATCAAAGGGATCTTGCCTATCATAATGGTACAGTCTGGGTCTGGCTTTTCTATCCCTATTCAAAATTTTTAAAGAAAATTTTTCCTAAAAAGACTTATAAAGAAGAGCTAAAAAGGTTATTACATCCCTTTAAAGAACTGGTTATTTCGAGAAAGGTAGGAAGCCTTCCAGAACTTTACGACGGAGACAATCCCTACTTTCCAAAGGGAGCCCCTGCCCAGTTCTGGTCAGTAGCTGCTATTTTTCTTATAGAGGTTGAACGAAAATTGGCTGAGGGAGAGGACATATGCAAGTATTAATGCTTACCTGGGAGTATCCACCTTTTATTGTGGGCGGGCTTGGTATGGCCTGTTATGGTTTATTTAAGGCCCTCTCCTCTTTTGGAGTAAAAATAAAAATGATTCTTCCCACAAAGGAAGAGGTTTTCTTTGAAATAAACACCCCTGATGAGGCAGACTATCCCCTTGCCAAAAGGGAAAATGGAGCCATATTGGGTCCAGAACCCTTAAGATTTATAAGTTATATCTACGAATTCCCAAGGGAATCAGTTTACGAAAGCCTAAAAACTCTTATTGAGACAAGCAGGGCAGAATTACCGAAGGTTCCCCTTTTAAAGGAAGTCCCTGATGAGGTCATAGAGCGCCTCAAAGAACTTCTTTCAACTGGAGACCCTTTGATTTACAGGGTTTTCCAATACTTACAAAAGGCACTAAAACTCTCTCAAAAAATCTCCTTTGACATAATTCATGCCCATGACTGGTTAACCTATCCAGCTGGACTTTTCATAAAAAAAATCTTAAACAAACCCCTTATTGCCCATCTCCATGCCACAGAGTTTGACAGGGCCCTTGGCTATGGCCATCCCGTAATTCACGAAATTGAATATCTTGGTCTTCAATATTCTGATTGTGCCATTGCTGTTTCTAATTATACCAAAGGCATTGCAATAGAGCACTATCATCTGCCTCCTGAGAAAATTCAGGTAGTTCACAATGCCTTTACTGCAAGGGAGAAAATTGTAAAAAAAGTTAAAAAATTCAAGGAACCAGTAATTCTTTTTTTGGGAAGGCTTACCCCTCAGAAGGGACCAAGTATTTTTCTTGAAATTGCCAAAAAGGTGCTTTCCTCAGGAGTTAAAGCAAGATTTGTCATAGCAGGTGCAGGGGAAATGGAAAGGGAGCTCATGCTTGAGGCAGGCTCCTTAGGAATTGGAACCCACATTATGTTTACTGGATTTCTCACCAGAGAAGAGGTTGAAAGGGCTCTCAGCCTTGCTGATATTGTTGTTATGCCTTCTGTTTCGGAACCCTTCGGAATTGTTGCCCTTGAGGCCATGTATTTTGAGTGTGTCCTTATTCTTTCAAAGCAGTCTGGTGCTTCTGAGGTTATAGAAAATGCCTACATTGTGGATTTTTGGGATGTAGATAAAATGGTTGATATCATAGTGGATTTAATAAACAATCCTGCTAAATTAAAGGAACTTCAGAAAAAGGCTAAAGCTGAAGCTGAAAAATTCACCTGGGATGAGCCAGCACGAAAAGTTAAAACCCTCTATGAAAAAGTCCTAAAAGAAGGTTCATGCTCTACATAGTTTTCTATTTTCAGGTTCATCAACCCTTTAGGGTCTCAAAGTATTCCTTTTTTGACATCGGAAGCTCTAAATCTTATTTTGATGAAGAGTTAAATCGTTATGTCTTTAACAAAGTAGCTGAGCGCTGCTATCTTCCTGCCAATGAAATGTTTAAAAATCTTATCCTTCGGGGAGAAGGTCTTTTTAGAATTTCTTACAGTATAACTGGCACTTTCATTGAACAAGCAAAGCTCTATCGTCCAGAGGTTTATGAATCCTTTCTTGATCTCTATCAAACAGGTGGTGTAGAACTCATAGCTGAAACCTATTACCACTCCCTTGCAAGTATTTTTGACCTTGATGAATTTCTTGAACAGGTCTCAGAACACCTTGAGCTTATAAAAAGAGAATTTGGGGCTGAACCTTCTGTCTTCAGAAACACAGAGCTCATTTATTTTGACAAACTCTCGGATGTTCTTACCAATTTCCCTCAAATTAAAACTATTCTCATTGAAGGGGCTGATAGAATCCTTATGGGAGATTCTCCCCTTTATCCAAGACTTTCCTATAACCATGCCCATCTTCTTTTGCTAAAGCACTATAAACTCTCCGATGACATTGCCTTTCGGTTCAGTGACAGATCCTGGCAAGAATATCCCCTAACTGCAGAAAAATATGTTCAGTGGATAAAAGACCTAACCCTGATTGAGAAGGAGGGTAAAAATCTCTATTTAGGGCTTTTCATGGATTACGAAACCTTTGGAGAGCATCAATGGAGAGAAACAGGTATCTTTGAATTTATGGAAAAAACCATTGAGCTTTTACTCAAAGAAAGGGATATCCAATTTTTATTCCCTTCAGAGGTATACCGCACCTTAAACTATACTCCCAAAGGGCTTTCTGTGCCTACTCCTACCTCCTGGGCTGACACAGAAAGGGATCTTTCAGCCTGGCTTTCAAATAGCCTTCAATGGAATGCCATGAAAACCGTCTATGACTTATTAAAAAAAGCCAAAGAGAAGGGAAGAAGTGATCTCATACCCCTTCTAAAAAAACTTACTACCTCGGATCATTTTTACTACATGTGTATCAAGTACTTTCAGGATGGAGATGTACACAAATATTTTTCTCCTTATGATCTCCCAGAAAATGCCTACAAATATTATATTAACATTTTGGCTGACATAGAAGAAAAACTGGAGGAATGAAATGGAATTTAAAAAATGCTTTGTGTATCCCAGAATTCCGGGGTCTCTTGAGAAGCTTGTTCAATTGGCTTACAATCTCTGGTTCACCATGGATTTTGATGCCCTAAGTCTTTTTTACAAAATAGATGCCAACCTTTTCCGTAAAGTTAATCGAAACCCTGTAAAATTTATTCATCTTCTTCCCTCAGAAAAAATAAAAGAGCTCTCGCAGGATCAGAGGTTTTTAACCGAATTAAATGAAATTCTTAAGCACTTCGAGGAATATAAAAAGAAAAGACACCCCCTTCTTGAGGAGAAAGGAATTTCTGAAGAGGATTACATCGCCTATTTTTCAACGGAATTTGCCTTGCACGAATCCCTTCCCATATATGCAGGTGGTCTTGGTGTTCTTGCAGGGGATCTCATTTATGGAGCTTCAGATCTTGATATCCCTCTTTTAGGAGTTAGTCTTCTCTATTCCAAGGGTTATTTCAAACAAAAAATTGAGGGAGATAATCAACAAAAGGAAGAACCCGAAAAGATTGATAAGTTTTTAAATTTGATAAGGGAGGTTAAAGACCAAGAGGGCCGTCCTCTTATCATTGAATTCAATTTTTTGGAGACACCTTTCAAAATAAAAATCTGGAGGCTTGATGTAGGAAGAAGGTTTTGCATCTTTCTTGATACAGACATTCCAGAAAATCCTCCAGAAATTAGAACCCTTCTTGATTTTCTTTATCCTGCTGAGGCTGAAAAGAGATTGAAGCAAGAGATCATTCTTGGAATGGGTGGGTATCTTGCCTTAAAGAAAATGGGAATTGAACCAAAGCTATATCATCTCAATGAAGGTCACTCTGCCTTTGTAATACTTTCTCGCCTGAAGGATCTGATTTTTGAAAAGGGTTTAACCTATCATGAAGCAAAACTTTTTATTCAGGAAACCACCATTTTTACCACCCATACCCCTGTTATTGCAGGAAATGAACATTTTGATATGAAACTCATTCAGAAATACCTTGAACCCGAGATTAAAGCTCTTGGGCTTACCATGGAGGATCTTGTAAAATGTGGGTGTATTCACGGAGATCCTAATATATTCTGGCTTCCCGCTATGGCTATAAGATATTCTCGGTATGTAAATGCCGTCTCCAAACTTCATCAAAGCACCACTAAAAAAATGTGGCAACCCCTTTTTGAGGGATGGCTTTCTGAAGAAATTCCTATTGACTATGTAACCAATGGGGTTCACTGGAGATGGCTAAGTGAACCCTTTTTCAGGCTCTTAAGAGACTATATAGGAGAAGATTTTAAATTTCTTGATCCAGATGACCCCTCTTGGGAAGAGATATTTAATATACCTGATGAAGAAATCTGGGAGGCTCACAAAAAAAACAAGCAACAACTTATCAACTTATTAAATAAACATCTGGAAGAGGAGCTTCTTAGAAAAAGCACCAAAGGTGAAAAATGGAGATTCCCTCTCAAAAGATTTCAACTAATTGTAGGATCTGCAAGAAGAGTAACAGGTTACAAGAGAAACAATCTTATTCTCTTTGACAAAAACCGCCTTCTTAACTTATTGAATGATAATGAAAGGCCCATCCTCTTTGTTTTTGCTGGAAAGGCTCATCCAAAGGATATAGAAGGAAAAAAAATTATTGAGGAATTGCTTGAATTTAGGAATACCTATCAAGTGGAAGATAGATTTATTTTTATTGAAAATTATAATCTACATCTTGCAAGATATATTCTCTGGGGATCTGATGTATGGCTTAATACGCCCTATAGACCTTTTGAAGCAAGCGGAACATCTGGAATGAAGGCCTGTTTAAATGGGGTTCTTCACCTAAGTGTCCTTGATGGATGGTGGGTTGAGGGATACGATGGTCTCAATGGATGGGCTATCCAACCTAAAGAGGGCCTTCCCCCTCATAATTACTATGAGGCCAATCAAATCTATACCCTCCTTGAGGGTGAAATAAGAAATCTTTACTATCAAAGGGATGAAGAAGGTATTCCAAGAGAATGGATAAAACGCATGAAACAGGCTATCTACACAGCCTGTAAAAGATTTTCCACAAATAGAGTCCTTCTTGAATATTTGAAAAAATTTTATCTTCCCGCTTACGAAAGATATCGAATTCTCGGAGAAAATAACTATGAAATCTTAAAAAGAACCGAGGAGGAAAGAAAACTTCTTTTTGAAAACTGGGATAAAATCAAATTTATTACCTTTTCTCCAGATCTTTCAGGCGAAATCATCTGGGAAGATACCGAGGTGGAATTTTTAATTGAGATAGAGCTTGAAAATGTTCCACCTGATCTCATCCAGGTAGAAATTGTAAGTATAAGGGAAGTGGAAACTGAAGAAAATATAGAAAGGGACTTTGAATTTATTCCTCTTGAACTTCTCAAAATAGAAAATAGCCGTGCTTTCTATGGAGTTAAATACTGCTTTTTTGGACACGGATTGAGAAAAATTGGAGCCCGGGTTATTCCCAAAAATGACATTCTTCGCAGGGCTTATCCTGAGTTAACAAAGTGGTACGGCTAAAATTTTTAACCATTCTGACTTGTCAAAGCTTCTAAAAATACTTATAATTAAAAGGAAATTGTCAATCCTACTATAAGGAGTGTGCCATGGTAATTGATTTGGCCTATATTTACTTGGTTCTTGCAATAATTGCGGTTTTAATTTTATTTTTTATAGCCTTAAAAATTTCTAAGGTAACTAAAAATGTCAATCAAAATCTGGAACTTTTACCACCACTCTTAATTAACCTAAAAAGCTCTTCAGAAAGACTGCAAGAAAATCTCGAGGTTTCAAAAAGCACTTTAGAGAAAATTAATCAACTCCTTGAAGAATTAAAAATTGTTCCCCGGGTGGTTGAAGAAATCGGAGTTACCATAAGGGATCTTGAAGCCTTTTTAAAAGGTCAAATAGAAACTGTAAAAGACGATATTCATTTCACCATAGAGGATGTTAGAGAAATTCTTAAAGACACAAAGAGTGTTAGTTCTGAATTAAAGGGAAAGGCCTTAGAAATTACCAAAGGTGTAGACCCCCTAATCAAAACCCTAAATGACAGTGCCAATACCCTTAGAGTTTTACTTGAGAGTGTAAATTCTGGTTTGAAAAAAACGGTGATAGAGATCAATGCCATAACTGCGGGGGTTTCAGAGGTTTTAAGAGGCTTAAAGAGAATTCTAAAAATCTAAAAGGAGGTGTTTGTTATGTCAGAAAACAAAACCAATTTACTTTTGGCTTTTGTTGCTGGAGCTGCTGTTGGAGCCCTTGTTGCTTTACTTTTCTCACCTACGAGTGGTCCTGAGTTAAGAAGAAAAATCAAAGAAGAGGCAGAGGAAACTGCAGAAAAACTAAAAGAAAAGGGCTCTCAGCTTAAAGAAAAGATAGGGGAAGTGAAAACAACCGCTGAAACTAAACTTTCAGAAGTAAAAGAAAAGGCAAAGGAAATCCTTGAAGAAAAAAAGAGCGCCCTTTCTGAAACCTTAGAAAAGGCAAAAGAGGCTATAAAAGAAAAAAAGGAAGAGCTTTCTGAAAAATTCTTTAAAAAAGAGGGAGAAGAGGTTTAATTTACCAGGAAAACTTCTCTTTCAAAATTTGAAAATAGCTTTTTGAAGGAGAAGGAACAAGTTTTACTGATTTTTCAGCCCTTGTAAAAATTATTGGTTTTTCCTTTTCAATAAACCAGTTGGTGCGTCCATCAAGGAGAAGGTGCACTTCGCCTTCTCCTTGAGATAATGTGACTTCAAGAAGGGAATCATCAGGAATAACAAAGGGTTTTTGATTAATTTTAAAAGAACAGATAGGCGTTAAAATATATCCCTTTACCCGAGGATGCACTATAGGGCCTCCTGCAGAAAGATTATAGGCTGTTGAACCAGTGGGGGTACTAACTATTAATCCATCTCCATAGATTTCAATAAAATCTTCTCCGTTAATTTTTAACTTAAGAACAATACTTTTTCCTAAAGGCCCCTTAAGAAGGGCTCCTTCGTTTAAAACCACCTCTTCTTTATCTTCATATCGTATTTTCAAGAGGCCTCTTTCTTCAGGGATTATTTTACCCTCTAATAATTTCTCAAGAACAACTGATAACTCAGAGAGGCTTACTTCCGTTAAAAAACCAAATTTACCCATATTTACGCCGATTATGGGAAGATCATATTGATAGGCATAGGGTACAGCTTTCAAGAGGGTTCCATCCCCTCCGAGAACAAGAATGCCAGATAATATCTCATGAAAAGAAATTTTTTCAGGCTCTCTTAGCTCAATACCAAAGGCTTTGACTATTTTTAAAAACTCCTCAGGAATTGAGATTCCCTTTTTGCAGAAAAAGAGAAACTTTAGCATACCATTGAAATTATCAATTTATAAAGTATTGTCAAGAATTATAGAAAGATGGGTCTTTTCAAATCAAGTCCAAAGGGATATTTTTACTCTTTAGAAAGGGCCTTTCCCCCCTCAGTAACTATAGAAAGGGCACTTCAAAAACTCCTTGCTTCCGAAAATCCTATTCTGGAAAAGATTTATCGCATTGATCACTTGGATAGAGTAGGAATCCCTGTTTATCGGGCGGAAACTACCAAGGAAGTTTCATCAAAATTGGGCTTAAAGGAGTCCTTTGGTAAAGGCTTAACAGCTGATCAGGCTAAAGCAAGCGCTCTCATGGAACTTGTGGAAAGATATAGCATTTATGATTTTCTCGAAAGAAAAGAGGAATTTCAAATACACTCCTTTTCTGAAGCTTTAAATAAAACCCTTCCTGTTGAATTTTTGCTTGCTCCCCTGGATGAGGTATTTAGGGAGAAAAGATTTATAGAAGAACTTTCCAGAGCTGAAATGCTATTTACACCGGTCTATGACCTTTGTGATGAAAGGGAAATACTTTTTCCCCTTTATTGGTTTTATCGGATTTATGGAACCTCTGGATGGGCAGCAGGAAATACCCTTGAAGAAGCAACTCTTCAAGCCCTTTGTGAAGTTATTGAAAGACATTGTATTTCCAAAATCATGGAAGAAAGGCTTGAGGTTCCTACTATTGATCCATCAAGTATTAAGGATCCCCTTATTTGTGAAGTTCTTGAAAGAATAAAAAAAGCAGGAATAGAAATCTTTATTAAAGATTTTTCCCTTGGTCTTGGAATTTCAACGATAGGTGTCATTTCTTATGATCAAGCGCCTCCTGTTGAAACTGTAAGAGCCTACGGAGCTGCTGGAACCCATCCCAATCCTAAGTATGCCCTGATAAGGGCTTTAACAGAACTTCTTCAACATAGAGCTCAAGCAATTTATTCAGAAAAAATAAATAAAAAACCTGGTGGTCAAACCTTTTGTTTTCTTAAATTCAAAACTAAAAAGAATATGGATTTTCTCCTTCGAGGAAAAAAGATTTCTTTAAATGAGCTCCCCTCTTTTTCTCATGTGGATTTTAAGGTAGAACTGGAACACCTTTTAGCCCTACTGAAAAAAGCAGGATTTAGAGTCTATCTCAAGATAGCCACTCATACTATTCTTCAATTTCCTGTGGTTATGGTTTACATCCCTCAGGCCCGGTTAAATCGGCCAAGCACTAAACTTCATCCCTTTATACACCTTTCAAGACAATATATGGATATGGGAAATTACAAAAGGGCTATTTATTATCTTGAGGAAGCTATAAAAGAGATCCCCACCTATGAAAGGATTCCCCAAATTCTTGCCCAGGCAGCTTCGTGCTACAAAAAGGGAGGAGACCTGGAAAAAGCCCTAAGTTATTACCAAAAATTGATAGAAATTTCCCCTTCTATTTTGGGTTCCCCTAAATTTCTGAAAGATTACTTTGAGCTAATCCATATGCTTACTTAAATATCTTTAAAAAAAGAAAACTCTTTATTAAAATGCGAAAAGTCCTTTTATAAAAAGTTCCCTTTTAAAATGAATTGTTAGAGTTAATTCTTCCTTTGATTTTTTGGCTTTTAACTGAAAAAATAAAGATAGCACAACATTAGTACTTATGGCTACGCTATCACTATAATTTTGACAAGATTAAGTTTTGTGAGAGTTTAAAATTGATTATGATTGTGGAGACGAGGGGATTTGAACCCCCGACCTCCGGAGTGCGATTCCGGCGCTC
>CAZQQV010000034.1:0-16017 GCA_964595655.1 uncultured Caldimicrobium sp.
AATATGATGGCTTTAATGCCAACATTATAAACTAAAAAATTGCAGGAGGAAAAAATGAAAAAGGTGATTTTATTAGTGACCTCTCTTTTTATTTTACCTGGAGGAGCTTTTGCCCTTTCAGGAGAAGATATTTTTAAAAGTAAGGGCTGTAGCGGGTGTCATAGCAAAAGCTTTGATTCCTTTGCTCCCTCTCTAACTACCATTTCAAAGAGTTATAATAAAAAGAAAGAGGATCTTAAGGCCTTTCTTCAGGGGAAAAAACCAGGTATAATAAAGGGCGAGCCAAAAACTATGAAAGGTTTTATAAACATCACAAAAAACCTCAGTGATTCTGAACTTGATGCCCTGGTGAATTACCTTCTTTCCCATTAAAATTAGTGATTTACGAAGATTTATTATCCCTATGGATTGCCTATCTTCTTTGGGAATTTTTGCCAGCTCTTTATTTTAAGGTTTCGCCTGAATTTAAAATTTTCCTCTTTGTTGGAAAGGAACTTTTTTTCCTTCTTAGCCTTCTCTTTATATTCAAAAAGCCCAAGATCACAAACCCCTTTAAAAGTCAAGTTCTTGAGCGAATTTTTATACTTCTTGCCTTTTTATTTTTCTCCCTTGATATAACCCTTTTCAATTTTAAAGCCTTTTTTTCTTCCTATTATTTTGGAGATTTTTTTATAATTTTTTGGTTTTTGCATTACTATTTTCTCATAAAAATATTTTTTTATCGTTTAAATTTTGAGTATTTCAGAATTTTACTTGGCTTATATTTTCCTTTTTTCCTTCTTATTTTAGCAGATGAATCTTTCAACTTTTTTAATTTTCATTTTCCTGGGCAATTCCTTTTATTTTTGTTGGTTATTTTGATGCTTTCTCCTTATTTTATAATTAAAATTTGGCCTGTAAGAAGGGTTAGAGAAGGATATTTTAGAGAGTTACTCGATGAATTTTTTAAAAAGGTCAATCTTAAAATAAAGGACTATCTGGTATTACCAAAGCTTGGTGCAAAGTTTTATACTGCAGGAGTGCTTGGTTTTATTCCTCCTTACAGATATCTTTTTTTCTCAGAGGGGCTCCTTGAGATCCTCTCTCCAGAAGAAGTCCTTGGGGTTCTTGCCCATGAAACAGGACACTTAAAGAAAAAACATGGTTTTTTTCTTTTTTTATTACTTTTAACCTTTCCAATGTCTTTGTTAAATTTTCTCTATTTTGTGTTGCTTTTGTTTAGTTTATTTTTTGAATCTGCAGAGGAGATTGCTCAATTTCTCAAAGGCCCTTATGGAGTTTACTTTGATATAGGCCTTGGGCTTACTCTTCTTTTTTATTCCCTTTTTTTCTTTCGGGTGATTTTTGCCTATCTATTAAGATCCCTTGAAAGGGAGGCAGATCTTTATGCCCTGGCTCTCCTTGGAGATCCCATGCCTTTAATATCTTCTCTTTACAAAATTGGTGAAATAACCGGACAACTTTATCGCAAATCCTGGCATCATTATGGTCTCTGGGAAAGAATTCAATATTTAAGGTATGCTTCAGAACATCCCGAGGTCATTCACAAACATTCCCTTAGGCTAAGAAGAATATTTCTCTTATGGGTCTTATTAAATCTTCTCATGCTTTTCATTTTTAATTATTTAGGGGCTGGTATTCTTGAGAAGATCTTGAAAATTTTCTTTCCTTGAAGTAAGTTAGCAACTATGTTAAAGCCACCCTATCAAAAATACGAAACTCTTTATATTTATGGTTTTAGAGAAGGGCATCCTGAGCTAAGAAATCTTGAGGATGAAGATTTCATTGGATATTGGGAAGAGGATGGAATTGGGGTTCTCTTTTTTCATAAACCCAAAGATGAGCTTGTTGAGGAGTTGATTGAAAAATATAATCTTATTTTGGAAATTAAAGATGCTGTTGCCTATTCTCAATGGAATGAAAAAAGAGTTCCTCAACCCTTTGAAATTGGTCCCTTTAAGATTGCGCCTTTTTGGTATGAGGGAAATTGGGACATCATTTTTGATCCCAGTGTGGTTTTTGGTGAAGGAAGGCATCCCACAACCCTTCTTATGTTATATGCAAGCTGGGATTTTTATAGGGAAAAGGGGCTTCCTCAAGGGGTGCTTGATCTTGGATGTGGATCAGGAATTTTAACCCTCTTTTGGGCAAAGCTTTCTGCCAGAGTTAAAGCTCTGGATATCAACCCCCTCTGTGTTAAGGTTACTAAGAAAAATTTGGAGTTAAATGGGCTTTCTGCTGAAGTTCTTGAGGCTGATGTGAGAAGTTATAAAGCCTTTTTTGCTGAGCTCATTCTTGCTAACCTTTATAAGGGGCTCTTAGTAGAACTCTTTCAGAGGGAAGAATTCTTTTCAGGAAAGTACTATCTAATTTCGGGTTTTACCATAGGGATGGAAGAAGAAATAAGGGAGGCCCTTAAAAATACACCTTTAAAGCTTTACAAAAGGTATGAAAGAGAAAACTGGGTTTGTTACTGGTTATGGCGGAGTTAATTTTAACTGTTGATGTGGGAAATACCTCAACAACCTGTGGAGTTTATGATGAAGAGGGTCTAATTAAGGCCCTTTTTAGATTTAAAACGGAAAAAGAGGTTTCCTCAGAAGAAATTTTCCTTAAGGTTTCACAATTTTTAAATCTCTTTGGAATTCAGCCAAGGGAAATTAAGGGCTTGAGTCTTGCCTGCGTGGTTCCACCGCTTGAAAATTTATGGATTGAAGTGGGAAAGAGGTGGTTTTTACGTGAGGTAGTTGTAGCTTCAAAGGAGACTATAGGCCTTCCCATTGATCTTTGGTATCCCGCTGAAATAGGGGCAGACAGATTAGCAAATGCCCTTGGAGGTTGGGAAAAATATAAAACCTCTTTGATAATTGTGGATTTTGGAACAGCTATTACCTTTGATTGTATCTCCAATGAAGGGGTATATCTTGGAGGAGCCATAGCTCCAGGAGTTATGCTTTCCATGGAGGCCCTTTTCAGAGGGACTGCCAAATTACCAAGAGTTGACCTATCAATACCTCCAGTAAGGGCTATTGGGAAGGATACTATTTCTGCTCTTAAAAGCGGTTTGCTTTTTGGATTTGCAGGCCTTACGGATTCACTGGTTGAGAAACTCTCCCGGGAAATGTCAGAAAACCCACGGGTCATTGCAACAGGTGGCCTTGCTGGAGTAATCGTTCCCTTGACCCAAAGGATTGAAAGGATTGATCCCACCCTTACTCTTGATGGTCTCTTTTATTTATGGAAGAAACGATAAAAATAGCCGTAATTCAGCCTTCAAGTCCTCCTGAAAAAGAGGTCTTTGAAAAGGGTTTGGAGGTTTTAAAAAGGGCTGGCTTTATTGTGAGAAGTTTTGTAGATTTTAGAGAAGATACTCCTTCTCAAAAGGCCTTTTTACTTTTTGAAATTATCACCTCTCATCTCTTCACCCATCTTTGGGCAGCAAGGGGTGGCTTTGGGGCTTTAAAGCTTCTTCCATATCTTGATGAATTTTTCAGGAATTATCATAGAACTTTTCAATTTCCTCAAATAATAGGTTTTTCTGATATAACAATACTTCACTTTTATTTTTACAAGAGGTTGAAAAAAAGGGGGCTTCATGCCCCAATGGTTGTAAATCTTAGCAACACAGAAAAAGGGGCGCTAAGAAAAACCTTTTCACTCATTAGAGGAGAGGTCTCCCAATACAAACTTAGAGGAAGGGCTTTTAGAAAGGGAGAGGCAAGGGGGGTTTTGCTTGGGGGGAATTTAATGAGCCTTGCCTCCCTTTGTGGAACTAATTATTTTCCAAAAGAGGAAAAAGAAATTATTCTCTTTATTGAAGAAACCAATGAGCCTCTCTATCGCATAGAGAGAGCCTTTTTGCAAAGTCTTTTTAGCTTTCCTCAGAGGGCTCTGAAGGGGCTTGTCCTTGGAGATCTTGGAGAAGTTAATCCTTTGGAATTCCTTGAGAGAGTTTCTGAATTCTTGCCTGATCATGTGGCTGTTGCTTTTTCCTTTCCCTTTGGTCATACTGCTAAAAATTTTCCCATAGTTTTTGGAGCTATGGCTAATCTTAAGGTTTACGAAAAAATCGCAGAGCTTGAGATTAAGCTTTAGTGAAGGTGTAAATCCAAAGCCTAAGGAGTTCCTCTTTATCCAAGCAGGGTCTTTCTTCGCAAACCTTAGGGAAACAGGGCCTGCAGGAAAGGTCCCTTTTAATAAGATGAACCCTTTTTCCAATGGGATGAAAAATAACATCATCTGTCGGTCCAAAGAAAACAAAGGTTTTTACCCCAAGATAGGCACTTAAATGAGAGATTCCACTATCATTTCCCACAAAGAGATCTGCTTCTTTTAAAACACTTGCAATTTCAAGGATATCAGTGGAGTAAAAAAGGTTTTCCTTAAGAGAGATAAGCCAGGTTTCAGCCTCCCCTGCAAGATATATTACTTCATATCCCCTTTCTTTGAGAAAAATTTCAATTCTTTCAAAAAGCTCCATTGGGGCATTCTTTTTTGAAGAGCCTGAACCAGGGTGAAGAAGGGCAAGTTTACCTCTTTTGATGAGCTTTCTTTTTGGCAAAGGGAGAATAAGGGTTTTAGAGAAATCTAAGGGAAGGCCAAGGCTTTTCAGATAGTATTCTGGAAGCCATACCCTATCCTTGGGAAAGGGATTAAGATTTCCCTCCTTGGAAATAATTACCTTTAGGTCAAAGTACTCTTTTGGGAGATTGTAAAAGAATTCACTGCTTATAATCTCATCGGCAAGGCCAGATAATTTGGCAAGGAGAAGGTAATCTGCGTTTCCGCAGAAGGTGACTTTATAGCCTAACTTTTTGTAAGCTTCAACAAGAGGAAAGGTGAGAAGGGTATCCCCAAGAGCCCCTCTTCGATAAATTAAAACCCTCTTTGTTGAATTTGCCATTCTTGTAAAAGAGGTTTTTATAAAATATAATGCAAGGGATTAGACTTTTAAAATTTTTGCAGGAGAAAGAAATGCAAATCCCCTTTCTTGATTTGAAGAGAGCTTATGAAATATATGGAAGCGAGATAGAAAGGGCTGTATTAGAGGTATTAAGAAAGGGAGTATATCTTAATGGGCAAGAGACTGAGGCCATAGAAAGAGCTTTAGCCTCCTATCTTGGATGCCAATTTGCTATTGGGGTTTCCTCTGGAACAGAGGCGCTTTATTTGATTTTAAAGGCCTTAGATTTGCCAAGGGATAGTGCCATTCTTCTTCCCTCCTTTACCTTTGTGGCAACAGCCGAAGTGGTGGTTAGAGCAGGCTTAAACCCCCTTTTTGTTGATGTGAATAGAGAAAACGGAAATATTAGTCTGCAATCTTTAAAAGAGACCTATGAAGAGGCAACTAAAAGGGGATATTCTGTTTCAGGAGTTATTGCTGTTAGCATCTTTGGAATTCCTGCACAGTTGAAAGAAATTGCCGAATTTTGCAAAGAGAGAGGGCTTTTTTTAATAGAAGACATCTGTCAGGCCTTTGGTTCAGAGCTTGAAGGCAAAAAAGTAGGAACCTTTGGAATAGCTGGTGCCACCTCTTTTTATCCCACAAAAAATCTTTCCTGCTGTGGAGATGGCGGAATGGTCTTTACCGATGATGAAGGGCTTGCAAGGAAAATTCGGGCTATGAGAGAACATGGCCAAACTCGCCCCTATTATTATGAGTATCACGGGGTCAATGGAAGAATTGACGAAATTCAGTGCGCAATTCTCAGGGTTAAGTTTAAATACTTTGAAGAGGAGGTTTTCCTTAGGGAAAAAATTGCTAAAATATATGAAGAGGGTTTAAGAGAGCTCTCTCCTGAGGTTGAACTCCTGAAAGGGCCTCCTAATTCAAGGCCAGTTCTTTCCCTCTTTTCAATAAGGGTCAAAAGAAGAGATGAGCTTATGGAATTTCTTAAAAAAAAGGGAATTCAAACAAGGATTTATTATCCCTTACCACTTCATCTTCAGCCTGTTTATAGAGAAAAGGGCTATAAAAGGGGTGACCTTCCTCAAACAGAGGCCCTTTGTGAGGAAATTCTGAGCCTCCCCTTTTTCCCCTATTTAAGGGAAGAGGAAGTTGCCTTTGTAATAGAAAAAATCAGAGAGTTTTACAGGAGCTGAGATGAAAATAAGGGTAACTGTTCCCTTTGAAGAACTTTACAATAGGTATCTTTCTGAGGTTTTGGAGAAAAAGATTCCCCCAGAAATTACTCTTAAGGCTGAAGCCCTTGACAACTTTGAGAGAAAGTTTTTTAGAGAGGTTTCTGTGGCCTTAAAAAAAGAGGGCCTTATTCCTACAATTCATCTACCCTTTATGGATTTATCCCTTGCAGCCCTTGACCCCTGGATAAGAAAGGTTAGCCTAAAAAGACTTTTTAAGGGATTGGAAATAGCCTCTCTTTTTGAGCCAGAGCTTTGCGTATTTCATAGCGGTTATCACCCTGACTATCACAGGGACCCAAAGGAGGAATGGCGAAAAATCTTTCTTGAAGAAAGCCTCCCTTTAATTCTTGAGAAAGCCAAAGAATTTTCTTTAAAACTTACCTTGGAAAATGTCTTTGAGCCAGAACCAGAGTTTGTAAAACCTATTTTTGAAGCCTTTGAAGGAGAACTCTCCTGGTGTTTTGATCCTGCTCATGCCAGAGTTTTCTCTGAGAAAGATGAAATGGCCTGGCTTGAGGTTTTATATCCCTATCTTTTAGAAATTCACTGCCATGATAACCTGGGAAAATGGGATGATCATTTTGCAGTTGGAAAGGGGGTTATCAAGTTTAGGGAGATTTTTCAATTTTTAAAGGAAAGGAATTTGAAGCCCCATCTTACCATTGAGGCAAGAGGAAAAGAGGATGCCCTTTATTCCTTTGAATTCTTAAAAAGTCTTTACGAAGCTTAAGAAGATGAGAGAGAGAATTTTTTGGCTTTTCGTAAAAATTTTCATTGTTATTTTCTCTTTTTCATCTTTTTGTTTTGGTGAAGATGGAAAAGATTTTTTGAGTGAACATATAGAGAATGTAGAAATTCTTCCTTCAAATTTAGTGGTTAATCTTCCCTTTGATGTTAACCAGCAGATAGCCTATTTTGTGAAGTATTTTACCACTGAAAAAAAGGAGGTTGTTCAGCGCTGGTTCAGGAGATGCGGGCCCTATTTGCCCTATTTTAGAACTATTTTTAGAGAGGAAGGGCTTCCTGAGGATCTGGTTTATCTTGCTCTGGTGGAAAGTGGATGCAATCCCTTTGCTGTTTCAAGAGCTGGGGCTGTAGGTATATGGCAATTTGTGGAGATAACTGCTCGAAATTATGGATTAAAAATTAATTATTGGATTGATGAAAGAAAGGATTTCATTAAGTCCACCTATGCAGCTGCTCGTTATCTCAAAAGATTGTATCAAATCTTTGGGGACTGGAGAATTGCAGTGGCAAGCTATAATGCTGGTGAGGGAAGACTTCTTCGGGCCCTAAAATCAAGAAATTTTGCTGACTACTGGAAGGTGATGATGAGTGGAGCCATTCCCTTTGAGACCTTCGCCTATCTTCCTCAGTGGCTTGCTATAACCATAATTGTCAAAAATCCGCAGAAATATGGTTTTGAGCCCATTGATGAAACTCCCTGGGAATATGTAGAAATAAGCGTTCCAGGAGGAATTGACCTCAAGGCTCTTGCCCTTGCAGCTAATACAGAACTCGGGGTAATGAGAAGCCTAAATGCAGAACTAAGAAGGGAATTTACTCCCCCTGGAGATTCCTATCTTTTAAAGATTCCCTCAAATTCAAAAAAGGAGTTTTACAAAAATCTTTCAGCCCTTCCTTTGAACGAGGTGAAAATAACCACTCCCGAGGGAGAGGTTTCTCTATTTGTCCTCTCTGAAAATGCGGAAAAATTGAATTTTGAGCCTCAAAAAATCTCATCCCCCAAGGATAAGAAAGAAAAAAAGGTAAAAGTTAATAATCCGAAAAAAGAGACTTCAAAAAAGAGAGTAAAGAAAAGGAAATAGTTATTGAAAGAGTGTTTTTAATTTTTCGATGAATTGTTCTGCGCTTTCTAAGGAGTCAAAGTGAAAGATAAAGCAGGGTTTTTTCTTTTGCATTTTTACCCGAACTTTTGTTCCAATAAGTTTGCTTAACTCCTCAGAAAGCAAACAAAGATCAGGATCTTCTTCTTTTGATTTTTTGATGGGTTCTTCTTCATGTTCTTTTTTTAGCTTTTCCACAAGCTTTTCGGTCTCCCTGACAGAAAGGCCCTTTTCAAGGATGATGGCTCTTGCCTTGAGCTGTAATTCTTCTGTTGGAAGGGAAAGAAGGGCCTTTGCATGTCCCACAGAGAGACGCTCTTTCAAAAGGTCTTCCTGAATCTCCTTTGGTAATTTGAGAAGCCTCAGAAAATTAGCAACCGTTGCCCTATCTTTTCCAACTTTGTCTGCAATTTCCTCTTGGGTATAGCCAAATTTCTCCATAAGATTTTTATAAGCAAGGGCAACTTCAAGGGGATTTAAATCCTTTCGCTGAAGATTTTCCATAATGGAGATAAGCAAAGCCTCTTCATCTGAAAGTTCCTTTATAATCACTGGGATGGTCTTTAGACCAAGTTTTTTGGCAGCCCTAAGTCGTCTTTCTCCCGCAATACATTCATAGAGGCCCTCTGAAATTTTTCTTACAACAATAGGCTGGATAATTCCCTTTTCCTGAATGGATTTGATTAACTCTTGAAAGGATTCATCCTCTCTGAAAGTGATACGTGGCTGAAGACTAAAGAAGGTAACAAAATCTACAGGAAGCTCAGTATAGCCCTTTGAGGGCTCCTTTTCTGAGAGTTCTTCAGAAAGCTCTGGAATAAGTTCAGCTAATCCTTTCCCGAGGGCTCTTTTTTTAATTTTTAGTGCCATAGCTCAGTCCTTTAAGAGAGGAGGTATTAATTTTAAAGATAATTCTTTTTCTATTTGATAGGCAAGGGCAAGAACAAGCTCATCCCTGAAGGAGGGACCAATAATTTGCATTCCCACAGGGAGATGATTCTCCGTTAAACCCACAGGAAGACTTAAGGCAGGAAGCCCAGCAAGGTTAACAGGTATGGTGAATATATCGGATAAATACATCTGAAGGGGATCTGAGAGCTTCTCACCAAGCTTGAAAGGTGGAGTTGGCGTTGTGGGGGTAAGAATTAGATCAACCTCTTGAAAGGCCTTTTCAAAATCTCCTTTTATCAGGGTGCGCACTTTTGAAGCCTTAAGATAATAGGCATCATAATAGCCTGCTGAAAGGGCATAACTTCCAAGCATAATTCTTCGTTTTACCTCTTTCCCAAAACCAAGGCCCCTTGTTTTCTTGTACATCTCAAGAAGGTTTTTTGCCTCAGCCCTAAAACCATACTTTACTCCATCATACCTTGCAAGATTTGAACTTGCCTCAGCAGGAGCAATAATATAGTAAGTAGCCACGGCATATTTGGTGTGAGGAAGAGATATCTCCACGAGGGTATGCTTTTTCTTAAGTATTTCAAGGGTTTTCTCAAAGTGCTTTGTGATTTCAGGATCAAGCTCATAGGAAAGATATTCCTTTGGAAGCCCAATCCTGAATGAAGTATTTAGGTTGTTTTTTATGAATTCGAGGTAGTTTGGGATTTCCATTTCTGCAGAGGTTGAGTCCTTAGGGTCATGACCTGCTATGGCTTGAAGGAGAAGGGCCGTATCTTCAACTGTGAGGGCAAAAGGGCCAATTTGGTCAAGGGATGAGGCAAAGGCAACAAGACCAAAACGGGAAACAAGCCCATAGGTGGGCTTCATTCCCACAACCCCGCAAAAGGCGGCAGGCTGTCTTATGGAACCACCTGTATCTGAACCAAGAGCACAAAGTCCCATCCGCATAGCCACAGCAACAGCTGACCCACCAGAGGAGCCCCCTGGAACCCTCTCTAAATCCCAAGGGTTTCTTGTAGGAAAAAAGCCCGAGTTTTCTGTGGAAGACCCCATGGCAAACTCATCCATATTGGTCTTTCCAAGAAAAACCGCACCAAGATTTTTCAATCTCTCAATCACTGTGGCATCATAGGGAGCTATATAATTGGCAAGGATTTTTGAGGCACAGGTTGTGGGATGATCTTTGATGAGAATATTATCCTTTACGGCAAGGGGAATGCCTGTTAAAAGTTGAGCCTTTCCCTGTTTTCTCTTTTCATCTGCCTCTTTTGCCTGCTCTAAAACCCACTCCTCATTCACATAGAGAAAGGCCCTCACCTCAGGATCATACTTTCTGATTTGCTCAAGAGAGGCATAAGCAAGGTCTCTGCTTGTTATTTTTCCCTCTTCTAAAAGTTTTAAAGCCGAAGTAATGGTTAGCTCCTTTATATCCATCTCTTTACTCCCTTAAGTGAAAATTTTTTCTTTTACAAAGGAAAGAATTTTTTCTGCTTTATCATGGGCAAGTTTGGCATCTTCTTTTTGGTAAACTTCAGAGGGGACAGCATCCTCTGGTAAGGCATAAGGATATCTCGTGGGAAGATAATACTTATCTAAAGCCCTTGCCTGAGCCAAGAGGGTTTCAAAGGATGAGTCAAAATTTATGGCCTCTTTGCAGAGAGTACCTACCGAATGGCCCCACACTTCTTCTACACCCGAAAAATAGAGAAAGGCATTAAGGGCCTTTTCTGCTGCCTGCTGAGAAAGAAAACAGCTAAGAGTAAAGCTTCCCCAGGACATTGCCTTTTTGGCATCTCCTAAATCATATTCAGCTTGTTTGAGCCACTTCTTAGAAAGACTCTTCAGATCCTCTTTCATAGAGAATTATTCCTTCTTTTAGGGCCTTTTTTATAAAGGGATTTATCTCTTTCATTTTTTCAATTTCTTCAGGGGTATAGACCAATAAGTCCAAAGGAAAATCAGGCTCAAGGGCCTCATATGCAAAATCCAATCTTTTCAAAAATTTTTCAGGAACCTCCTTTTTAATAATAATTAAATCAAGATCACTTCCTTTGTGCACATCCCCCCTTGCAAAGGAACCAAACAAAATTACCTTCTCTGGATTTAATCTGTAGAGTCTGGGCAAAAGCTCCTTAAGTTTTTCCTCTAAGTAGTTTTTTCGCTTTTCAGAAAGCCTTAATTTTATGGGCATACCTATGGTGCCTTAACTACCTTTGGAACCACAATGGAGGTTTCCTTAAGCTCTGGCGCATTTTTAAGAAGCCCTTCTAAGTTTTCAAAGGGCTTAACTTCATCTTCTCTAAAGGGTGTCTTTTTTCTAAAGGGATGGAAGGTAGGAGAAACTGCGGAAGTATCCAATTCCTGAAGTTGCTTGAAGTAGTCAAGGATTTTGGAAAGCTCTTCGGTATAGGCTTTGATTTCTTCTTCAGAAAATTCAAGCCTTGCAAGGTGGGCAATTTTTTTAACCTCATCGGGAGTTATGGACATAGCTCCTCCTTGAGTGCCTGCAGATTGTCAATAAATATAATCAAAAATATGGAGGAAGTAAAGATAGTCTTTTTATTGGCAAACAGGTTTTATCTCAAATAGATTGATTAAATTTAAAAATTATTTTATAATTCCTTGCTATGGCAAAGAGGTTATATCTTTCAGGAAATGAGGCTATTGCCTATGGGCTTATTGAGGGAGGAGTCAGATTTTTAACGGGGTATCCAGGGACACCCTCAAGTGAAATTCTTCCTACAGCTCAAAAACTAAAAATTCAATATGGATTTAAAGGATTTATTGACTGGGCTGTTAATGAAAAGGTAGCCTTAGAGATGGCTTTTTCAGCCAGTCTCTGCGGTATTAAAAGTGCCGTAACGATGAAACAGGTAGGGCTCAATGTTGCCATGGATCCCTTTGTGAATTCCGCTTATATTGGGCCAAAAACAGGTTTTGTTGTAGTGGTTGCAGATGACCCAGGGCCACACTCTTCTCAGACTGAGCAGGACTCTCGAGTTTCAGCCTATATTGCCAAAGTCCCTGTGTTTGACCCTTCAACAGTTGAGGAGGCCTATGAATTTGCTAAAAGGGCTCTTGAGCTAAGCGGGGCTTTTGAAATTCCTGTGATGTTGAGAACTACAACAAGGATTTCCCATGGAAAATCAGACCTTGAGGTTAAAGACTTTACTCCTAAAGAAGATTTTTTTTCTCCCTCTTTCAAGGAAAATTTGAAGAATTGGGTAGAAGAACTTCAGAGACTTGCAGCAACCCCCAAGTTTAGACTTCTCCTTCATAAAAAACTGAATGAAAAGCTTGAGAGTATTTCAGAAAAAAATGAGCCTCGGTTCTTTTATGAAGGTGACACCTTGATTCTAACAAGTGGAATTGTCTTTTCTTATCTTGTAGAACTTATTGAAGAGCATAATCTTCAAAATAAAATTACTCTTGCCAAGTTTGATATGCCCTTTCCTGTAAAACCCCAAAAATTTTCTGGATTTAAAAGGGTAATAGCCATTGAAGAAACAAGTCCCTTTCTTGAACTGCAATTTAACACCGAGGGAAGAAAAAATGGCCTTGTTCCAAAGGAAGGAGAGCTTACTCCTGAGGTGTGTGAAAGAATTCTCTCAAAGCTTGGGTTAATCCCAGAAAGAAAGGTTATTCCCATACCGCCACTAAAGAGGCCCTCTCTTTGCCCTGGATGCGGCCATCGCATAGGACTTTTTGCCCTAAAGAAGGTTTTTGGGAAAAGAGCCATCTATTGTGGAGATATAGGATGTTATACATTAGCATTAAATTTTGGCGTAACCGATACGGTTTTTTGCATGGGTGCATCCCTTTCCTTTGCTACAGCCATTAAAAAGGTTTTTGATGAAGCTGAAAAATATAAAGAGGTTATAGGCATTATTGGGGATTCCACTTTTTTACATTCAGGAATTCCTCCTCTTATTGATGCCTATCATTACAGGGTTCCCTTTTTACTCGTAATCCTTGATAATGAAACCGTTGGCATGACAGGGAATCAAAAGACCCCTGCTCACAGGGTTTCCTTTGAGGGAAAACCTTTAAATCCTGTAAAAATTGAAAAAATCCTTGAAGGCCTCGGGCTTGATTTTGTAAAAGTGGTTGACCCTTATGATTATAAGGAAAATGTTAAGATTTTAAAAGAGGCAAGGCAATATTTAAAGACTTCTGATAAGCCCTGTGCGGTTGTAATGAGGCATCCCTGTGTTTACACAAGGGATGGGCTTTTGAGTAATCCGAAAAGGCCTGTTCAGATACTTGAGGATAAATGCACAGGCTGCAAGTTTTGCGTGATGGAATTTGAATGCCCTGCTCTCATTTTTGATGAGAGCAAAGAAAAGGTTTTCATTGATAAAACCTTATGTATAGATTGTGGGTGCTGTGTCTTTGTCTGCCCTAAAAAGGCCATCTCGGAGGTAAAGGCTTGAAACTTGTAATTCTTGGAAAGGGTGGTCAGGGGGTTTTGTTTTTTTCAAGAATTTTAGCCCAGATGGCCCTAAAAGAAGGAAAAAGTGTAAAAGCCACAGAAATCAAAGGGATGGCTAAAAAGGGTGGAGTTGTTGAGGTTCAAATGAAAATAAATGAGGGCTTAAGCCCTTTAATTAAGCGGGGAGAGGCGGACCTCGTTATCCTTTTAGACCCCGAGCTTGAGGCTTATGGAAAAAGCTTTGGTGAAAAAATTGTAAAATTCACAGAAGGTGATTTAAAGGAGGCCTTTGAAAGGGTTCCCCCAAGGTTTATCAATACCTATCTTCTTGGAAGGCTTCTTGCAAAATATCCAATTTTTGGTAAAAATACCGCCCTTGAAGTACTTGATGAAGAAAACAAAAAATCTTTTCTTAAGGGGTATGAAGATGCAGAAAAGAATGTTTAATCCAAAGATGGAGACCCTTCCCCGAGAGGAAATTGAAAGGCTTCAACTGGAAAGGCTCAGAAGAACCTTGAGATTTCTTAAAAATTCAAGGTCAAAGCTTAAAGAAAAATACAAGGACATTGAACCAGAGGATATAAAGAGTCTTGAGGATTTGAAATATCTTCCCTTTACTACAAAAGATGAACTCAGGGATTGTTATCCCTTTGAGCATATTGCGGTTCCCATAGAACAATGTGTAAGAATGCACATGAGCTCTGGAACAACTGGGGTTCCAGTAATCAACGCCATGACAAGGGGTGATGTTGCTCAATGGGGAGAGATTATGGCAAGATGTTTAGTTGCAGCAACGCTTACTCCTGAGGATAGGCTTCAGATTATGCCATCTTTTGGTCTTTTTAATGGAGGATTTGGTTTTCATTATGGTGCTGAAACTCTGGGTTGTTTTATAGTGCCAACTGGGGCAGGAAGATCCCTTCTCCAGCTAAAATTTATAAAAGAGCTTGGAGTGACTGCTATTGGGGCTATAGCAAGTTATCCCGCAAGACTTCTTGAGGTTGCTAAAGAAAGTGGCTTTGATTTTAGAGAGACAAAGCTAAGAGTTGCCATTCTTGGAGCAGAGACTTGGTCTGATGAATACAGGGCTCGGCTTGAAAAAGAAATGGCTGTTAAAACCTTTGACATTATCGGGATGACTGAAACTGGAGGAGTTGGCCTTGGCATTGACTGTGAGGCAAGGGCAGGAATCCATGTTTGGGAAGACCATTACATTGTTGAGATTGTTGACCCCGAGACAGGAGAGGTCCTACCTGACGGAAAGGAAGGTGAAATGGTAGTCACCACTTTAACAAGAGAAGGCCTTCCTTTAATTCGCTATAGAACAAGAGATATTACTGCCATAATCAGTAGAGAACCCTGTGCCTGTGGAAGAACCCATTTGAGAGTTTCCCGCATAAAAGGGCGCTGTGATGATATGTTAAAGGTTAAAGGGGTTAATTTCTATCCCTCTCAGATTGAGGCGATTTTGATGAAGTATGAAGGCATTGCTCCCTATTACCAGATTGTAATTGAAACTGAAAAGGGAAAAGATGAAATCACCGTAATTGCTGAAAAGAAAGACGGAGGCCTAACCGAAAGGGAATTGGAAAAACTTCATCTTGAGCTTTACGATTTTCTCGGTTTTCACTGCAAGATTCAGATTGTCCCTGAGGGAACGATACAAAGAGTCCCAGGAAAGGCTGTGAGGGTGGTTGATAAAAGGAAGAAGGCTTAGATCTCTTCCTCCTCTTCCTCTGTTGACATATCTTCTTCATAAAGATAAACTGGTTCCTCTGTAACGCTTTCTTGAGATGTTGATACAGAGTGAGGAACCCTTATAATTTCTCTTAATTGATCAAGTTCTAAGGGAAGATCAGGATCCTTTTGACAGACTGGACAATGTTTGATATGGCGATCCACAAGTTCCATCATCTTTACAGGAGATAGCGTAAAGGATCTAACTTCCTGATACCACTCCCTAAGAAGTGTTTTTAGTCTTTCACACTGCATTTTTTGTTTTATCCCTCCTTATTTATTTTTCTGCTAAAAAAAGAAATATATAGGGATGGTCTTTAAAGGTTTTTAAAATTTTAAAGTTAGAACCCTTTAAATAATTTTCAATCTCCTCATAGGCAAAAACTTCTGACGGAGGAGGTCCCATATCCCTTTCTTTTTTATTCCAGTCTATAAGAAGAAGCTTTCCACCTGGCATTAAAACCCTTTTTAGTTCTAGCAAGGTTAAATCAGGGTTTTCAAGTTCGTGAAAGGTAAAGGCAAGATAGACAAAATCAAAAAAGTTTTCAGAAAAAGGCAGAGGCTCTTTTTCACTTATAAGGTGAAACTCTACTTTATCAGATAAATTTAACTTTTCGCTTTTGTTTTTGGCATATTCAAGGAGTTCTTTTTGAAGATCAAGGGCATAAATTTTACCATCTGGGCTTAAAATTTCCGCAAGATAGGGAAGGTAGAAACCTGAACCTGCTCCAAAATCAAGAATTTTTTTAAATGCCTTTAGGTTAAGCTCTTTAAAAAGGGTTTGAGGATCAAATATATTTAATCTTTTTGGATCCTCTAATTTTTCAATTTTTTTAGGATCAAATTTATGGGCCATGGATAAAATCTTCACTATTTTATCGGAAATTTTTAAAATTTCAAAAGATCGAATTGCCTCATTAAAAATCTAAATGAAATTTTATCGTTGCCTCATGTAAA
>CAZQQV010000035.1:0-15483 GCA_964595655.1 uncultured Caldimicrobium sp.
TTATATTTTTTCATTTTATTTATAAGTTGTTTCCTTGAAATACCAAGATATTCTGCTGTTTTTGTTTGATTCCAATTATTTATTTCTAGGGCCTTTAAAATAAGGTCCCTTTCTATTTCTCTTAGATTCAATGGTTTAGACTGGTCTGTATCATTGTTTATGTTTGGTGATCCTCTATTAAAACTATCTCCTTTTTTCAAAATGTAGGAAGGTAATATATTTTCTGTTAAGTAACCATCAGGAGAGAGTATCAAGGCCCTTTCAATGACATTCATTAGTTCTCTCACATTACCAGGCCAGTCATAGTTTAATAGGGCCTCCAAAAACCCTTTGGAAAAACCCTTAAAGGATCTTCCTAATTCAGCGGATTTAATTTTAATAAAATGTTCTATTAAAAGAGGAATATCTTCTTTTCTTTCTCTTAGAGGGGGAACTTCAATTACCAAAGTGTTTAGACGAAAGTAAAGATCTGATCTGAAATTGCCCTTTCTAATTTCCTCTTCAAGATTTCTATTGGTTGCAGCAATAATTCTAACATCGGCCTTATAAAAGCGTGTTCCTCCAACTCTCATAAAGGTTTTTTCCTGAATGAATCTTAAAAACTTTTTTTGCAGTGGAAGGGGCAGTTCACCTATTTCGTCAATAAAGAGAGTTCCGCCATCGGCAAGTTCCACTAAGCCTTTTTTGGTGGTGTAAGCCCCTGTGAAAGCACCTTTTTCGTATCCAAAAACCTCACTTTCAAAAATTGTTTCTTGAAGGGTTGTGCAATCCAAAATAACAAAGGGAGCCTTCCTTCTGGGTGAGAGTTGGTGAATAATTCTTGCAAGAAGTTCTTTTCCTGTGCCGGTTTCTCCAACAATTAGAACATTACAATGGGTTTCAGCAATGGTAGGTAAAAAATCTTTTATACGTTGAATAGCCTTGCTTTTACCTACAAAAAGATTTAAAGGCTCCCTTTCTTCATCTCCATTCTTTCTACGAATCTGGGTGATTTCATTTAAGAGTTTACAAAGACATTCTTTGTCAAGGACCTTTGTAAAATAATGATAGGCTCCTTCCTTTAAAAACTTTATAGCTAACTCTACATCCTCAGGGGCATTGACTATAATTATATAAGAGCTTGGAAAGGATTTTTTAATTTTTTGAATTAAATAAAGTATGCTGTCAGAAAAGGATTCATAATCAAGTATTAAAAGAGTTAATTCAGAAGAAAGGGAGTGAAATTTTTGCAAAAATTCATCATCCACATTTTCAAAGAAATAAATTTCTCCTTTTTCTTTAAGCAAAAGTTCTTCCAGACAGAAATATACTTGACAATCTTCTTTTTGAGTAAAGACAAAAATTTTCATGAGAGTTCAAACCTCAAATTGACCTCGGGGTAAGAATTTATAAATAAATCAATGAAAGATAGATTAAGAGGAAATTTGTAGCCATTTGGTTCAAAATACACCATACAATCAGGATAGCGAAGAACTATTTTTAAGGGCAAGGAAAAGGCAGCTTCTTGATAATTTTCAAGCATATCCTTGATTTGGACAAGCCCTTCTTCCTTGAGGACTTCACTCCTCAAGTAAAGTTTCAAATGGCCTTCTTTAAAGAAGGAAAGGTCTTCCAGAGGTTTTAAATCTTCAACAAGAAAGGTATAAGTCTCTTCCTCAATATCAAGTTCACCTTTGAACCACAGAGGGATAGACTCTTTAATTAAATCCATCTTTTCTTTATAAAGATCAGGGAAAACAAGGGCCTTAGCAATGGCAAATTCATCCTCTAACTTAAGAAGAGCCACTTTATTTCCGCTTTTTGTGGTTTTGAGTTTAATCTCAGAAATGAGGGCGCAAAGAATTATTTTATCCCCATTTTTTTTGGTTTTTATATTTTCAAGGTTATAGGGGGTAAAAATTTCAATTAGGGCTCTATACCTTCTCAGTGGGTGATCAGAGAGATAAAAGCCAAGAGCCTGTCTTTCAAAATTGAGTTTTTCCTCAAGGGCCCATTCTGGAACATCTTCCAGTTTGAGAGAGGTAGATAGATTGAGGTTTAATAAGCTTGTCTGGCCAAAAAGAAGGGCACCTTTTTTCTCTTGAGTGAAGGCTAAGATAGCTGGTAAGTTGTGAAGAAGCTTGGCTCTAACTGGCTCAAGGCTATCAAAGGCTCCTGCTTTTATAAGAGTCTCAATGGTTTTTCTGTTTACCTTTTGAGTATCAACCTTTTGACAGAAATCAATGAAATCTTTATAGGGTCTTTTTCTAATAATTTCTTGAACAGCCTCTTCTCCCACATTTTTTATAGCCTGAAGCCCTATTCTTATAGCTCCTTTTTCCACAGTAAATCCAGCCTCACTAAGATTTATATCTGGAGGAAGTATGGGAATGCCCATTTTTTCTGCCAGAGTTAAATATTTGCTTACTTCCTCGCTTTTGTTGATTTCGTATGTAAGAATTGAGGCAAGAAAATAAACGGGATAGTGAGCCTTAAGATAGGCGGTTTGATAAGAGAGCATGGCATAGGCTGCAGAGTGGCTTTTATTAAAGCCGTATTCTGCAAATTTTTCCATAAGGTCAAAGACTTTTTCAGCAATATCCCTTGGAATGTTTCTTGCAACAGATCTTTCCACAAAATCGTCTTTAAGTTGTTGCATAAGTTCCTTGTCCTTTTTACCCATGGCTCTACGAAGAAGATCTGCCTCCCCAAGGGTATAGCCTGCAAAGGCCCTGGCTATCTCCATAACCTGCTCCTGATAGACAATGACGCCGTAGGTCTCTTTCAAGATGGGCTCTAAAAGGGGATGAAGATATTCGGGCTTTCTTTTTCCGTGTTTGGTTTCTATGTATTGATCAACAAGGCCTCCTTCAAGGGGCCCTGGACGATAGAGGGCAAGCACTGCTATAAGGTCATTAAATTCAGTGGGTTTAAGCCTTCTAAGTAAGTCCTTCATTCCCTCAGATTCAAGCTGAAATACCCCATCAGTATCTCCTTCTTGAAGAAGCTTGAAAGTCTTTGGGTCATCAAGGGGTATTGCATTGATATCAAGTTCAACCCCCTCATAATGTTTTATGGCTTTTAAAGTATTGTCAATAATGGTAAGGGTTTTTAACCCAAGAAAATCAAATTTTATGAGTCCAAGGGCCTCACAGGCCTTCATATCAAATTGAACCACCCTTTCCTCTTCATCGCCCTTCATTACAGGGGCAATTTCATCTATGGGTATGGGACTAATGATGACTCCAGCTGCATGTTGGCTTGCATGCCTTGGAAGTCTTTCAAGTTTTAAGGCCAGTTCAAAGAGTTCTTTAATTTTAGGATGTTTATGCATTAATTCCTGAATTTCAGGCCTTTTTATTTCATCAGAGAGTTGGACCTCAGGCCCTGGGGTTATCATTTTGGCAATGGGATCAATCTCTTTTGGTTTAAAACCAAGGGCTCTTCCCACATCTCTTATGACCTGTCTTGCCTTTAATTGTCCAAAGGTGGCAATTCTTGCGATATTTCCTTCTCCATAAGTCTTAGCCACATACTCAATAACCCGATCCCTTCCTTCCATGCAAAAATCTACATCAATATCAGGAAGGCTTGGTCTTTCCTTGTTTAAAAATCTTTCAAAAAGAAGACCATATCTTATGGGATCAATATTGGTAATTCCGAGGGCATAACTTGTTAGAGCCCCTGCTGCAGAACCTCTTCCAGGGCCAACGGGAATATCCTGTGTTCTTGCCCATTCACAAAAATCAGCAACGATCAAAAAATAACCCGCATAACCCTTTTCCACAATTACTTCAAGTTCCATCTCAAGTCTTTCCCAGTAAGTCTTTTCGTCAGTGTAAAGATCTCCTCTTCTTTTTAGCTCTTCAAGTCGCCTTTTAAGCCCCTCTCTTGCCTTATGCAGAAAATATTCTACTTCTGTGTAGCCTGAGGGGACCTTGGCCTTCGGGAAAAGAGGCTCTCCCAGTTTTAACTCAAGATTCACCTTTTCAAGAACCTCAAGGGTGTTTTCAATAACCTCCTTAGGATATTTTTTGAAGCGTTCTGTCATTTCCTGAGAATTTGCCAAATAGAGCTGATCCGTATTAAAGCGAAAGCGATCGGGATCACTTAAAGTTTTTCCTGTTTGAATGCAAAGGAGGACCTCGTGAGCAAAGGCATCCTCCTTGTCAAGATAATGACAATCAGCAGTTGCAACAAGTTTTATTCCGAGTTTTTCTCCTATCTCAAGAAGGCCTTCATTTACCCTTTCTTGTTCTGCAAGGCCATTTACTTGCAGCTCAAGATAAAAGTCCTCTCCAAAGAGCTCCTTATAAATGCGTGCGGTCTCAAGGGCCTTTTCCATTTGCCCTTGAAGAACGAGCTGGGGAATCTCTCCCTCAATACAGGCAGTAAGACAAATAAGCCCCTGATGATATTCCTTTAAAAGGTCCTTATCAATGCGAGGTTTGTAATAAAATCCCTCAAGATAGGCCTTTGTCCCAAGCTTTATAAGATTTCTGTAACCTTCTTCATTTTTAGCAAGGAGAATTAGATGGGTTCCTGCCTCCCCTCTTCGGGAGGCCTTTTTTTGAAAGCGAGACCCCTCAGCCACATAAAATTCGCATCCAAGTATGGGTTTAAGCCCAGCCTCTTTTAGCTTAGTGTAAAAATGAATAAGACCATATAAAGTTCCATGATCAGTAATGGCACATCCTGGCATACCATATTCCATAAGCCTTTTTACCAGATCCTCAATTCTTATGGCACCATCAAGAAGGCTCCACTCAGTATGTAAATGAAGATGCACAAATTCTGACATAAGAATTCACCCCCCCTCCTCATACATTCATGAACCTTATGAGCTTATGTAAAGCTAACCTTTACATAAAATCTTATAAATACACATATCAAAGGCCCCTTTCTTGAATAACCCTAAGAAAATCAGTTCTGTAATAATTCAAGGAGCTGTTGAATGGTAAAGGGTTTAACTAAAGCTCCTTTTAAACCATATTCCTTATAATTTTGTAACACCGGTTCCTCAAAATATCCACTTATAATAATGGCTTTAAGCTCTGGATCAATACTTTTCATTTTCTGATAGGTTTCAAAGCCATTTAATTTCCCAGGAACAATTAAATCAAGAATAACATAGTCAAAGGGTTTTTTTTCCATGTAGGCACTGTTAAAAATTCTCAAGGCTGTCTCACCGTCAGGAGCAGTTTCAACCTCAAAGCCAAAATGTTCAAGAAGTTCTTTTAAGGTGTTTCTAATTATGTCATCATCATCCATTAGAAGGATCCTTTTTTCTCTTTCTTCCTTTTCTTTTTTTGTAAGGATTATTTCATTTTCCAAGGCGGGAAGGAGGATTATAAAGGTTGTGCCTTTACCTTCTTCGGTTTTTACCTTTACCTCTCCTCCGTGGGCCTTAACCACCTCTTTTAGCACATACAAGCCAAGCCCGCTTCCTCCGGGCTTTGTGGTAAAAAAGGGCTCAAAGATTTTGTCAAGATATTTATTTGGAATTCCAGGGCCCTCATCTTTTACTGAAAGTTCAATCCATTTTTGATGATTATTATAATAGGGTTTTATACCTATGGTGATTTTTCCTCCGTAAGGCATAGCTTCAACGGCATTGAGAATAAGATTCATCCACATAATAGAAAAAAGCTCTTTATCAACTTCAATCAAGGGTAAGGGGGTTTCAATATTATATATAATTTCGTAATTCTCCTTTCCCGCAATCGAGAGGGAAGTATAGTCTTTAACAAGATCAATAATGTTTACCCTTTCCTTTTGAGGAGCCTCTCCTCTAACAAGAGTCAAAAGCTCTCTTCCAAGAATTCTCAAATTTAGGAGGCTTTCCTGAAGATTTTCAAAGAGCTTTTCAACCTCCCTTGGCATGCGTCTCCTTTTGAGTTTGGCTTTAATGAGCTCAACCTGATTCATTACTCCAAGAAGGCTGTTATTGAAATCGTGGGCAAGACCTCCTGCTATATTTTTTAATACATTAAGCTTTTCCAGATAAAGCTTTTGCTTTTCCATAACAACCTTTTCGGTTATATCCCTCAGGAAGAAAATAATTCCTTCAAAGTCTTTCCCTTTTTTGATGGGAATTAATTCCCCTTCAAAGGTCTTTTCCATATCTTCGAATTCAACGGTTTCAACAAAATTTACCTGTTCTCCAGAGTTTAAAGCCCTTTCAAAATGGTCTTTAAAACTTTTCATGCGCTGAAGGGTTGGGCAGAGATCCCATAGGGGTTCAGTGTTAGAATCAGCCAAACAGATTCTTTCTCCCTTTTGATTTGCCCAGATGGTTTTTCCTTCTTTATTTAAAAGGAAAACCATAAAATCCGTATGCCTTAAAACGGTATCCAAAAAGGCCTTCTCTTTTTCAAGCTCCACCTTGGTATGTTTAAGAAGCCTGTTTCTATGATAGAGTTCGTAGGCAAGAAGGCTGAGAAAGACAATAAATACTAAGAGAACTCCAGCTACATAGGGTAGGTATTTTTCCTTGAATCTCTGAAAATAGGCCTCTCTGAGTTCCACATAAGGGCCCTTCATTAACTCAAAGAGTAATTTATCTATTGGGCTATAATCAAAGGGCGGATAAAAAACTGCCTCTATGGCCTTGGCCACCTGACTGTTTTCAGGAATTTCTAAAAGGGCTCGGGATACCTCTTTTATAATTTCAAGAGGGGTGCCCTCTTTTGCAAGAAGAGGCCACTCAGGATAAAGATCCGAACTTACTAAAAGAGGAAAATTGGTATATTTTTTTGGATTTATTATTTTTAAGTCCGCTAAGGATATTTTTTCGGATTGGGCCATCCTTTCAAGAATGCCCGTTCTCACCGTGCCTGCTGAAACCTCTCCCCTTAATACTGCTCTAACCACCTCATCATGGGTGCCATAAAACTTGGGTTTAATATCCTTCTCAGTTATCCCCTTCTTATAAAGTTCATAAAGAGCAATAAAGTATCCTCCGAAGGAGTCAGGATCAACTGCTCCAAAGGTTTTTCCTTTTAGGTCTGACAAATTTTGAAGGGGACTATCCTTTTTGGTGAAAATGACTCCTCCAAAATAGGGATAATAACCATCCTTTTCTAATTGCCCTAAACTGAGGATAACTTTATAATTGATTGGTGTTTTTTCTTTTGAAGCAAGCTCTTTTATGGTTACAGCTTGATAGGGATTGGTTAATATAAAATCCAATTTTCCTTGAAGGGCTTTTGCCTTGAGCTCCTCAAAAGATAAGAATTCAAATTTTATTCTATAAGGAAGCCTTTTTTCAAGATATTGCGTAAGAACATAAAATCTATTTTTTTCAATTTCCTCACCCCTTTTGGCAAGAATTCCAAAAGTATAAGTATTTGATAAGGTTTGGGCTTTTGGTTGAAAAGCACAGAATAATAGGGATTGAAAAAACAAAAAGAAAAAGAAAACTGTCCAAAGGAATCTACTAATAAATTTCAAGGCCACTTTTAAATTATTATAAGAAGCTTTTAAAACTGGTCAAGAAGAACAAGGTTGTCTCTATGAATGATTTCTTTTTCGGGCTTTGAAGAGTTTTCGAGAAATTTTCTTAATTCTTCAGAGGAGTAATTGATAAGACCCTTTGCAACAGGTTTTTCGTTTTCTCCGAGGCATTCCACACAGGCCCCTTTTCCGAAATCTCCTTCCACTTTTCTGATTCCTCCCATAAGAAGACTTTTTCCAGAGACAGAAAGAGCTCTAACCGCTCCTTCATCAAGATAAAGCCTTCCTTCGGGCTTTAAATAATATTTAATCCACAATTTTCTCATGGAAAGGGTTCTTTTTTTGGGAGCAAAGACTGTTCCAATGTCTTCATGGGCATAAAATTTTTCAAGGACAAGGGGGGTTCTTCCTGGAAGGATAGCTACAGGTATGCCTGCAGAGGTTACCATTTTTGCTGTTAATAGTTTGGAATACATCCCCCCTCTTCCAAGTTTTCCTGGTTTTGAACCTGCCATTTTCAGAATCTCTGAAGTTATCTCTTCAACATAGGGGATTCGTTCGGCCTGCGGATTTGTCCTTGGGTCTTCTTTGTAAAGGGAATCAATGTCAGAAAGGATAATCAGAGCCTCAGCAGGTAAGGCAAGGGCTACAAGCCCTGAAAGCAAATCGTTATCACTGAATTTTATCTCCTCGGTGGAGACAGTATCATTTTCATTTATTACAGGAACAATCCCCCAATTAAGAAGGGTATGAAGAGTTTTTTTGGCATTGAGATAGCGCTGTCTTGTTGAGAGATCCTCTGAAGTAAGCAGAATCTGGGCAACCTTCAAACCGTATTGCGAAAAAACCTCTTCATAAGCATGAATTAAATCAGCCTGACCACAGGCTGCAAGAGCTTGCTTTTCAGAAAGAGAGAGGGGCTTTTTAAAAAATTTCAGTTTGGCCCTTCCGCAAGCAATGGCCCCAGAGGAGACAATTACTACCTTCTTTCCATTTCTATAGAATCTTTGAATTTCATAGGCAATATTTGAAAGAACCTGATAATTAAGCCCTTCATCGTCTTTGGTAATAACGGCACTTCCAATCTTTAAGACAAGAATTTTGGCTTTTTCAAATTCCTTTAAGACTTCTATTCTATCCATCTTTCAATTCTCCTCACTTTCTCTTTTTGCTAAAATAAGCTTGTAAAGTTCAAAAAGAAGGCTCTTAAGCCCTTCTCCTGTTACACAGGATATAGGATAAATTTTACTTCTCAGGTCTTCAGGAAAAAGTTCAATAATCTTTGAAATTTTTTCATTTCTTTCTTCCTTATGAATTAAATCAATTTTATTCAGGGCTATTAGAAACTCCTTTTTAAGAAGGGCTGGATTGTAAAGTTCAAGCTCCCTCTTTAAAATTTCAAAGTCTCTTTTGACCTCGCTTTCTCTTGAAATATCGAGTATATAAAGAAGAACTCTTGTTCTTTCAATATGTCTTAAGAATTCATGGCCAAGGCCTATCCCCCTGTGGGCCCCTTCAATAAGACCTGGTATGTCTGCCACAATAAAGGTTTCTCCATCTGGCATTTTTACCACTCCCAGATTGGGCTCAAGGGTAGTAAAGGGATAGTCAGCAATTTTTGGTCTTGCTGCGCTAACCCTTGAAAGAAAAGTGGATTTTCCTGCATTGGGGAAGCCAACAAGCCCTATATCCGCAATAAGTTTTAGCTCTAAGATAAGCCAGCGCTCCTCTCCAGGAGTTCCAGGTTCTGCAAACCGGGGGGCTTGCCTTACAGGAGTGGCAAAATGGGCATTCCCTCTCCCTCCTTTTCCACCCCTTGCAACAACCAAACTCTGCCCAGGTTTCACAAGATCTCCAAGGATTTCTCCAGTTTCTGCATCCTTCACTACCGTTCCCACAGGCACTTTCAAAATAAGGTCCTCTCCATCCCTTCCTTTCATTTTTTTTCCCATACCAGGGCGCCCATTTTCCGCCCTAAAATGAACCTGATGATAAAAATCATAAAGGGTGTGAATCTGAGGGTCTGCAACAAGAATCACATCTCCTCCATCCCCTCCATCTCCTCCATCTGGCCCACCTCTTGGCACATATTTTTCCCGTCTAAAGCTTACACACCCTCTTCCCCCATCTCCGGCTTTCACATAAATCTTTACCTGATCAACAAAACGAGCCATACACTCACCCTTTTTTTACTTTACCATAATATTAAGCACTTTTAAGATTTTTTCTGCTTTAAGAAACTCTAAGGAGGATATTTCCGGCTTCAAATGGAGAAAAAGGCTTTATATAGGAGGGGCAGCCTCGGTGAAGCGATACTCCTTTGTTTTACTTTGAGAAAAATATTTCTTAAATAACTTTATAAGACTAATGGTTGAGAATTCGTCAGAAGGTATGGAAAGAGCCTCAAAGGGAATTTCTGCCCGGGCCTTCTCCTTGTGGCCACCTGACTTTCCCAAATTTTTGAAAACTTTGCTAACAAGCTTTCCTGCATCTTTGCGATAACCATCACACCTCACAATTACGATTAGGGTCTTTTTGTATTCACCTCCCACAAATACCCAGGAGGTCTCATACACCTTGTTAAGAAAATCAGCCACCAATACAAGCACATCGGAATTGCTAACCTTTCCAAGATAAGTAAAGGCCTTATTCCCAAGGTATTTCAAATTTTCCAGAGCAATTTTAAAATATTTAAGCTCCGATCTTCTCAAATCAGAAGATTCAATTTTGGCAAGGAGATGTCTATTCATTTTTTTAAAAAGCCTCTGAAAGGCAAGCACATCCTGAAGTTGGGCGCTCTTTCGAAAATTATCCGTATCAGTCTTGAGTCCATAGGTAAGAGCTGTAGCAAGATAAACATTGGGATTAAGCTTCAGGGTTTTAAGATATTCATATAGAATGGTTGATGTGGCTCCATACTCAGGTCTTATATCAATAAAATCAGCATTCCAGCCATTGGTAACAGGATGATGATCAATTACTGCTGTAAAATGTATATTTTTAAATTCTTCACGATGAGTGGGTTGAGAATCAACGAGGATAAATTTGGTATAATCCGAAAGAAACTCTCTCTTAAAAGGGATAACGGGTATTTTTAAAAGTTCAACCATCACCTGATTGTTTAGTCTTCTTATTTCATTCACATGAGATAGGGTGATTTTGGCCACTCTATTTTGAAGAAGCTTTTTTACAGCAAAGGCACTGGCTATGGCATCAGGATCTGCCCAGAAAAGCACAAGCACTTTATCATTTTTATCAAAGAGTTTTAAAAAATATTTAAGTCTTTCCTTGTTTGATTTGCACTTGGGATAGGAAAGACCTTTTATAGACATAGTGATTTTAGATCGGATTTTTAATCAACTTTTAAATATTAATTAAAATTTTCTAAAAATCAAGATAAAATTTTAAAAGCCAATTAAAAAAGGAAGCCTCCACTTCCAGCAAGGATAAAAACCATGGCCTGCCCCGGAGTAAAGGAAAGCTCAAAAAGAGCCCCGGCAATGAGAACCTCTTCTCCTGAACACACATAAATGGGAATGGACCTTTCTCTTCCTTGAAGTTTTTCTTCTATTTTCAAAGGGGTTTCCTTATGGGTAAAAAGATAAAGGCTTAGATAGGCAATAAAAAGAGAAAAAAGAAGAGTAAAAAGCAGACGAAAAAGGGCAAAGTGAAATCCAAGCATTCCATAAGTTAAAATAATAGATATCGGAGAGATGAGAGGGGCAATCATTAAAAAGGAGAGAAGAGGGGCTCTGCGGGGATCCTTTAGGGCATAATCAGTGAGTTTTTTGAAGAAAATTAAGAAAGAACCTCAAGAAGTTTTTCAAGGCTGAAGGGCTTATAGAGAATGTGATTTACCTTTAGATCCCCTGCCTCCTTTATTACCTCCCTTTCGGTAAACCCTGTTATTAAAATGGTTTTATAACGGGAAAGATCCTTTCCTTCAGAAAGAAGCCTCTTTAAGAGATAAATCCCTCCTTTACCCTCAGAGACAGTTAAATCAAGAATAAGTATTTCAAAGGGGTTATCTTTCTTTTCAGCTTCTAAAATTAACTCAAAGGCAATATCGCCATTTTCTGCAGTTTCAACCTCAAAGCCCCTTTCCTCAAGAAATTCCTTTAAAACCTCCCTTATGTCAGCCTCGTCATCAAGAACAAGAATTTTTTTCCTAGAAAATTCCTCCCTTTGGATTGTTTCTTTTTCTTGGGATATGGTCTCCCTTTTTTGCAGAGGAAATTTTATGATAAAGGTTGTGCCTCCTCCAGGAATAGATTTTACCTCAATTTTACCTCCGTAAAGCTCAACAATCCTTTTTACCACATAAAGCCCAAGGCCAGATCCCTGGGGTTTGGTTGAAAAACCTGGTTCAAAGATCTTATTGAGGTACTCATCAGGGATTCCAGGGCCGCTGTCGGTAAATTCCATAAAAAGGTAACCATTAACAGTGTAGGCCTTTACCTTAAATTTTCCCACATTTTCCATGGCATCTCTTGCATTGAGGACAATATTTTGAACCAGGGAAAGAATATGAGATTGCTGAATGGGGAGATAGAGCTCTTCCTCAACATCTAAAGTCAGCTTTATTTGACTTCCTCTTAGATAAAAGGGAACCCAGTTTTTTAAAAATTCCGTGAGATTTACCCATTCCTCTTTTTTCATTTCCCCTCTTGATAGCACAAAAAGTTCTCCCACAAGATGCCTCATTCTCTCAAAGGCCTCTTCTATCTTTTCAAGATAGGAAATTTCCTTTTTGCCCATTTCTTTTCTTTTTTCCTTGAGAAGCTCAAGATAACCCCTAACAATCATAAGGATGTTATTGAGATCGTGGGCAAGGCCTCCTGCTATCTTTTCAATGGCAAATTCCTTTTCTTCCTTTAAGAGGCGCTCTTCAAGTTTTTTTCTCTCCGTGATATCCTGAATGAGCCCTATGAAAAGCCTTTTTCCTTCAAGATAAAATTCATCAAAATAAACCTCAGCTATAAAAAAAGACCCATCCTTTTTTCTTGCAGGGAATTCAACTCTCCTTTTGGCAAGTTGAGAGCGCGCCCCTTTTGCTATTTCTTCAAAAACTTTTTTAGCCCTTTCTTTTAAGTTTTCATCTGCAATAAGTAATTGATGAAGATTAGCTTCTTTTAGCTCCTCTTTGGAATAGCCAGTGATTTCAGAAAGTTTAGTATTTACATAAAGAACTTTATCTCCTTCATCAATTACTGCAACTCCAACTGGCATAAATTCAAGCACCTTCTCAATAAAGCGGAGGGCCTCTTCTTTGGCTTTGATATATTCGCTAATATCCTCAATAGCGGAATAAATAAGTTTTTTTCCTTCCTCCTCAAAAACCTTAGAAGAAATGAGGGCATAAAAGGGGGTTCCATCAAATTTTTTTAGCCTGTTTTCAAAGCCTACCACCCTTCCTTCTCTTAAAAGTTTTTCAACAAACCTTTTCCTTTCTTTTGAGTCCTCCCAGAAATCTTGAACCTTTAATTTCTTTAAATCCAGTGTTCCATCCAAGTCCTCAGGGATACCAAAAAGCTCTCTTGCCCTTTTATTAACCCTTAAAATTTTCCCCTCTTGAGTTGAAACAACAAGGGGAATCCCTGCCTCTTCAAAAAGTCTGACCTGTTCGGTTGTATCTGTATAAAAGGTAATCTTGAAAATCTTTCCCCTTTGAGATTTAAAGATTTTGAAGTATCTAATAAAATAGCGGTTTAACTTAGGGGAATAGACCTCTTCTTCTGCCCTTTCTGTAAAAATAGGGCAAGTCGGGCAGGGCCCTTCTCTATCGTAAAGGATTTCGTAACACTTAGGTTTTTCTCCTTTACAAAGCTTTCTTAATTTATCATTCATAAAGAGTATGTTGAATTCTTCGTCGTTTACAAAGAAATAGCCAGGATAGGTTTCAACTACTTTTTTAAAAAGATGGAAAAGTTCGGTTTTTTCAGTTAAATCTTCAATAAAGTGAAGATATCCAAAGACCTCTCCCTTTTCGTCAAAAAGGGTTAAAAGATTGACTCTTAAAAATTTTTTAAGTCTTGGCTCGTAAAATTCCTTAAAATAAAAGCTCTTTGGTTTGAAAGAAATATCTTTTTTCTCACATTTTTCCACTGGACAAAGGGGACATTCCTTTTCATTTTTACCGCAGGCTGTTAGAATACATACTTCCCCTTCTTTTAGAGGACAAAATTCAGGACGCTCCTTTAGCCCGTGCACCACTTCATAACAGTATTTCCCCTCAAGTTCAGCTCTTTCCTTTCCAAGAAGCTTACAGAAAGCCTCATTGACAGAAAGGATGCGATGCTCCTTACTCAGCAAGAAGGCAGGAAAGGGAGATTCCATTATAATTTTTTCTGAGTTAAGATAAAGGCTTTTCATCCTTACAGCACTCTTTAATACCGAGCTTTTTATAAAGAACCATTACAGGGCACCAATTGGTAAAGGCAGATTGAATATGATTTAGGCTCATAAAGAGCAAAAAGGCCTTCCAGAACCAGTGCACATTTGAACCCCAGATTCCAAAAATAAAAAGAATAAGCATGGCTATTCCTGCAGTAAGCCTTAAAGCCCTATCCATGGTCATAGCCCATACCCTCCTTTGGTTCTTTAGTATTCCTCTTCTGTCCAGAATTCCTGGCGAAATCTTATTACCCTATTTCTTCCAGTTTCTTTGGCTTTGTATAGAGCTACATCTGCAAATTTAATAGCCTCCCAGATGGCTGAAGTATCCACAGGAAACTCAGAAACCCCTATAGAAATGGTTCTTTTAAGAATCCCCTTTGGGGTTTTAAATTCATATTCTTCTATAATTTTTCTTAACTTTTCAGCCACTTTTTCTGCCTCACCTTCTCTTATATCCACAAGAAGTATCAAAAATTCCTCGCCACCAAATCTTACCACAAGATCGGCTTTTCGCACATTTTCGGAAAGAAGCCTTGCAGTTTCCTTTAAAACAAAGTCCCCCACATCGTGCCCGTATTTGTCATTTATGGACTTAAAGTAATCAAGATCGCACATTAAAATTCCAAGAACCGTCCCCCTTCTAAGAATCTGGGCACAGAGGTTGTCAATTATACTTTCAAGAAAACGGCGATTGTAAAGATTGGTGAGAGGATCTTTAAGAGATTGCTCTTTTAAGGCCTCGGCATATCTTTTGG
Organism: uncultured Caldimicrobium sp.; assembly: GCA_964595655.1. GTDB lineage: Bacteria > Desulfobacterota > Thermodesulfobacteria > Thermodesulfobacteriales > Thermodesulfobacteriaceae > Caldimicrobium. Next base: position 14,586 of record CAZQQV010000035.1, read on the forward strand.
ATTCAATAACAGGTGCCGTTTCATCAATAAATTTACGAACAAGAGTAAGTTTTTCCTTTAACTTTTTAGAAGTAAGGGTTACTTCAGTTAAGGGAAGATGAATTTCTACAACCCCGAGAACTTTATTTCCAGCCACTATGGGAATACAGTAATGATGGGTAATATCCTGATATTCATAAAGTCTGCAAATATGAGGGGCCTCAAAGGAGGTAACCACCTTTCCTGTTCTTTTGGCTCTGCATTTGTCTGCGTTAAAAAGCTTTTCTGCATTAATATCAAGCTCTTCGTGAGACTTATAGACCGTCCTCATGGTATTTTGAGAATTGGAGACCTCATAGATCACAAAGCTTGAAAAGGAATGTCTTTGTAGATATTCTCCCAGTCGGTGATAAATTTCCTCTACGGTTTCGTCATTTTCAATGATGTGCCTGAAGGTTTCAAGCTCTCGAAAGTTATGCACAAGAAGATGTAGCTTTTCTGCCACCTCTCCGATTTCATCTTTTATAACAAATTTTAATTGGGTATCTGCCTGAAGACACTCGGGATTATAGACAAGATTTTCAAGAATGTTTTTGATTTTATCTAAGGGTCTTTTTACCATAAAGAAAAAGGCAACTGCCCCCCATATAAGGAAAACCAAAACAAGGATAATTAAAAGATAAAGAATTCTCTCAAAGAAAAAGGGTATATGATTAATACCTGCCTTAAGGAGTACATTTTGGGTATAAAAATAAAAATAAAAAACGATAGCAAAGGAGACGGATACACAAACCCCTATGATAAAACCCACCTTCCAGAAAAGACTGCGATTCAAAAAGAATAAAAGAAATTTACGAAAAAATTGCCTCCAATCTTTATTCATGGTTCTGCTCCTACTTATAGTTTTTAGCCTGTATTT
>CAZQQV010000036.1:0-15326 GCA_964595655.1 uncultured Caldimicrobium sp.
AGGATACAAAGACTTGAGGCAAGAGTCTTAGAGGCGGCATAAAGGGGAGTATCAAGAATTTTGTGTATAGCCATGTTGTAATACTTCCTCTTTTAAAAATACCTTAATTTCCTTTGAGCCATATCTTGCCCTCTTCCCCTTCTCTAGTTTCTCCTTTACAGCCTCATAGTCGTTTAACTCCTTTTTGTGATTTTTGGTGTGCCTCCCTCTTACCAAACTAAATTTGGCCATACACAAAATTTATGATATTACCTGAGGCAATGATAAAATTTCATTTAGATTTTTAATGAGGCAATTCGGTCTGTTGACATCTTGGTAAATGGAATTATAATAATAAAATGTTAAAAAGCGGGCGTAGCTCAGCCTGGTAGAGCGACAGCTTGCCATGCTGTAGGTCGCGGGTTCGAATCCCGTCGCCCGCTCCAGAATTGATTTCAACCTTAAGAAAAATGCCTATTGAAATTACCTATTACGGACACGCTTGTTTTAAAATAGTAAGCCCTGAAGGGAAAAAGATTATCATTGACCCCTGGTTAACCCATCCCCTTGCTCCTAAGGAGGTTGATCTTGGCCCCTACGATTATATTCTTATTACCCATGGGCATGGAGATCACTTGGGAGAGGCTATAAAGCTTGCAAGAACAGCAGTAACTGAGGTTATTGCTATTCACGAAATTCAGCAATATCTCCTTGGAAAGGGTGTCCCCAAGGCAACGGGCATGAACATAGGAGGCACCTACAGGACTAATGGCCTTTCCTTTACCATGGTCCCAGCCCTTCACAGTTCATCTTTTCCAGATGGGGGCTATGCTGGAGAGCCCTGTGGTTTTGTAATAACCCTCGAAAATGGCTTTACCCTTTATCACGCAGGGGATACAGGCCTTTTCGGAGACATGGCTCTGATTGGAGAACTTTATCAACCGGATTTAGCTCTTCTTCCCATTGGAGATCATTATGTTATGGGCCCAAGGGAGGCTGCTAAGGCCTGCCAGCTACTAAAAGCCAAAAAGGTAATTCCCATGCATTATGGAACCTTTCCAATTTTAACTGGAACCGTTGAGGCCTTTTTGGAAGAACTTTCCAAGTATCCCTTTAAACCAGAAGTTATTCCCTTAAAACCCGGTGAGTCGCTAACCCTTTAAATACCTTGCCCTTGATTTTTGCTCTCTGCGGATATCACAATTCTGGGAAAACAACCCTTGGCACTTTTCTTGTCAGAAAGCTAAAGGCCCTGGGATATAAAGTTGCAGTAGTAAAAGCTACCAAGGAAGAGGTGGAGCTAACTGATCGACCTGATTCAGATACCTTTCGTTATCGGGAAAGCGGAAGTGATATTGTTTCCCTTTTCCAGAAAACTCTTTTGACCATTTATGTTAAAGAAATTCCCTCTAATAAAGAAGATTTTCTTCAGTTCTTGCAGAGAATTTTCTGGGAAAAAGATTTAATTTTACTTGAGGGATTCAAGAGTTTCCCAGGAATTCCAAAAATCTGGGTATTACGAGAAGAGGATAAGGAAGAAGAATTAAAAGCCTGTTATTCTGAGATAGAACTTTTTGTTAAAAAGGGCGAAGAGGAGAAAGTTTTAAACTATATTCTTGAAAAACTTGGCGAGAAAAGGGAGGAGGTTTTTCTTTTTATCAATGGAAAAAGGATTTTTCTTAAGCCTTTTATTCAAAATATGTTGAAGGCAATTCTTTTAGGTTTTTTTAAAGGGCTTAAAGAGATTCCTGAAGATATTTCTCATTTTGAAGTGAAGATCAAAAGAAAGTAGCAAAGATAAATTCCTAAAACAATTCCAACAAAGTGAAGATATCTTTTGAAGGGAATTTCTTTTTCAAAATCTTTAGCATAAAAGTAAAAAATTAGGTAGAAACTTCCAAGGAGAGAGAGATGGAGGAGAAAGAGACACCACACCTTGATATAGCTCTCTGGTATTGCCAATCTCCATTTCAAGAGGGTCTCTATACCAAATTGTCTTCCCAAGGTTGGGAAAAATTCCCTAAGATTTTCCAAAAAGTATTTAGAGCGATAGATTAATTCTCCGGTAAAGGCAAAGGGGATAAGAATGGCGATAGTTAAATTGAATTTTCCAAGGATTGGGTCTTCTATAACTCGAAAAAAGGAGGCTGCAAATTTAGTAATAATAATAAGGGCAATGGAGAGCCAGAAAAAAAGAAGAGTAAAAAGTAAATTAGGGGAAAGCCCTAAATTTAGAGCCCATATGTGAAAAAAATCCTTTTCCATCAAAAGGCGTGCTATCTGAGAACCGATCAAAAAGGGGACAACGAAGGCACAAGTAACTCCCTTCCCTTTATTAAGTACGATTTCTTTTAGAGGGTGTCTTACATAAACAGCTGGAGAATCGTGGGGGCAAAGCAAAAGACAGTGCCCGCAAATAAAACAAGTTAGATTATTTTGAACTGAGACTGCCCCCAGGTATACAGGGCAGGGTCTAATTCCAGGTTTTTCTTTTTTACAGTGGGCCTCTTTACAGGTTTTACAAATTTTATAATTAGCTCTGAATTCCAGTATAGCCATGGTTGCAGCAACTCCAGTAATTCTTCCAAGAGGACAAAGAAAGGCACACCAGGCATATTCTTTGTATAGTATCCCGAAAATGGTAGCAAGGCAAACAATGCTTAAGAGAAAAAGGGCTGTATAGCGTGGGGAGGTGGTGAGTGAAGTTGTGGTTTCAAGCCAAATAATGAGAAAAAATAAAATTGTGGCTATGTGAACTCCTTTCTTTTTTAGAAATTCTGGTGGTTTCCTGAAAAAAGAGAGTTTGAGCTTTTGAAAAAGTCTTGCTAAACCCGGAAAGGGACAAAAGGCACACCACATCCTTCCCAGGAAAAACCAGCTGAGAACCACAGAGGTCCACCACACCCCCCAGCAAAGAAAAAGCATGATATTTCTATCTGGGTCCTGTGGCCCAAAAAGCCCAAGAATAATAAGTGAAAGAAAGACAAAATCTCCAAAAGTTCTGATATACGCGAAGTTTTTTCTATTATAAAAAAAATTTTTAATCCTTTGTGAAGTTTCAAAAAGATTTATGCGATTTTCTGCATCAATCTCTGGCCAGAAGAAATTTTTGAGTTTTTCAAAAAATTTTGTAAACATATAAGTCTTAATGTAAAATGCTCTCTACCTGTCCCAACTTTTTGTGAAAAATAGTGCAACAAGGCTTCTCTCTCTTTTCTCTTGACATTTCAAGCCAAGATTTTATATTATATAACAAAAATATAAATTAAGAGGTGAAAGTGTATGTGGAATACTGTGAAAACCTTTCTTTTCCTTGCCATATTAACGGTTCTCTTTGTTTTTGTAGGTAACATAATTGGAGGAAAAACTGGGGCAACTATTGCCCTTATTCTTGCAGGAATTATGAACTTTATAGCCTATTTCTTTTCGGATAAAATTGTGCTTGCCATGAGTGGTGCTCAACCAGTCAGCCCTGCAGAAGATCCCGAACTTCATGCCATTGTGGAGGAGGTTGCAAGAAGGGCAGGAATTCCTAAACCTAAGGTTTATGTTATTCCCGTTGAGACTCCTAATGCCTTTGCAACTGGGAGAAATCCCGAAAATGGAGTGGTTGCAGTAACATCAGGAATTAGAAGACTCCTCAGTAGAGAAGAGCTTGCGGGAGTTATTGCTCATGAAATTGCCCACATTAAAAACAGAGATATTCTTATTTCAACCATTGCAGCAACTATTGTGGGAGCTATAAGCTATCTTGCTCAGATGGCCCAGTGGAGCCTTTTCTTTGGAGGCCTTGGTGGGCGCGATGAAGAGGACAGGGGAAATCCCCTTGCCATTATTGGTTTCTTAATTGCAATAATTATTATTCCCATTGCAGCAACCTTAATTCAGCTCGCCATAAGTAGAAGTAGAGAATACCTTGCAGATGAAACAGGCGCTAAAATCATCAGAAATCCTATTGCCTTAGCTAAAGCCCTTGAAAAACTTGAGGCCTGGAATAGAGCCTATCCTATGGATGTAAATCCAGCTCAGGCTCAGATGTTCATCGTAAATCCCCTTTCTGGAAAATCCCTTTTAAACCTCTTTTCCACTCACCCTCCAATTGAAGAGAGAATTGCAAGACTTTACAGAATGGCAGGGGCTCTATAAGGGAAATTTCCTTTGAAAAATGACACCCTTCTATTTTTAGGTCACCTTTTAAAATATCTTAAATTTTTTTACAAACCCTTTTTTCTTGGTATTACCTTTGCTATTCTTTCCTCTCTTTTAACTGGCCTTGGAACCTGGTCAATAAAACCCATTTTCAATTATGTCTTTGTAGAAAAACACTACGAATTCTTTAAGTTTATTCCTCTTTATTTGATTTTAATTTTCAGTCTCAATGGTCTTTTTTCTCTTCTGCAGGCCTATTATATGAAGAGTGTATCCACAGGGATTATCAATCAGATTCGGCTGGAACTTTTTAAAAAATTTCTTTCTCTTCCCTATTCAAAGTTGGTTAAAGAGCGAACAGGGCAGACCATTTCCAGGGTTATAAACGATACCTCTCAAATAGAGCCCTTACTTGGTGAGAGTTCCCAGATTCTCTTTAAGGAGTCTTTGACTGTGCTTGTTCTTATTTTTGTTGCCCTTTATCAAAGATGGGATTTAACTCTCGTTGCCCTGATAACACTTCCAGCCATTATTTATGGAACCAAATATCTTGGAACTAAAACTCGGAAAACCCGAAGACTTACTCAAGCCTCAACAGGTGAGCTTACTCATAGGATGGGAGAGGTTCTTCAGGGAATTAGAGAAATTAAGATTTCAGCCTCAAAGGAGCTTATGCTTAAATTTTTTGCCAAAGAGCTTCAGAGGTTTTATCATCTTAGCCTCAAGGTGACCAAATACAGAGAGGCCTCTAAAAGCCTTGTGGATTTTATGACCGGCCTTGGAGGAGCCATTCTAATTGGGTATGGAGGTGCTCTTGTGATAAGGGGAAGTCTTACTCCTGGGGCCTTTCTTTCTATTTTAACAGCCATATTGCTTATTTTTAATCCCATAAGAAAACTCTCCAGGGCTTACACGGGTTTGAAAGAAGCCCAGGGTGCCTGGTCCCGCATTGAAGAGATTTTTTATCTTGAAGAGGAAAAAGGAGGCCACCTAAAAGCTAAGCCTCCTCAAAGGGGCTTTGAATTCAAAGAGGTTAGCTTTCGGTATGATCCTTCGCTTCCGCCAGCCCTTGCAGACATAAATATCTTTTTGCCTGCAAAAAGTATGATTGCCCTTGTTGGTCCAAGTGGAGCGGGAAAAAGCACTTTCATTTCCCTTCTTCCCAGATTTTACGACCCTGAAAAGGGGGCCATTCTTCTTGATGGAGTGGATATAAGAGAATTTGACCTTGAGAGTTTAAGAGGGTTATTTGGGATGGTCTGGCAGGAGCCCTTTCTCTTTAATCTCTCCATTTGGGATAATTTAATTCTTGTAAAACCTGATGCCACCCTTGAAGAGGTAAAGGAGGCCTGCAGAGCTGCCCAGGCTCTTGAATTCATTGAAGATCTTCCGAAGGGCTTTGAAACTGTTATTGGAGAGGAGGGGCTTTCCCTTTCAGGGGGACAAAAGCAAAGACTTGCCTTGGCACGGGTTTTTCTTAAGAGACCGCCAGTAATTATTCTTGATGAGGCAACAAGTCAGGTTGATACTCTAACGGAAAAGGCAATAGAGGCTGCTCTGAGTGAACTTCGCGGAAAGCACACCCTTATTGTTATAGCCCACAGGCTATCCACTATCATAAGAGCTGATAAAATTGTAGTTCTTGATAAAGGAAGAGTGGTAGCAGAAGGAACACATGAGGATCTTCTCTCAAAATCCCCTCTTTATAGAGAACTTTATCAGACTTTCCTAAGAGGCTGATGATAACAGTTATTTTGCCCTGTGCAGGAAGAGGGGAGAGATTTGGAGGTGAAATCCCAAAGCAGTTTAAAGAACTTAAGGGTGTCCCTATCTTCATAAGAACTATGAAAGTTTTTGAAGAGCACCCTCAGTGTTCTTGCATTGTTTTGGCTGTGGATAAGCTTTATAAGAAATTCGTGGAAGAAAAAATTAAAGAGTTTGGAATAAAAAAGGTTTATGCACTAACTGAAGGAGGAAAGACAAGACAGGAATCAGTTTATCATGCGGTTAAGGCCTCACCTGAGAAAACTGAGCTTTTTCTTGTGCATGATGCTGTAAGGCCCTTTATTGATAAAACCTTGATTTCTCGCTTGGTTGAAGAGGTAGAATCCTTTGATGCAGTAATTCCTGCGCTTCCTGTGAGGGATGCCCTGGTTTTTGCAGAAGAGGGAAGATTGAAAAGGCCTATTCCCCGAGAGGGGCTTTTTTTAGTCCAAACACCACAGGCTATAAAGGCTCAAATTTTAAGAGAGTGCCTTGAAAGAGCTAAAAGTGAGGGGCTTTCTTTTCCTGATGAAAGCTCTCTTCTTCATCACTATGGGTATGAGGTAAAGCTTATTGCTGGCTCCATTTTTAACATAAAAATTACTTATCCTGAAGATTTCATCCTTGCAGAAAGCTTTATTTCAAAGTAAAATAAGCCACAAATAAATAGATGGGTCTCTTTTATGGAGTTTAAACTTTTTTCTTTACTTCCTGAAAAACCAAGGGAATTTCTTGATTTTGTAGTAAAGGCTCTCAGTCTGCCCCAAGAGGATGCCTTTAAGCTTTATTTTTTAACCTTCAAACTTAAGGCCTTAACTGATATGGTTCTTTTTAAGTTTCTTGAAAGAGCCCTTTGTAATGTGAAATTTGACGAGATTGGAAAAAAGGAATATCTTCTTACCTTTTCTCTTTACACTTTGCGGGAGCTTTTAAGAGAGCATTTAGATCTCAAGTTCACCAAAAATCTTTACAATTTTTTGAAAGATAAACTTCCCTCAGAGGTTTTTAAGGGCTGTGCACCAAAAAGAGAGGTAATTACCTCTCAGGATATCTTTTTTCAGCCTCTCTCATCAAGGGACAAAGCAGAACTCCCCCCATATCTCAAGGTTAAGCATATAATTATGCCCTTTCACTTGAAGGGGGGCTGTGAAGAGATAATTTCTCTTCTTCCAGATATTTCCCACTATGCCTTAAGAAGGATAAAAGAAAGCCTCTACGAGGTTTATTTTCCTCTCTCTATCTCTGAGTTTGTATATTTTTCTCAAAGGCTTGTTGAGAGAAAAATTTTTAAGAAAATAGAGATTGAGGCCCTTCAAAACCAGCTGAAAAGTCTTTTTCCTGATTGTTTTGGAGAATTGTAAGAAGGACTTCAAAAGGGGGAGACAATGGGGAAAAACCTTACACAAAAGATCATTGAAGCTCATTTAGTAAGTGGAAAAATGATTCCTGGAGAGGAAATTGCTATTCGAATTGACCAAACTCTTACTCAGGATGCAACAGGAACTATGTGTTATCTTGAGTTTGAAGCTATAGGGCTTGAGAGGGTAAAGACAGAGCTTTCTGTTTCTTATGTAGACCACAATCTTTTGCAGACGGATTTTAAAAATGCCGATGACCACCTCTTTTTGCAGACCGTTGCTATGAGATATGGTATTTGGTTTTCAAAGCCTGGAAACGGGATTTGTCATCAGGTTCATCTGGAAAGATTTGCCCGCCCAGGGAAAACCCTTATTGGCTCTGACTCACATACTCCTACTGCTGGTGGGTGTGCAATGCTTGCTATTGGGGCGGGTGGCCTTGATGTGGCTCTTGCCATGGCAGGAAAACCCTTTTATTTGCGGATGCCCAAAGTGGTGGGTGTGCATTTGAAGGGTAAGTTAAACCCCTGGGTATCTGCAAGGGATGTTGCCCTTTATTTACTTTCAATTCTTACTGTCAAAGGCGGGCTTGGAAAGGTGCTTGAATACTTTGGGGATGGGGTTAAAACTCTTACTGTGCCAGAAAGGGCAACCATTTGCAATCTTGGAACAGAAATGGGAGCAACTTCAAGTATCTTTCCCTCAGATGAAAACACCTGGGCCTGGCTTTATGCCCAGGGAAGAGAAGAACATTTTATACCACTCTCGGCGGACCCAGATGCAGAATATGATGAAATTATTGAGGTTGACCTCTCAAAGCTTGAGCCCCTTTGTGCGTGCCCCTCATCTCCTGATAATGTAAAGAAGGTGTCAGAAGAGGCTGGAAAGCCTGTATATCAGGTGATTGTTGGGTCTTGTGCAAATTCAAGCCTTAAGGATTTACTTATTATTTCCAAGGTACTTGAAAAACACACGGTTCATCCTATGGTTTCCTTTGAGGTAAATCCTGGATCTCTTCAGGTGCTTGAGAATTTAACGGCCCTTTCGGGATTAAAGGCGCTTCTTAGGGGTGGAACGAGGATTCATCAGTGTGGATGCCTTGGTTGTATTGGGATGGGGCAGGCACCTCCCACAAATGCCATATCTCTTAGAACCTTTACCAGAAACTTTCCTGGCCGTTCTGGAACAAGGCCAGATTTTGTTTATCTTGTCTCCCCTGAGACTGCTGTTGCAAGTGCAATAAAGGGGGTTATTACGGATCCAAGGGAGCTTGGGGATTACCCGGAAATTAAACTTCCAGAAAAATTTATTATTAATGACTCTCTCTTAATTCCCCCCTTATCAGAGGATGAGGCAAGAAAAGTAGAGATCATAAGGGGGCCAAATATTTCTCCCCTTCCAAAGTTTGACCCTCTTTCTGAAGACCTAGAAGGAGTCTTTATTTTGAAAGTGGAAGATAACATCACTACAGATCATATCATGCCAGCTGGAGCAGAGATACTTCCTTTAAGAAGTAATCTTCCAGCTATAAGTCAGTATGTCTTTTGCAATGTTTATGCCGATTTCCCCAAGGAGGCTCTCTCTTTGAAGGAAAAGGGCCTTGCTGTGGGTATTATTGGGGGAGAAAATTATGGTCAGGGCTCAAGTAGAGAACACGCCGCCCTTGCCCCAAGATACCTCGGAGTAAGAGTTAAGCTTGCCAAGTCCTTTGCAAGGATTCATCGCTCAAATCTCATTAATTTTGGAATTCTTCCTCTTGTCTTTGATGATCCAAAGGATTATGAAAGGCTTGAAAAGGGAGATAGATTCAAATTAAAGGGTATTAAAAGTGCCCTTCTCTCAGGGGCAAATAGGTTTAAAATGGAAGTTGAGGGAAAGGGTGAGATTTGGTTGAAGGGAGATTTCACCGAAAGGGAGAGAGCCTCCTTAATTGCAGGTTCCCTCTTAAATCTTGCCAGGGAGTAATTATGTTTGTTGGTTTTCTCTTTGGAGTTTTGCTTCTCATAGCCACCCTATCAAGCGGGCTTAAAACAGAACCTTCCTGCTTTTCAAAGATCAAAGAGGAGGAAAGACCCTTTGCCGAAAAACTTCTTCACCAGATAAAGCAGGATCTGAAAGACAAAGTTCCAGAGGATTATATTGAGAAAAATCTTTGTAGAGGGGAACTTGAATTTAATCCTTCCGTTATGTTAAAAAGCCTAACCTGGAAGGAAGCCAAACTTCCCTATTATCAATTTCTTGAGGAAAATCGCATCGAGAGAGCACAAAAATTTCTTGAGGAAAATATGGAGCTTCTTTCAGCCATTGAAAATCAATTTCAAGTGGATAAAGAGGTTATTGTGGCCATTTTTCTTGTGGAAACTGATCTTGGAAGAAAAACCGGCAAACACGGTGTTTTGAATACCTTCTTTAGTTTAGCTTTAACTGGAAATGAAGAGCTTATACGGAAGTATCTTCAGAATTATCCAGAGATTGATTTCAACAATGAAACCGTGCGAGCCCGCTGGCAGAGAAGATCCTCTTGGGCTTATCAGGAGCTTCTTTACTTTCTTGAGATAAGTTATAAAAATCAGTGGGATCCTTACGAAATAAAAGGCTCAATTTTTGGAGCCTTTGGATATCCCCAGTTTGTGCCGAAGAGCTATGTTTTATATGGTTATGACTGGGATGGAGACGGAAAAGTGGATCTATATAGTCTCCCTGATGCCTTAGCAAGTATTGCCAATTATTTAAAGAAAGAAGGCTATCGCATGGAGGCAGATCGAAATTATAAAAAGAAAATCATTATGAAATATAATATTAGTGAACCCTATGCAGAGACGGTGCTAACCATTGCTGAGATATTGAAAAGTAAGACCCTTGCCAAAGAAAATGAACAAAGAGGAAATTGAGAATAGGCTTAAGGCCTTAAGGAAAGGACTTTCTCAAAGAGGGCTTGATGCCTGCCTTGTCTTTTCTCATATAAATCTTTACTATTTTGCTGGGATCTGGGTTAAAGGTTTTTTAATTGTAACAAAAGATGCGGTAAAGCTTTTTGTAAAGAGGCCCTTTTTTCAGGTTAAAGATGAAGTCCCCTTTCCCACTTATCCCTTTGAGAGTTTAAAAAAACTTCCTGAAATTTTAAAAAGTTTTTCTTTAAAAAAAATTGGTCTTGAATTTAGAGCCTTTTCCTGGGAAGAGGGAGAGAAATTAAAGGGTCTTCTTTCAGATTTTGAAATAATTCCTGTAGATTCACTTATTTGGGAAGTCCGTATGCTTAAAAGTCCTTATGAAGTTGAGTGTCAAAAAGGGGCATCAAGGCTTCTTTCTCAGGCTTTAAAGAAAAGCCTTCCTTTACTTAAGGCAGGAATGAGGGAAATTGAGGCCGCATCTATTCTTGAAAAAGCTTTAAGGGTGTGTGGTCATCCTGGTTATACCCGCTCTTCAAATCGCTTTGAATTAACCTATGGATATCTTCTTTCTGGGAAAGAGGGCCTATTTGCTGTTCCCTTTGCAACAGGCGAAGGAGGAAGAGGAGTTGAAGGCTTTCCAGGAGGGGCAAGCTTTAAGAGAATTAAAAAAGGAGAGCCCATTTTGATTGATTATGGAGGTTTCTATAGAGGATATTATGTGGATCAAACAAGAATGGCAAGCTTTGGGGAGTGCAAAAAAGCTATGGACTTTTTTAGAGTCTCCCTGGAAATTATGAAAATCCTTGAAAAAAAAGCAAGGCCAGGGATTCCCCTTGAGGAACTTTATTTTCTTGCAGAGGAAAGGGCAGAAAAAGGAGGATTAAGTGAATACTTTATGAAACATGGAGAAAAATTGCGGTTTCTTGGCCACGGGGTTGGCCTTGAAATTGACGAACCACCTGTTATTGCCCCAGGAAACAAGAGGGTGCTTGAGAAAGGAATGGTTCTTGCTTTTGAGCCAAAATTTCATGTACCTGAGCTTGGAGTTATAGGGCTTGAAGATACCTTTTATGTTGACGAGACAGGCTTAAAGCGACTTACTACTTTTCCAAGAAAATGGATTTACCTCAATTAGGGGGTTTTAACTAATGAAAAAAAAGAAAAAACTTCACACTAAGTTTATTTTTATTACTGGAGGGGTTCTTTCCTCCCTTGGAAAAGGCCTTGCTGCAGCATCAATTGGGGCTCTTCTTGAGGCAAGGGGATTAAGGGTGACTTTTCAAAAACTTGATCCATATATCAATGTAGATCCGGGAACTATGAATCCCTTTCAGCATGGAGAGGTTTATGTAACCGAAGATGGTGCAGAAACAGATCTTGATCTTGGGCATTATGAAAGATTTACTTCTGCGGTTATGTCCTCGCGCAACAACTACACCTCTGGGAAAATATACTACTCGGTAATTACAAAAGAGAGAAAGGGGGTTTACCTTGGTGGAACAGTGCAAATTATTCCCCATGTTACAGACGAGATTAAGTCAGTTATTCTTCAGCTTGCCTCACGAGATGTGGATGTGGCCATTATTGAAATAGGCGGGACCGTTGGAGACATAGAAAGTCTTCCCTTTCTTGAGGCTATAAGACAGCTTGGTTATGACCTTGGAAAGGAAAATGCCCTATATATTCACCTTACCTATGTTCCCTATATTAAAACCGCAGGAGAACTTAAAACCAAACCAACCCAGCACAGCGTGAAAGAACTCAGGGCCATAGGAATTCAGCCAGATATTCTTCTTTGTAGAACCGATAGATTTTTACCTCCTGATATTAAAAGAAAAATTGCCCTCTTTTGCAATGTGGAAGAGGATGCCGTAATTACAGCCAAGGATGTGGATTGTGTTTATGAAATACCCCTTATTTTTCATCAGGAGGGCCTTGATGAGAAGATTGTTGAAAAATTAAATATTTGGACAAGGGAGCCTGATTTAACCTCTTGGCAAAATCTCGTAAAGACTTTTAAAAATCCCAAAGATGAGGTAACCATTGCCATTGTGGGAAAATATGTGAATCTAAAGGATTCATATAAGTCCCTTAACGAGGCCTTGGTGCACGGTGGCCTTGCCAATAATTTAAAGGTGAATTTAAAGTATGTGAGCTCCGATGAGCTGACCTCAGAAAATGTGGAGGAGATTTTGAGGGATGCCCATGGAATACTTGTTCCAGGCGGCTTTGGAATTCGCGGAATTGAAGGAAAGATTCTTGCCATAGAGTATGCTAGAAAAAATAAAATTCCCTTCCTAGGGATTTGTCTTGGCATGCAGCTTGCAGTGGTTGAGTTTGCAAGGAATGTCCTTGGCTGGAAAGAGGCCAATTCCACCGAATTTGATCCTCAAACTCCCTATCCTGTTATTTATCTTATGAAGGAATGGTTTGATTATAGAACTGGAAAGATTGAGAGAAGGGATGAGGGATGCGACCTTGGGGGAACAATGAGGCTTGGGGCCTACCCTTGTAGACTTGTCAAGAATTCAAAGGCCTATGAGGCATATCAGCAGGATGAGATATTTGAGAGACATAGACACCGCTATGAATTTAACAATGCCTTTAGAGAAGAGCTTGTTAGGGCAGGGCTAAAAATTGCAGGAACCTCCCCTGATGGTGAACTTGTTGAAATTATTGAGATAGAGGATCATCCCTGGTTTGTGGGAGTTCAATTCCATCCAGAATTCAAATCAAAGCCCTTAAAGCCTCATCCTCTTTTTGTTAAGTTTATTGAGGCCTCTTACGAGAGAAAGAAATTAATTAATATGTAAAGAAAATTTATATAGTAAGAGCGGGATAAAAAATGATTGATCTTCATACCCATTCTACAGCCTCAGATGGAACTTTAAGTCCAAGAGAGTTGGTTCTATTTGCTCAAAAGGAAGGACTTTCTGCCCTTGCCCTAACAGATCATGATACCATAGATGGCCTAAAAGAGGCTTATGAGACGGCAAAGGAGATTGGGCTTTCCTTTCTTTGTGGGGTTGAGATAAGTGTAAAGTTTGAGGGGCCTGGGCATTTTCATCTGCTTGGCTATTTTTTAACACCTGAGCTATCGGGGCTTGAGGAAATGTTAAAAAAATTAAAGGAGGCAAGAAGCCGAAGAAATGAGCTCATGATAGAGAAACTTCAAGCCCTTGGAATTGAAATCACCCTTGATGAGCTGAAAAATATTGCCTCTGGTGAAATCGGAAGGCCTCATATTGCCAAACTTCTTTTGGAAAAAGGAGTGGTAAAGACCTTAGAGGAGGCCTTTGAGAGGTATCTCAAAAAAGGAGCTCCTGCCTATGTTCCAAAGGCCCTTTTAACCCCTGAAGAGGCCATTTCTGAAATTTTGAGAAACAGGGGAATTCCTGTTATGGCCCATCCTGTAACTTTGAAGGTGGACAAAGATTTCTTAAAAAAATATCTTACCAAATTAAAAGAGCATGGCCTCAGAGGGGTTGAGGTTTTTTATAGCGAGCACAATCCTTCTTTCACTCAATTTCTCCTGGATTTAGCAAAAAAGCTTGAGCTTTTAATTACTGGAGGAAGTGATTTTCACGGAGCAAACAAGCCTGATATTAAACTTGGAAGGGGCTTTGGAAATCTTAATATCCCCTTTGAATATTACGAAAGGCTGAGAGAAGCCCTTGAAAAACAGGTTTTTTGTTAAATTCACTCAAGCTAAGGCTTGCGCCTATCCAAATGTCTTATTTACCTCTTGACGAAAAATTATAGATAGCTTAGATTGATAAAAAGAGGCTCTTTAGGAGGAAATTAGGAATGAACTTGACTTCAAACTTTGGAGAAGGAGAAATAAGGAATATTATAAACAGAGTTCTTAATGAGGAACTTGAAAGGAGAATTTCTGAAATTCTTGAAAGAAAGATTATTGAAAAGGAAAAAAGTTTATTAGAAGTTTCTCTTCTTGAGCGGGTGGTGCGGGTGGAGGAAGAGCTCAAGGCTTTAAGAGAAGTGCAGATGGAAATGATGAAGATGATGGATAAGCGCTTTGAGGCCTTGCAAAGAGAGATGGATAGGCGTTTTGAGGCTTTACAAAGGGAAATGGATGCACGTTTTGAAGCCATGGAGAAGCGTTTTGATTTTATGCAAAAACTTATAGCAGGAGGCTTTGCCTTTTTAACCCTTCTTATAACCCTGCTAAAACTCTTTGGATAGGTCTTCAGATTTCCCTTCAAGGGAGGGAAACTGCCTTGGAGAAAGAAAAACTCATTGAAAAAATTTTTGAGCTTAAGGAGAAAAGAAAGGCCATAATTCTTGCCCATAATTACCAGCCACCTGAGATTCAGGATATTGCCGATTTAAGAGGGGATTCTTTGGAGCTCAGTCTTAAAGCCAGTAAAACAGATGCTGAGGTGATTGTCTTTTGTGGAGTCTTTTTTATGGCTGAAACAGCAAAGATTGTTTCACCTCAAAAGAAGGTGCTCATTCCCGTTGCTGGAGCCTGCTGTGATATGGCAAACATGCTTTCCCCAGAGGAAGTGATAGAGCTTCGGAGTAAGTATCCAGGGGTTCCAGTTGTGACCTATGTAAATTCCACTGCAGAGGTTAAGGCCTTAAGTGATGTTTGCTGCACCTCTGCCAATGCCGTGAAAGTGGTTGGAACTTTCCAAGATAAGCGTATTCTTATGCTTCCAGATATGAACCTTGCAAGGTATGTGCAGAGGTTTTATCCTGACAAAGAGATTATTTATTTTGAAGGGTTTTGTCCTTTTCATCACCAGCTTTTGCCTGAGGATGTGCTTAAAGCCAAGGCTGAGCACCCAGAGGCTGTTTTTATTGCTCATCCTGAGTGTAGGCCTGAGGTAATTGATCTTGCCGATTATGTGGCCTCAACAAGTGGAATGCTTCGCCTTGCAAAGGAGCTTCCACACAAAGAATTTATCATAGGAACTGAAATTGGGCTTCTTTATCCCCTTTCCAAGGAAAATCCCGATAAAAAGTTTTATCATCCCGCCCCTGAGAAAATGCTTTGTCCCTCTATGAAAAAGACCCGTCTTGAAGATGTCCTAAATGCCCTTGAAAACTTTGAGTTTGAAGTGAATGTTCCAGAAGAAATAAGGGTTAAAGCCTATCAGGCTGTAAAAAGAATGCTTGAAATAGTGTAATTTTTTTATCTTGACAATTTGAAAAATTCTTC
>CAZQQV010000037.1:0-12181 GCA_964595655.1 uncultured Caldimicrobium sp.
AGCTTGCAAAAAGCCTTTTCATGGTTGTCCTCCATAAATCTTTTTAAAAATCACATTTATTATATAAAATTAACTTTTCCTTTTCAAGGGGAATCTTAACCATTTATCATTAAGTTAACCCCCCTTGACCGTAAATTAATCTTTTATAAAATCCTTTCTATGGAAAAAGAAAGGCTTATTCCTGATACGAGCATTTTTACCAATCCGGATGTGTATCGTCAATTTGGTGAAAATCCTACCCTTGCCTTTCAGAACTTTCTTCTTCTTGTTGCAGAACTTGAAGGAGATGTCAGTGTTTATCTGCCAACCTCTGTTTATGAAGAACTTAAAAGAATGCTTTCTGATTTAAAAATTCCTCCCAAAGCAAGATCTATTCTCAAGGTAAGATCACCAAAAAAATATGAACTCTATATTCCTGCCTTTCTTCTCTATGATTTTATTGAAGAACTAAGAAATCGCATAAATAAGGGCTTAAGAATTGCAGAAGAAGCTGTTAAGGCCTCAAGTTACAAAAAACCTGAGGAGGTCTTAAAATCTCTAAGAAGAAGATACAGAGAAGTCCTTCGGGAAGGAATTGTTGACAGTAAAGAAGACCTTGAGCTTATTCTCCTTGGTCTTGAACTTGACGGAGTGATTCTCTCCGCTGACCGAGGGGTTCTTCGTATGGCTGACTCTCTTGGCTTGAGATTCTGGGAACCAAAAGAAATTAAGGAAACCCTTGAAGGATTTAAAGCTTTCTAAACCTTATCTTAACCAGATTTCTTGAAAAATGAGTTCAGAAAGGTCCTGAGAAAGCTTTAATAAGGCTTCCTTTTTTCCCGGATCAAGAAGCCCAGCCACATTTTCTGAAACACGATAGGTCTCAAACCGAGTAAATCTGGGATTTTCATATAAAACTTCTCCGGTTTTTCTCTCAATAAGCTTAATTTTTCCTTCAAAATGAACTTTCCTCTCCCTTGTTTGAAGAAAAACTTCATATGCAACAGGCTCAACATATATCTTGGTTATTTCGCCTATTAAAACAAGATCTGCCTCTTCCTCTCTATATACAGGAATAAGAAATTTTCCCTCTGAAAATTTATGCCTCAACTCATAGGCAAGCCTCTCTCCCATCTCAGGCTCCTGAGTGTAATTTTTAAAAGGGGGGATATAAATGGTTTTCCAGGAATCCTTAAAATAAGAGGGCTTTTCTTGTAAGGAATAACCACAGGAAAAAAGAATAAAACTAAGAAACCACAATATTAATAAGTTTTTCAGGGACAAAAATGACATTTTTTATATTTTTTCCTTCAAGATATTTTTGAATCCTTGGAAGTTCCTTAACAAGAGCCAAGGCCTCCTCTTTGGAAATCCCTGAAGGAGCCTCAATTTGATCCCTCACCTTTCCATTGATCTGCACAACCAAAGTAAAGGTTTCTTCCCTAAGTAAAGCTTCATCCCAGGAAGGAAAGGCTGCCTCGGAAATGAGAGTCTCCTTGCCAAGCCTTTCCCAGAGCTCTTCACAAATATGGGGACAAACTGGTGATAAACATAAAAGCACCTTCTCAAAAACCTCTTTTAAAAGTTTTCTATGTGTCTCCACATTGAGGTCAAGCTCTTTTAGGCTTTCCTGAAAATAATTCATAAATTCCATAATAGCTGCAATTCCTGTATTAAAATGAAAGCGCTCTTCAAAATCCTGATGCACCTTCTTTACCATCTGATGAAGCTTTCTTCTAAGTTTTAGGGCTTGTCCTGACAAATTGGTAAATTCTTCTTCTCTGTAAGTAACTCCTTTCAGGAGCCCTTCATATTCTTCAAAGAGATTATAAAGTCGCCTGAGAAATCTATAGGCTCCCTCAATCCCGTGATCACTCCACTCAAGATCTTTCTCAGGAGGTGCAGCAAAGGCAATAAAGAGCCTTACAGTATCAGCCCCATACTTCTTAATCATGATATCGGGATCTACCACATTGCATTTACTTTTTGACATTTTTTCTGGTTTACCGATAATTACTTTTTCACCACAGTTTTCTCTAAGGCAGATCCCATCAGGAGAGACCTCTTCAGGATAAATCCAGCCATGTCTTGGACACCTATAGGTCTCTTTAATAACCATTCCCTGAGTTAAGAGATTGGTAAAGGGCTCATCAATCTTAAGATAGCCAAGGTCCCTTAAGACCTTGGTAAAGAATCGGGCATAAAGAAGATGCAAAATGGCATGTTCAATACCCCCAATGTATTGATCTACAGGAAGCCAGTATTCCACATCCTCTGGATTAAAGGCCTCGGGATGATCTGGACAGGTAAAGCGCGCAAAATACCAGGAAGACTCAACAAAGGTGTCAAAGGTATCGGTTTCTCTTCTTGCTTTTCCTCCGCACTTGGGGCATGTGGTTTCAACAAATTCCTTTAATTCTGGAAGAGGGCTTCTTCCCTTGGGATCAATCTGCGCATCTAAGGGAAGTTTAACAGGAAGATTTTCCACCTTTTCAGGAACAATCCCACATTTTTCACAGTAAATCATAGGAATAGGACAGCCCCAGTAGCGCTGACGGGAAACTCCCCAGTCCCTCAATCTATAAGTAACTTTTCTCTTTCCAAGGGTTTGGGCCTCAAGCTTTTCAATGACTTTCCTTTTTCCTTCTTCGCTTTCAAGACCGGTAAATTCCCCTGAGTTTATCATAACTCCTTGTTCCTCATAGGCCTCTTCCATCTCTTCAGGCTTTAATTCCTTATCTTTTGGCTGAATCACCACTCTTATAGGAAGGCCAAATTTTTTGGCAAATTCAAAGTCCCTCTGATCATGAGCAGGAACACACATGATGGCCCCTGTTCCGTATTCCATTAACACAAAGTTGGCTGTATAAAGGGGAATCTCCTCTTTGGTAAAGGGATGAATGGCAAAAGTCTCAAGGAAAAAGCCTTCCTTTTCTGCTTCTCCTTCCTCAATCTTTTTTCTTTCCTTTCTTACTTTTTCACGGAAATCCAAAAGTTTTTCAAGAAAACCCTTCTTTTCTGCAATTTCATAAGCCAAAGGATGCTCCGGAGATAGAGCAAGAAAGGTTACTCCAAAAAGGGTGTCTGGTCTTGTGGTAAAAATAGTTAAATTTTTCCCAAGTTCGGGTAAATAAAAATCAATCTCTGCCCCTTCACTTTTCCCGATCCAGTTTTTTTGCATAATAAGAACCTTTTCTGGCCAGTGCCCTTTGAGTTTTTCAAGGTCAGAAAGAAGCTCCTCTGCATAAGCAGTAATCTTTAAAAACCAGCCCTCCATTTCGCGGGTAGTTACCTCTTCTCCACATCTCCAACATTTTCCATCCTCAACCTGTTCATTGGCAAGCACCGTTTGACAACTCTCACACCAGTTAACCAGAGTTTTCTTTCTATAGGCAAGACCTCGCTCAAACATCTCAATAAAAAACTTCTGCTCAAATTTGTAATACTCTGGATCGCAGGTTGCAAATTCTCTATCCCAGTCATAGCTAAACCCAAGCTTTTTAAGCTGCTTTCTCATATAATCAATATTGGAATAGGTCCATTTAGCAGGGTGAACACCATGTTTTAAGGCTGCATTTTCAGCGGGAAGTCCAAAGGCATCCCAACCCATGGGATGAAGCACATTATAACCTTTCATTCTCTTAACCCTGGCAATGATATCCCCAAGGGTGTAGTTTCTAACATGTCCCATGTGAATTCTTCCTGAGGGATAGGGAAACATCTCAAGCACATAATACTTGGGCTTTGATAAATCAGTTTTTACTTTAAAAACCCCCTTTTCCTCCCAAATTTTCTGCCACTTCTCCTCAATGGCAGAAAAATCATATCCTTTCATTTAGGCTCACCTCTTTCTTATAATAATTTTGGAATAATATTACAAAATCTTTCCCAGAAATTGGCAAAAGCCTTTCAGCTCTTGCGTTTTTTCGGAGAAATATAAAGCTTTCTGCAAGCTTAAATTTTTTACTTTGGCTTGATTTAAGGATTGCTATCTCCGAATTCATAGATATTTTTCACAATTTCCTCTGCAAATTGGGAGCATTTGACCTCTTTTGCTCCTTCCATCTGGCGGGCAAGATCATAGGTCACCACTTTGCTTTGAATGGTTTTAGCAAGGGCGTTCCAGATAAGATCTGCTGCTTCCTTCCAGCCAATGTATTCGAGCATCATTTTGGCAGAAAGAATAAGGGATGAAGGATTGGCTTTGTCAAGGCCTGCATATTTGGGGGCGGAGCCATGGGTTGCCTCAAAAACCGCGTATCCATCACCAATATTTGCACCCGGGGCCATACCAAGCCCTCCAACCTGAGCAGCCAGGGCATCAGAAAGATAATCGCCATTCAAATTGGGAGTTGCAAGCACACTGTACTCCTCTGGCCTAAGAAGGGCCCACTGAAACATGGCATCAGCAATTCGATCCTTAATAACTACTACCCCCTTGGGAACACCTTCAGGGAATCTTGAAGGAATTTCTTCTTCAGCCACTGTGACCTCTGGAAACTCTTCTTTCGCAACTTCATAACCCCAGTTTCTAAAGGCCCCCTCTGTGAACTTCATAATATTTCCCTTGTGAACTAAGGTTACACTGGGAAGCTCATTCTCCAAAGCGTACTTTATAGCCTTTCTTACTAATCTCTTTGTGCCAAAAGCAGAAATGGGCTTAATACCAATTCCAGAGTCTTCCCTAATCTCTTTCCCAAAGTTTTCCCGAATAAACTCTATAAGCCTTTTCGCCTCAGGAGAGCCTGAAGGATATTCAATGCCTGCATACACATCCTCAGTATTTTCCCGAAAGATAACCATATTTACCTTGTGAGGCTCTCTTACAGGGCTTGGAGTTCCTGGAATCCAGCGAACAGGCCTTACACAGGCATAGAGATCTAAAACCTGTCTCAAAGTTACATTCAAACTTCTAAAACCGCCTCCAACAGGGGTTGTAAGAGGCCCCTTTATGGCAACCACACACTCCTTAATGGTCTCTAAGGTTTCCTCAGGAAGATAATTTCCCGTTTCTTTAAAGGCTTTCTCCCCTGCAAGGACCTCTCTCCAGATTATC
This sequence comes from uncultured Caldimicrobium sp., assembly GCA_964595655.1. Classification (GTDB taxonomy): domain Bacteria; phylum Desulfobacterota; class Thermodesulfobacteria; order Thermodesulfobacteriales; family Thermodesulfobacteriaceae; genus Caldimicrobium. Next base: position 5,036 of record CAZQQV010000037.1, read on the forward strand.
CTTCTTTTACCGCCATAGGCCTTATCCACTGCTGCATTAACCACTTTAAGCATGGCCTTAGTAATGTCAGGGCCTATCCCATCTCCCTCAATGTAAGCAATCTCTGGATCATCAGGAACAAAAAGGGTAAAATCCTCTTTTAGTTGAATCTTTCCCATAAATTACCCCCATTTAGATATCTATTTCAAGGATTTCAAATTTTTTTATGCCTGAAGGAGTTTGAACCTTTACCTCTTCACCGACCTCTTTTCCAATAAGAGCTCTTGCTATGGGTGAATTAATAGAAATGCTTCCATTACTGGGATCTGCCTCATAGGGGCCTACAATTCTATAGGTTACTACCTCATCGGTGTCTAAATTTAAAAGTTTTACCTTTACACCAAATTGAACCTTCTCAGGAGGCTCCTTAAGAGGAGGGATAACCTCAGCCTGAGCAAGAATGCCCTGAAGTTCCTGAATTCTTCCCTCTATATAAGCCTGGCGCTCTTTGGCTGCTTCATATTCAGCATTTTCAGATAAATCCCCATGGGCCCTTGCTTCTTCAATAGCCTGAATGGTTTTTCTTCTCTCAACCTTGATAAGATGTTCAAGCTCCTTTTTAATCTTTTCCAAACCTTCTGATGTAAAGGGAATTTTTGTCATAAGGCCTCTCACCCCCCTTACTCGAAAAAACTCTACAAAGTATAATCAATCTTTTAAATTGTGCAAAGACCTGAGAGTCTCATATTTAACTCCTTTTATTAAAACTTATTAAAATCCATTCTTCTTAGAACCTCCATAGTGGCCTCAAGGCTCTGAGAAATCTTTATATTTGTCTTTTGGCCTTTAGATGCCCTATCCTAAAAAGATTAAGCTTTGAGGAAAATTTTGAAGGGGCCCTTTTAAAGGGCCCCTTTTCTGTCGATTAATTGTCTATTAATGTTTAAAAGCTCTCTGACCCGTAAACATCATAGCAACAGGAGGATAGGCCTCATTGCAGGCCTGAATAACTTCCCAGTCCCTTACGGAGCCGCCAGGCTGTAAAATAGCTGTAATTCCCTGCCTTATAGCCACATCTGCTGCGTCTCTAAAGGGCAGGAATCCATCAGAAACCATAACAGCCCCTATAAGGCCTGCTTTATTTTTCTTGGTCTCCTCATCAATTTCCTCTTTTTGCTCCTTTGGTCTTAAACCCTTTTCAACCTCTAATTCCAGCTGTTTGTAAGATATTCCATATTTTGTATAACAGATCCAATCAGAATAATTTCTATAAGCTTTAAAAATGGCAATTTCTGTGCAACCAACCCTGTCTTGCTCCCCTGTTCCTATGGCAACGGTTCTTTCATCTTTCACGAACAAAACGGAATTTGAAGTAACCCCAAGCTCAACTGCCCAGCCAAAGATCATATCCCTTATTTCTCTCTCATCGGGCTCCCTAAGACAGCGATACTCAACTCCGTCTTTTACAGCCACTGCTGGCTTTAAGTCCTCCTTACTTCTTATGCGGTTTTTCTGAGAAACCTGAAGAATAAGCCCCCCATCAATGAGGCTTTTAAACTCTACATAGTGCATATGGGCATACTCTTGAAGTTTGTCCATCCTCTTTATTCTTATAATTCTTAAATCCTTTCTTTTCTTAAGAATCTCAACTGCTCCTTCTTCATATTCAGGGGCTGCAACTACCTCAAAGTAATGAGATGCTATGGCTTCAGCAGTTGCCTTATCAACAGCCCTGTTTAAGGCAATAGCTCCACCAAAGGCAGCTACTCTATCGGCACTCCAGGCCCTTAAAAAAGCCTCCTCTAAAGTTCCTCCATAGGCAACTCCGCAGGGATTATTATGCTTAACAATTACACAACAGGGCTTTTCCATAAGATATTTTAATATATTTAAGGAATTATCTACATCGGTAAGATTGGTTTTGCTTGGATGCTTTCCAAACTGGATAAAATCCTCCTCTCTTAAGCTCGAAACAAGCCCTTTTCCTGGAGATATAAACTCAATTTCCCCGAGGATGAGATTTCCTGCCACAAGCTCATAAAGAGCTGCTTCTTGGTCTGGGTTTTCCCCATATCTAAGCCCCCTTCTTTCTATAACACCTGGCTCAACCTCAAGATCCCAGGTTCTTTTCTTATAAATAAGGGTTTGATCCCCAAAGGTTATTCTTATTTCAGAGGGAAAATGATCTCCCACAATGGTTCTATACATTTTCTTTAGATCCTCAGCCATAGGTCACCTCCTGCAAAAACTTTTTGATTTAGTATCTTAAAATTTTAACACTTTGTCAAGGCTTGTTTTTTAAACCCTGAGTAATTTGTATCACCTCTTCTGCAATTCTCCAGGTCACCCCAGGGCTCCCAAGCATTCTTCTGATAGCTTCAAGCTCTCTCTTTATTTCTCCATCTCTTTCCATTACGCTTTCAAGGGCTCTTGCAAGCTCAAAGGGAGAACTCCTTTCCTGCAAAATTTCAGGGTATACTTTCTTTCCAAGGATGAGATTGGGAAGACTTATGTAGGGAACCTTCACAAGCCTTTTGGCAATAAAAAAAAGCCAAGATGGAAGGCTGTAGGTGACAACTCCCGGGGTATTTAAAAGGGCTGCCTCAAGAGTAATGGTCCCAGAGGCAAGAAGAGAGGCCTTTGAATAGGATAGCACTTCATACTGGGTATTCTCAAGGACAAGCAGGGTTTCCTTTGCCTTTTCCCAGAGAGGAGACTCCTTTAGGCCCTCTGCTTTACACATAATGCCCTGAATTTTGGGATTTCGGCTTTTTAAAATTTCATAAACTTTAAGAAAAAGAGGAAGGTGCCTTGCAACCTCGCTTTCTCTGCTTCCCGGAAAAAAACTTACAATAGGCCCTTCAGGATCAAGACCATATATCTCGTAGAAAAGCTCTTTTGGAATTTTTACTCTAACCACATCAAGAAGGGGATGCCCATAATATTTGACAGAAATTCCGTGACTTTTAAAAAACTCTTCCTCAAAGGGTAAAACGACAAAAAGATAATCCACATATTTTTTTAAAATTTTTATGCGATTTTTATGCCAGGCCCAGACCTGAGGAGCTACATAATAGATCACAGGATAGCCAAGATTTTTAGCAAGTTTTGCCACCCTCAGATTAAATCCTGGAAAATCAACAAGCAAAACCAAATCAACTCTTTTCCTTTTAAGAAGTTCTTCAATTTTGCGATAGATAAAAAAATACTTTTTTAATTCAGCAGGCTTAGGAATGCCAACAAGCGAGAGGGCCTCAGCGGAAAAGAGAATTTCTGCATCCGTTGCCCTAAGTCTTGGGCCACCAATTCCTATAAAATGATAACTGGGATTGAGCTCCCTTATTCTTTTTACAAGAAGGGCTCCGTAAAGATCCCCTGAAATTTCACCAGTAATTATAAGGATTCGCAATGCCCTTCCTCTTAGAGCACCTTTTTCAAATTTCTTTCTACTTCTTCCTTTATCTTAAAGGTAATTTTTAAAGAAGAAAGGGCCTCCTTTCCAGAGGGAGAAACCTCTTTTCCCTCAATGACAGCCTCAACAAAGGAGGTAAGTTCCTCCATCAAAGGGTCATCCTCAGAAAAGACCTCCCTTTTTATAGAAAAATCCTTAAAGGCAGGATATGGCCTTATCTCCAAAAAGCTCTTTTCTATGGTATCCACACTGAAATAGGCTCCCTTCTCAAAGACCCTAAATTTTCTCTGTTTTGAGAGAGAAACCCTGCTTGCAGTAAGATTACAGGTTGTGCCATCCTTATAAACTATTCTTGCATTAACTATATCTGGCTTCTCAGAAAAAAGGGGAGCCCCTACGGCATGAATAAACTCTATTTCTTCTTCACCCTTTAAAAGACAAACCAGATCGAGATCATGAATCATAAGATCAAGCACCACATCTATGTCAAGATTTCTCTCTGAAAAACTTGAAAGCCTGTGAGCCTCAATGAAAAGGGGATTTTTAACCCTTTCAAGGAGCCTTTTTACCGCCCTCTGGTACCTCTCAATATATCCCACCTGAAAGGGAACTTTGTTTTCTTCTGCTATCTTTACCAGTTCTTGAGCCTTCTCTAAGGAATCAGAAACAGGCTTTTCAAGAAATAGGGCCTTTTTTGAGGCTAAAACTTCCCTTGCAATCTCATAATGGGTAATCGTTGGTGTTGCAACAACAAAGGCTTCAACCTCAGAAATTACCTTTTTAAAGTCCCTTTCAAGCCTTACAGCTTTACCATACTTCTCTTTTAAAATTTTTTCAGCCTCACGAAGTCTTTCTTCCTGAATATCTACAATAAACACTAATTCTGCTTTAGGAATCTGACAGAGCTTTTCTGCATGATACCTTCCGAGGTGTCCAACCCCTACAAGAGCAATTCTAAGTTTATCCATAACTCACTTAACTCCCACAATGGAAATATGGTATTTATCAGCAAGCTCAATTGCCTTTTCCCTTTGAAGAAAAAAGGTTTTTCCCGCCTCAAGGGCAAGAACTGAGGCCTTGGCCTTAATAAGGGTCTCCACAGTTTGAAGCCCTGCAACAGGCAAATCAAGCCTTAAATCCTGATTGGGCTTTGCTATCTTTACAACCACTGTTTGGGGCATGATCTTTCCGCCTCTCAAAATGGTTGCATCTGTGCCTTCCAGGGCCTCAACTGCAACGGTCATCTTGTTTTTAACCACCACACACTGCCCTATATCTAACTCCCCTATGGCTCTTGCTATCTTTAATCCATAACGAATATCCTCCCACTCTCTCTCAGTGGGCTCTCTTTTGGTATAAACCCTTTCTTCTGCCAAAAAATTCTTTAAAAATTCCGAAGGCCCCCTTATACAGAAACCTTCCCTTTCAAGTTCATCTGCAATGGCTTTAAGAAGGGCATTATCCTCGCGATTGGAAAGTCTATTCCAAAGTGAAAGGGCCCTTCTATCAGGAAGAGAAAATCTTAAAGCAAGGCTTTTTTCTATTTTCCCAAGAAAAATCAGGTCTTTTATGCCCTCTTTTTTGAAAAGGTCAATAAGTTTCTGAAACTGGCCTATGTAGATACGATAAACCTTGTCTGCAAATTCCTGAAGTCTCTTTTCTTGATTTTTTGAAAAGGTTACAGCAACTATGCGATAATTAAAATTTAAAAGTTCTTTAGCAAGAATAAGAGGAAATTCGCCCTCTCCAGCGATTAAGCCTATTTTTGGGTTACTCTCCTCTTTATCAGCCATTTTCTACTTCAGAGGCTCTCCTTCTCATAATACCTTGTCTTGAAGGATTTTCAAGAAAATCAACCAATATCTTTACCCAGGGCTCATCTCCAAAGGTATCCTTAAGTTCCTGGATCACCTCTGAAAGGGTTGCAGGGCCTTCAAGGAAAATCCCAAGAGCCTGAGAAATCTTTCTTATTTCCTCTTTGGAAAAGCCAGCCCTTTTAAGGCCAACGGTATTCAGCCCCTGAATTTTGGCTGGTATCCCAAAGACTTTAACAAAGGGAGGAACATCTTTGGCAACTCCGCTCATCCCAGAAACAAAGGCAAAGCTTCCAATACGACAAAATTGATGAACCGCAGAAAAGCCTCCCATAACCACCCTATCGTAAACCACTACATGCCCACCCAAGGTGGCATTATTTGACATAATTACGAAATTTCCTACCTTGCAATCGTGGGCAATGTGGACATAACTCATAAGGAGGTTGTTATTTCCAATTTTTGTTACTCCTTCATCAAGGGCTGTCCCTCTATGAATGGTAACAAACTCTCTAATTATGTTATTGTCTCCTATTTCCACATAGGTTTCTTCTCCCTTGTAGGAAAGGTGCTGGGGAGGAGTTCCTATCACGGCAAAGGGGCCGATTTGATTATTTTTTCCGATTTTGGTGTGGGATTCTATGTAGGAATTTGCTTTTATAATTGTTCCATCATCAATAAATACAAAGGGCCCAATATAAACATTTGGGCCAATTTCTACATTTTCTGCAAGTTCAGCCCTTTTATCCACATGGGCTGTGGGATGAATTTTAGGCATTTTTTTCCTCAACCATCGCTGCAATAATTTCAGCCTGAGCAACTACCTTTTCTTCAACCTTTGCAGTAACGGTTGTTCTTACAATATGCCCCTTTCTTTTAAATTTTTCAGCCTCAATAATCAAGGTGTCACCTGGATAAACCGGACTTTTAAACCTTACATTTTCAAGCCCTGCAAGGACAAAGAATTTATCCTGACATTCAGGAAAAACCTTTTTTAAATAAATAGCTCCAGCTTGGGCCATAGCCTCTATGATAAGAACCCCTGGCATAATGGGTTTTCCTGGGAAATGCCCCTGAAAATAAGGCTCATTGATGCTCACCTGTTTTATGGCCTTTATGTATTCCCTTTCAGGATCAAGCTCAAGCACTCTATCAATCATAAGAAAAGGATAGCGATGAGGAATAAGTTCCATTATTTCCTCTATTGAAAGTTCCAATTTTCCAGCCATAGGTTTACCCCCAAAAATTTTTGGGAGATCTTTCTTTTTGCCAAAACTATAATATCATAAATTTTTAACTTATAAAAGCATTGTTTGGGGGAAGCCCTTGAGTGAGAAACATAAAAATCTTCTCAATCTTTTACAAAAGGAATTTCCTCTTGAAGAGAGGCCCTTTAAGGTTCTTGGAGAAAAGGTAGGGCTCTCTGAAGAGGAGGTAATTTCCTTTTTAAAAGAGCTCAAAGAAAAGGGGATTCTAAGGCACCTTGGAGCAAGCCCTGACTCAATAAGACTTGGTTATTTTACCTGTCTTTGTGCAACAGAGCTACCTCAAGAAAAACTTGAGATTGCAGAGAAAATTGCCGATCTCCCAGAGGTTACCCATGCCTATCTCAGGGAGCACAAGCTTAATTTTTGGTTCACCCTGGTTCTACCAAAAAAAGAATATTTAGAACCCTATCTCAAGGACCTTGAAAATCAATTTCAAATAAAAATCCTTGCCTTTCCAGCCAAGAGGAAATTCAAAGTAAAAGCAGTTTTTGAAATCTAATTTAAGTAAACTTAGTAAATTTACTTATATTTTAAATAACCTATTGCCTTTTTAGAAAAAAGTATTAATTTACTATTAAAATAAACTTCTTTAAGGGAGAAAAAGGATGAAATTTCTTGATGCACCTCCCAAGGCGGACCTTTCTGTGGATATTGTTCATCTTATGTGTCCCAT
>CAZQQV010000037.1:12281-14644 GCA_964595655.1 uncultured Caldimicrobium sp.
ATGCACCTCCCAAGGCGGACCTTTCTGTGGATATTGTTCATCTTATGTGTCCCATTCATTTGCTTGAGTTAAATGAGTCCATTAAAAAAATTGAGCCCGGTCAGATTCTTGAATTAATCACTGATTATGATAGGGCCCTTGAAGATGTACCAAGATGGTGTGAGGTCTTTGATCAGGAATTTCTGGGAGTAGTAGATGAGGGAGATGTATTTAAGTTCTATATAAGGAGGAAAAAATGAGACGAGTATATCTTGATCACATGGCAACAACCCAACTTGATGAAAGGGTATATCAGGCTATGCTTCCCTTTTTGAGGGAACATTTCGGGAATGCCCTAAGTGTTTATGATCTTGGAGTGAAGGCAAGGGAAGCTGTGGAAGAGGCAAGGGAAAAGGTAGCAGCCTTAATAAATGCCAAACCCTCTGAGATTATTTTTACTTCAGGTGGAACGGAATCAAATAATTTTGCCCTAAGAGGCCTTGCTTATGCTCACAGGAAAAAGGGTAATCACCTTATAGTTTCTCTGGTTGAACATCATTCCATTACCAATCCTGCAAGAGCCCTTGAAAAAGAGGGGTTTGAGGTAACCTTTTTACCTGTAGATAAATATGGTGTTATTGATCTGAATGTGCTTGAGAGAGCCTTAAAACCCGAGACCATACTGGTTTCCATTCAGCTTGCCAATCCTGAAGTAGGAACTATACAGCCCGTTGAAGAGGTGGTAAAGCTTGCGGAAAAAGTAGGGGCCCTTGTGCATACCGATGCTGTTGCTGCTGCAGGACAGATTGAGATTGATGTGGAAAAACTGGGAGTTCATGCCCTTTCTCTATCTGCTCATCAGTTTTATGGACCAAAAGGGGTAGGTGCTCTCTATCTTCGCAAGGGAATAAGAATACAACCTCTTATCTATGGAGGAATTCAGGAAGGCGGAAAGAGGGGCGGAACTGAAAATGTTCCTGGGATTGTTGGAATGGGTGAGGCTGCAAGGATTGTAAAGGAAGAACTTCATACTTGGATTCCCAGAATGAAAACATTGAGAGATAAACTTATTAATGGCCTTCTTGAAAGGATTCCCAAAATTCATCTTACTGGGCATCCTGAAAAGAGGCTTCCAGGACATGCAAGCTTTATAGTTGAATTTATAGAGGGGGAGGCCATGCTTCTTATGCTTTCCATGAAGGGAATTTATGCCTCAAGCGGTTCCACTTGCACATCAAAGGCCCTTAAGGCCTCTCCTGTGCTTTCCTCCATGGGCTATCCAGCACATCTCATCCAGGGATCCATTGTTTTTAGCCTCGGAAAGGATACCACCGAAGAAGACATTGACTATGTTTTAGAGGAAATGCCACCTGTTATTGAACGCCTAAGGGAACTTTCACCCTTTAAAGAAGGGTGGCGAGATATGGAAAAATGGGAAGAAACTTGTCCACACCATTAAAGGAGGGATAAACTATGTATAGTCAAAAAGTTATAGAACATTTTATGAATCCAAGAAATGTGGGAGAAATTCCCGATGCAGATGGAGTTGGAATTGAGGGAAATCCTGTGTGTGGAGATATGATGTATCTCTATATCAAAGTAAAGGATGATCGTATAGAGGATATAAAATTCAAGACCTTTGGATGCGCAGCAGCCATAGCGGTGTCAAGTATTCTTACGGAAATGGTAAAGGGGAAAACCATTGATGAAGCCTTAAAAATCACGAAAGATGAGATAGTGAAGGAATTGGGAGGCCTTCCTCCTCAGAAAGTTCACTGTTCTGTGCTTGGGCTTGATGCCTTGAAAAAAGCTATAGAGGATTATCAAAACAAAAAGAAAGGTTAATGCAAAGATATTACGGCAAAAAGGTTTTACAGGAATTTCTTCAGGCCAAAAATATTGGTGAGATAGAGAATGCTGACATTGTAATTAGGGAGGAGAATCCTATCTGCACCGCGGATTCTCCTCCCTCTCCCTGTCTTTTAAAACTTTATCTAAAAATTGAGGGAGAAAAAATTATCGATGCCAAATTCAAACTTCAGGGCTGTGTAGCTGCAGTTGCCATGCTTAGTAAACTTACCGAAAAACTTAAAGGCTTGAGCCTTGAAGAGGCAAGAAAGTTAGCCTTTGAGGAATTTTTAAAAGAATTTGATTACGGAATTCCTGAAAATAAACAGGGCTGCCCATTTATAAAACTTTCCTTTCTCAAGAAACTCCCTCAAACCTCAACTTAGCTTTCCCTTCATTTTATAGGTCTTTCAAAATTTATTGATTTCTATTTATAACACTTATTAAAATTTTCTATTTGACTTTTTTTATTTGTTTAGTAAAAGTTATATATATAAGTTAAAAAAGGAGTCAACTATTAGGAAATAGGGAGCAAA
>CAZQQV010000038.1:0-13546 GCA_964595655.1 uncultured Caldimicrobium sp.
ATCCCTGGTAGCCGCAAGCTTCAGGTTGCGTGAGGGTTTTATGTGCAGGCTAAAGGTCTTGCGGCTACCAGTTTTTAAAATTTTTCTGGTAGCTGTATTATTGAAATTAATTTTCCTTTGAAGTATATTTACTTTGTGATTGCAAATCCTTTAGGGCTAATTAAAGCGGAAATATCAAAAATTGAAGAAACCTTAGGAAATTTTAAGGTTTCTCAGCATCCCTTTATAAATCAGGTTAGTGAATATATCCTTTTTTCAGGCGGAAAAAGGGTAAGACCCCTTCTTTGCGTTCTTTCTGCCAAAGCAGTAAATCCAGAAGTTCCAGATTCCCTCTATGAAACCTCCCTTCTCTTTGAATATCTTCATGTGGCAACCCTTTTGCATGATGATGTGGTTGACGAAGCTGAGTTTAGAAGGGGAAGAAAAGCAGCAAGAAATCTTTGGGGAAATCAGGCAACCATCCTTGTGGGGGATTATCTCTATGCCAAGGCCCTAAGGATGGCAAGCCTTCTTAAAAATCCAGAAATTATGGAGGTTATCACTGAAACCACCCTTCTTATGAGTGAAGGTGAAGTCCTTCAGCTTCTTCACCTTGATGATACAGAGTTAACAGAGGAAGAGTATTATGAAGTTATTTTTAGAAAAACAGCAGTGCTTATGGCCTGTGCCTGCAAGGTCGGAGCCCTTTTAGTCTCAAAAAATTTTGAATTTTCTCAAAATTTATATAATTTTGGCTTAAATCTTGGCATGGCCTTTCAAGTGATTGATGACCTTCTTGATTACACAAGCAGTGAAACAGGAAAAGACCAGGGAAAGGATTTTTTGGAAGGGAAGGTAACACTTCCTGTTATATTGGCCTTAAAGAAAGCTGAAAATCCTCATAAAGAGGAAATTTTAAGGCTTCTCAAGAATAAAAAAGCAGATAAAAAAGATTTTCAGAGGATGTGTGAACTTTTAAATCAATATAAAGCCTTTGAAAAAACCCTTGAGAAGGGAAAAGAATTTGTCAATAAAGCGAAAGAGGAACTCAAAGAATTACCCTCAAGCCCTTATAAAGAGGCCCTTGATTTTCTTGCAGACTATCTTTTAACACGGAAAAAATGAAGGATATAAAGCTTCTTGTGTTTGACTGTGATGGAGTGCTTTTTGATTCCCGTTTAGCCAATGAGAAATATTACAATTTTATTTTGCAAAAAGTGGGAAGAGCGCCCCTTACCGAAGAAGAACTTGAATATGTTCACATGCACTCCCTGAAGGAGTGTTTAGAGTATCTTTTTAGAAATCACCCTGAATTAAAGGAAAAGGCCTTTGAGGTTGCCAAAGAGACCTCCTATTCAAACTTTTTTAAATACATGAAAATGGAAGAGGGCCTTAAAGAATTTCTTGAATGGGCATATCCAAGGTATTACCTTGCCCTTTGTACTAATAGAACCACCTCTACAAAACCCCTTTTACAATACTTTGACCTTGAGAGATATTTTCACTTAGTAAGAACTGCCCTTGATATTCCCAAAAATGACCCAAGGGCGTTATCTTCCATTCTTGAATATTTCAGTGTGTCCCCTAAGGAGGCCCTTTATGTAGGAGATTCTCAAGTAGATGAGGCTTTGTGTTTGAGTTGTGGAGTTCCCCTGATTTCCTTTAAAAATCCCCATCTTAAGGCCCTTAAGGTTATAACCCAATTTGATGAACTAAAGCTCTTTCTTGAAAATAACCTTGGTCAAAAAGATCTTTCCTCCTTTCTCGAAGGGTCTCAAAAATTCGCGTAAAAATTTCTGCTGAAAGAAAGTTTTTCTTTAAACCCATGGGAACTAGGATATAGAGATTTTCTTTGGCTCTGGTAAAGGCAACATAAAGTAAGTTAAATATTTCAAGGGAGTGTTTAATTTTTTCCAAATAGTAAATATTCTTAAGTTCTTCGGAGAATTCCTCTTTTTTACCCCGGTGGATACCCCTTTCGGTAAAGTAGAGTTGAAGCTCGGAAGAATAACCTCTGAGAGAAAAGTTTAGAGGCACAAGGACATTTCTAAATTCAAGCCCCTTTGAGGCATGAATGGTAAGAATTTTTAGGGAGGCCTCTTCAAGGGATAGATCTATTTCTTCCTTGGAAAGTTCAGTCCATTCCTTTAGAAAATCCTTTGGAGCTCTCCCTTTGGCTGTAAAGCTCAATGCCAGGGTTAAAAATTTGTTTAAATAGGGTTTTTCCTCGGGGAATCTTTCTTCCAGGTGAAAACGGGAAACAAGGAATCTCAAAAATTGATATAAATTCATAAAATAGCCCTTTTCAAGGGTTTCAAGAATATGAGTTTTATAAAAATCTTCGTGATAAACCTTGAGATATTCTGAAAGGGTAAGGGTGCTTTGGCTTTGAGTCTTAAAATTCTGATAATCCCTTAATATTTGAAGGCCCTTTTCTTCAAAAAACTTAAGAAGAAGGGCTGATAGGGCCACATCATCTTCAGGATTAAAAAGAAGACTTAAAAAGGAAATCAGGGAATTGACAAGGGCGGATTCTTTTAGATTTAAGAAGGAGCTTGCAACCACCTGAAAACCTTTAGACACAAGATAAGAGGCAGTTTCAGTTACATCTTCATTTTCTCTAAAAAGAATTGCAGTATCCTCAAGGAGAAAAGAGGCTCTTAATTCCTCAAGGATGGATTCTATCCTTTGTAAAAGGAAATCCATGACCTCTTTTTGCGAGGCATTTTTGTCAAATTCAAGCCACTCAATGATAACATTCCCAGAAAGGTCTTGCACTGGAACTTGTTCTACTTCTGAAAAAATTTCGTCAAATTCAGAAAGAGCTCTTTCTATGAGCTCAGAGGATTCATCTTTGAAATTCTTACCAAGGGTAACTCTCCGAAGAAGCTCCCTTTTAAGCTCAATCTCTTCTTTAAGTAAATTGAAAAGGAGATTATTGAATTCAACGATTTGAAAGGCACTCCTAAAGTTATATTTCAGAGGCACCTCTTTTAGTCCGTAAATTTTAAAATTTTCCTTAATGAGTTTTATTAAGCCAGGATCTCCTCCTTTCCAGCGATAAATGGTTTGTTTTGTGTCCCCTGCAGCAATAAAGATCCTTCCTTCACTGATTAGGTTTTCCACAAGGGGGTATACAGAAAGCCATTGCAATCTATCGGTATCCTGAAATTCGTCAATGATAAAGGCTTTAAGTTCTCCCAGTTTGAGGTAAATCCAGGGCAAAAAGTCTTCCTTTAAAACTTTCGCAAGTTTTTCCTTCCAGATTCCCATGTAAAGGGTTTTCTCTTGAAAAAGGATTTCCTCAAGCTCCTTTTTTAACAGGGTGAGAAATCTAAAATAAAGGAGCCCTCTTACAAGAGTTTTGTCAGAATTCTTTATACATTCTGGCAATTCAGATTTTTCCCTTTGATAGGTAATAAGCTCTTCTTTATAAGTTGAAACCTCAAGGAGCTTTTTTAATTCGGAAGTAATTTTTTTCTTGAAATTTAGGGGAAGGGTGTTTTCACTTGTAAGGAGAAAGGCCAAAAAGCTTTCCAAAAAATGGAGAATTTCTTGATCTTCCTTTGTTTTTTCAAAGACCCTGAGAAGGGCCTTTTCTATGCAGTTTTCATTAACATAACTGCTTATTGAAAAATCGGGAGTTAAATTTAATTCATAGGAAAGTCCTCTAAATAATCTAAGTAGAAAACTATCAATGGTTTTAACTTCAAGATAGTCGTAGTTGAGAAAAATGAGTTCAAGGAAGGCCTCTGCCTCAGCTGGGCTAATTCCTGTCTTTTCTGCTAAAGCTTTACCTTTTTCGGTTTCAAGGGCAATTTCTTTTAAAAAGGAAATAATTCTTTCTTTCATTTCATAGGCTGCCTTGTTAGTGAAGGTAATAGCAAGGATTTTCCTTAAGGCCTCTTGATTTTCAAGAGAGACATAATGCTTTAGTAAAGTCAAGTAGGTCAAAGAGAGTTGAAAAGTCTTTCCAGAGCCTGCGCTTGCATAAAAGAGCGTAACAGGTGAAAAGTTCTTATCCATAGAGTTGTCCTGAAAGAATGTTTTTATTCATAATATAGACTCTTTAAATTTTTTTCAACAGCTAAACTCATAGGTTGACTTTCAGAGTCGGTTTATTATACTGAATTAATTAAAAGACATAATTGAAACACATAAAAGAGGGGTCTTATGGCAAAGCTTGACCCTTTTTTTAAACTTATGGTAGATACTGGTGCTTCAGACCTTCATCTCTCGGTTGGAAATCCGCCCTTAATTAGACTTCACGGGGATCTTCAAAGGGTAAAATATAAAAATCTTGAGGAAGACGAGTTAAGGGAGATGCTTTATGAAATAGCCCCTGAGGAGGTAATAAAGAAATTTGAAGAGGAAGGAGAGGTTGATTTTGGTATAGAAATTCCTGGGCTTGCAAGATTTAGAGTAAATTATTACAAAGAAAGGCGGGGAATTGCTGCAGCCTTCAGAATTATTCCAACCAAAGTTAAAACCATTGAGGAACTTGGGCTACCCTCTATATTAAATAAGCTTGCCCTTCTTCCCAAGGGTCTTATTCTTGTCACTGGTCCAACAGGCTCTGGAAAATCAACCACTCTTGCTGCCATGATTGATTATGCCAATCGTATGCGTTATGACCATATTATTACCATTGAGGATCCCATTGAGTTTGTTCATGAATCTAAAAATTGTCTTGTTAATCAAAGGGAGTTAGGAACCCACACGAAAAGTTTTGCTAATGCTTTAAGAGCTGCCTTAAGAGAAGACCCAGATATTATTCTTGTTGGAGAAATGAGAGATAGAGAAACCATTGCCCTTGCCATTGAGGCCACCTTAACGGGACATCTTGTCCTTTCCACCCTTCATACTATATCTGCCGCACAAACCATAAACCGAATCATTGATGTCTTTCCTGCAGAGGAGCAGGCCCAGATAAGAACTACCCTTTCTGAGGCTATAAGAGCGGTAATTTCCCAAACTATGTTCAAAAGAATAGATAGACCCGGAAGAATTGTTGCCCTTGAGATTTTGATTGCAACCCCTGCTGTTAGAAATCTCATAAGAGAGGGGAAGATTCACCAGATTCCCTCCATGATTCAAACCGGTAAAAAATACGGTATGATGAGCTTGGATGACTGCATAATGGATTACCTTAATAAGGGATATATAAGTCCTGAAGAGGCCTTTTTAAAGGCTGTGGATAAAACGAGATTTTTGCCCTTTGTGAAGAATAAAGAGGCTATAGACTTTACTGAGCTTCCAGGTTAGAAAATGCTTACCGAGGCTGAAATAAAAGACATAGTTGCTAAGCTTGCTTTTCATGAGCCTGGAATTTCGGATGTTTTTATTCTCTCTGGCTATCCCTTTCAAATTATGGTTTACGGAAGGATGAAAAATGTTTTTCTCTCTGATTATCCCGTTGAGAAGCTCACTGCCTTTCAAGTTGAAGAAATAGCCTTTTCCATGTTGAGAGACAAACCCTATCTTTTTAGAAAGCTTTTAAAGGATGGATATGCGGATTTTTCCTTTTACCTTGATGATGAAACTCGCTTCAGGGTAAATGTTTTTTCCCGACAAAAAACCTATAACATTGTAATGAGAAAGCTTGAAAGCAAAATTAAAACCATTGAAGAGCTTAATCTTCCCAGGGTATTTTACAAGATTGCCAAGGAAAAATATGGCATAGTTCTTGTTACTGGAGCAACTGGCCAGGGTAAAACCACTACCCTTGCAGCCATTCTTCACGAAATTAACAAAAACGAGGCCGTTCATATTTTAACCCTTGAAGACCCTGTGGAATATATACACAAACCCATTAAAGCAACTATTAATCAAAGAGAGTTAGGAACGGACTTTTCAAGTTTTGCAGAGGGATTGCGGGCTGCTCTGCGTGAGGCCCCTCATGTGATATTGGTTGGTGAGATCCGTGACAGGGAAACCATGGATATTGCCCTAACTGCTGCTGAAACAGGGCATCTCGTTTTTTCAACCCTTCACACCATTGGTGCCTCTCAGACCATTAATAGGATTATCGGATTTTACAGCAAAGAAGAGGAAAGTCAGATAAGGCAGCGCTTAGCTTCATCTTTAAGATGGGTGATTGGTCAAAAACTTTTGCCTAAAGTGGGTGGGGGAAGGGTTGCAGTCTTTGACATTCTTTACAATAATCTTAGAGTAAGGGAGATTATCCTTTCTGGAGAGTCAGAAGGTAGAACCTTTTATGATGTAATGACCCAAGGCGGGCCTTTTGGAATGCAAACCTTTGATCAGAACCTCATTGAACTTTACAAACAGGGGTTAATAGAAGAGGATATCGCCTATTATCATGCCATAAGAAAGGACATAGTAGGAAGACAAATTGAATTAATTAAAAAGGAAAGACAGAGGGAAGAGCCAGCTATAAATCTTGAAATAATTGGAAAAGGTGTGAAATGACCCTGGAACTAAAGGATTTACTTTTAGAAAAACCGGTGACCCTTATTTATTGGGAACTGGGGGGTGATTTCAATAAAATTTTTTCCTTTTTTGAAAGAGATACCGAATTAAGGTCTCTAAATGCTCTTGAAGAGATTTATTCTTGGTTTAATGCCCTTCAAGTTAAAAATTTTATAGCTGGCGTTAAAAATATTGAAAAAATAAAGGAAATAAATGAAATTTTAAAAAAATTGCCCATTGAAAAGAGAAGGGAAATATTTGTAATCTATATTTCTCCTGAGTTAAAAACTCTGGATACAAGAGAAAGTTTTTTATATTCTGCCAATCTTGTAGTTAATGAGAAGGATCTTTCTGAGATGGATAGAATTTACGAGAAAGCCAAGACCTTTTGGTTAAATCTTTATAAACCCTACTATCAGACCTGGGAAAGAATTCTAAAGGAGGAAGGGTAAGTGATAAGAAAGGCTGTTTTTCCTGTTGCTGGCTTTGGAACGAGGATGCTTCCTGTAACCAAGGCTGTTCCAAAAGAGCTTCTTCCCATAATTAATCGTCCTGCTATTGAATATGTGGTAGATGAGGCCTTGGAGTCTGGTTTTGATAGTTTAATTTTTGTTCTCTCCTATGGAAAGGAAGCCATTCTTGATTACTTTGATGTGGATCTGGGTTTAAAGGCCTTTCTTTCTGAAAGAAAAAAGGATACCCTGATTAAAACAATTGAGGAGATTGAGAAAAAGGTAAAAACCTTAAGTTCGGTTAGGCAGAAAGTGCCAGAGGGGCTTGGCCATGCAGTGCTTGTTGCAGAAAGACTTGTTGGGAAGGAGCCCTTTGCGGTGCTCCTTGGAGACGATCTTGTTGATGCTGAAGAGCCCTGTCTTAAACAGATGAAAGAAAGGTATCTTGAGCTCTCAGCCCAGGTTGAAAATCACAACATAATTGCCCTTGAAGAAGTTCCAATGGAAGAGGTTTCAAAATACGGTATTGTTGAGGGGGAAAGAATTTCTGAAAATTTAATAAAAATAAAGAGAGTGGTTGAAAAACCTTCTCCTGAGGAGGCACCATCCAACCTTGCCATCATTGGGAGATACATTTTTGATCCTGTCATCTTTGAATATTTAAAAAGGATTCCCAAAAGAGGAGGTGAATATCAGTTAACCGATGCCATTCAGCTTATGATTGATGAGGGATATCCTGTTTTTGGTTATTTTTTCAAGGGTAAACGCCTTGATACAGGAAATCCCAAAGGTTATCTTAAAGCCATCCTTCACTATGCCTCAAAAGATCAGGAATTAAAGGAAATACTTATTGCCTTTCTTGAAGAGCTTAAATAATTTAAAACTTTAATGTATCTTCTTGAAGTTATACTTCCTCTTCCACTTTTTAAAACCTTTCATTATTTAAGTTCTCATTATGTTATTCCTGGGGCAAGGGTTGTTGTTCCCTTTGGAGCCCAAAAACTTGTTGGGATTGTCTGGAGTGTAGAGGAGGCAACCTCAGAAAAGCTTGATCCAAAGATAGAATATAAGGAGATTGATGAAGTTTTGGATCCACTGCCCCTTTATCCACAAAAATTTTTCCCCTTCTTGGAATGGGTTTCAAAATATTATCTTTCGCCCCTGGGTATTGTTTTAAAAACCGCCCTTCCTTCAGGGGTATTTAAAATTCCTGAAAGAAGAATTTTTTTGACCTCTGAGGGGAAAAGGGCTTTAAAAAAGGGGGTTCTTCCTGAGGCCTTTAAAGTCATCCTTGAAAATAAAAAAGGGATAAGTCTTAAGAATTTTACCAAGAAATACAAAATTCACACAAGAAAAATAAAGGAATGGGTAAGGCTTGGGTTGCTTGACTTGAGGGTGGTTATCCCTCAGGTTCGTATCCCTGTTGAGGTTTTTTATAGACTCAGAAAACTTCCAAAGGGTGAACTCGGAGAAAAACTGGAGGCCCTTTTTTATGAGACAGAGGAAGTCCATGAAAGGACTTTAAAGGAGATCTTTTCTTTAAAGAAATTGAGAAAACTGATTGAAGAAGGCATTCTTGAAAGAATTGAAATTCCTAAAACAAGAAGAATTATCATTCCCACAGAGGCATTAAGGGATTATGAACTCACTCCCAAGCAAAGGAGAGTCTTTAATCAATTGGCCTCTTCCCTTAGGGAAGGTGGTTTTAAGCCCTTTTTACTCTATGGAGTTACTGGTTCTGGGAAATCCCTTATTTACCTTGAGCTTATAAAGGAGGCTTTAAAAGAGGGAAAGAGGGTTTTATTTTTGCTTCCTGAGATTGCCTTAACTCACTTTGTTGAGAAGGTATTATATCAGCACTTTAGAGAGCGTTTGGCCCTTCTTCACAGTGCCCTTACTCCTCAACAGAGGCTTTCTGAATGGATGAAGGTGCTTGATGGAAGGGCAGATATTGTTATTGGCACAAGGTCAGCGATTTTTGCCCCTGTAGAAAAACTCGGACTTATCATCGTGGATGAGGAACACGATTCCTCTTATAAGGAAGAAAATCTTCCTTGCAAGTATCATGCAAGAGATCTTGCCTTGGTGAGAGGAAAAATGGAGGGGGCCCTTGTTCTTCTCGGTTCAGCAACTCCAAGCATAAAATCCTATTATTTTGCTAAAACAGGCAAATATCACCTCCTTACCCTCACTGAAAGACCCTTTGTGACCATGCCAGAAGTTAAACTTACCCTTTATAAAAGGGGAAATATAATTTCTGAAGAAGTTAAAAGAGAAATAGAGAATACTTTAGAGAAGGGAAGGTCAGTTTTTGTTTATCTTAACAGAAGGGGATATGCACCTCTTGTTAAGTGTGAGGAGTGTGGCTATGTCTGGGAGTGTCCAAATTGCGGAATACCTCTTACCTATCACAAAGATGAAGAGGCTATCCTTTGTCATTACTGTTCCTTTGGTGTGAATGTAAAGATTCTTTGTCCTCAATGTAAAAGGGGAAAATGGAAATTTTTGAGATTTGGAACAGAGCGTATTGAGGAGATTCTTAAGGGGGAATTTCCTGGGGTTGAAGTGGTAAGATTTGACAGAGACAGTGTAAGTTCTGAAAAGAGGCTTTCTGAGCTTTTTGAAAAGATTTATGCTCCCTTTCCCAAAATAATTGTTGGGACCCAAATGGGAGTTCACGGGCACAATTTTCCGCAGGTGAATTTGGTTGTGGTATTAAGAGCTGAAGAGGGGCTTTTTTTACCCCATTATAAAGCCAGTGAAAGGACCTTTCAGCTTTTGCTTCAGGCTGAAGGAAGGGCAGGAAGAAAAGATGAAAGGGGAAGGGTTTTAATTCAAACCGCTCTTCCTGATCATTATGTTATTTCCAAGGCCCTCTCCCAAGATTACGAGGGATTTTTCTATGAAGAGCTTTTGCAAAGGAAAAAATACGGATTTCCTCCCTTTAAAAAACTTGCGGTTATTCGTTTTGAGGGAGTAAATGAGGAAAAAATAAAAGAAAGGGCTATAAAACTAAAGGAAAAAATGGAGGCTATTAAATTGGCAAAAAAATTTTCTCTTGAAATACTTGGGCCTTCACCCTGTCCTATGAGAAAATTGAGGGGTCTTTATCGCTGGCAGCTTCTTATAAAGGGAGATACCTCCAAAGAAATTCATGCCCTCTTAGAGCCTTTTAAAGAGGAAAAATATACGGGTATAAAAATGGAGATTGATGTGGATCCAGAGGAGTTGTTATGAGGAATACTAAAGTCTTTACTTTTTAAGAATAGGGCTTATATTGAATTTTCAAGATATGTTTAAACCAGGCAAACCCAAAGTAGAAAGAATAAATCTTACGCAATCAAATTTTCTTTTAAACTTTAATCTCAAACCCATTGAACTTGAAGCCTATCTTGATGAATATTTGATTGGTCAAGATCTTGCAAAGGGGATTATAGCAACTAAAATCTGCACACATTTTCATAAGGCAAAATCCCTTCTTCTAAAAGAGCCTTACTATGAGGGAGTAGGTTTTGTTAAGAACAACATCATTATAATTGGACCAACGGGAGTTGGAAAGACCTTTACAATAAAGCTCATTGCTAAAAAGCTTGGGGTTCCCTTTGTTAAGGGAGATGCAACAAAGTTTAGTGAAACGGGATATGTGGGTGGAGATGTGGAGGACCTTGTGAGAGATCTTTACTTTGAAGCGGGTGGAGATTTGGAAAAAGCAAGGTTTGGCATTATTTATCTTGATGAGATTGATAAGATTGCATCCCCAGGTGAGGTTATCGGGCCTGATGTTTCCCGCACCGGGGTTCAAAGGGCATTACTTAAGCTTCTTGAAGAGACAGAGGTTGAAATTAAAATGCCCCAGGAAGGTTTTCAACTAATTGAATTTCCTGAGGAAGGAAAAAATAAAAGAAAAAAACTGACTCTTAATACCAAGTATATCCTCTTTGTGGTAAGTGGGGCCTTTCAGGGGCTTGAAGAGATAATCAAGAAGCGCCTAAAAAAGCAAAGCTTGGGATTTCTCTCTGAAGTTGAGGGAAAGGAAGATAAAAAGGTCAATTACCTAAAGTTTGTCACCCCTGAAGACCTTGTGGCTTATGGATTTGAAAGAGAATTTGTTGGAAGATTCCCTGTGATTGCTGTTTTTGATCCTTTAACAGAGGAAGAGCTTTATCAAATTCTTGCCAATCCAAATAACATAATTATGCTCAATAAAAAGAGAGATTTTAAAGTTTATGGGATAGATCTTGCCTTCACGGATTCAGCTTTAAGGGAAATAGCTAAAATAGCTTATAAAGATAATACAGGGGCAAGAGCCCTTGTTAGGGTTCTTGAAAATTCTCTAATTCCCTTTGAAAGGGTGCTTCCTTCAGAGAAGATAAATTTTCTTGGTGTAACAGAAGAGCTTATTTTAGATCCAGAGGGATATCTTAGAGCCATCCTCAATAATCCTTCCTCTGAAAAGTGGATTGAGGCCTATAACAGGGCTATTCAGGACGAAAGGAAGAGGATGATTGAGTATCTTGAAAGGAAGCCCCATGCCTTTCCAGACCAGAAATCCTTTGAAATTACCCCTAAAAGACTAAGCCTTCTTTTTGAACTTTACAAAGGTGAGGACATAGAGCTTGTCCAGGCCCTTGAAAGATTACAGCATACTTATCATCAGATTAAGGCTTATGAAACCACCTTTTCAAGGCGCAATCAGATTCAGGCTATTTTTACTGAAGATGCCATTGATCATATCATGGAAGAGGTAATTAAGAAGGATTTGGGAGTTTTTTCCTTCTGTGAAAAGGCTCTGACAAGATTTGAATACACCTTTTCCCTTTTAAAGGAAAGTGCCCAAAGAAATAGATTTTACATTACAAGGACGGCTTTTGTTAATCCAGATAGATACTTGGAGGAGCTTATAAAAGGATAAAATGATTCTTGTTGCTCTCTCTGAAGGGATCTTTGAAAAGATAAGGCCGATTCTTGAAAAATTCAAAATTTCTTATGAAAAAGTAGAAACCGGGGAAGAACTTTTGGAGAAGGCTAAAAAAGTTAGACCGGAGCTCATTATTTTGGAGAAAGATTTGCCTCTTTTAGATGGATTTGCGGCAATTCTTCTTCTTAAGTCCCATCCCAAAACAAGCGATATACCTGTTCTTGCGGTCTGTAAGTGTGATTATTATGAAGAGGAAGTTAAGGCAAGGGATAGCGGGGCAGATGGAATTATCCACTGCCCCTTAAAAGAAGAAGAAATTAAAGAATATTTTAAAAAATTTTTGAAAAAGGTTCTTTGATTGAGGTGGAGATGGCTGATTATAATTTTGAAATTCTGTTGAGAAATTTAGCCTTTGCAAATTTTGATGGAGACTGGAATAGGGAATTACAGAGTGAGCGAAATGTTTGCAGAAGCTAAAACTTGGTAAATATTTAAGTGGGAGGTGAATTTTAAATGATTGGGATTTCTAAACTTTATTGTGGAACAGTTGAGCCCTCTGATCCTTTGAGATATGGAAGGAGGGCCAAGGATCTTCCCTCTCATCTCCTTCAGTTTTCTGCTGATAAAAAACCTGTAGTTGTCTGGAATGTCACCAAGGCTTGCAATTTAAGATGTATTCACTGTTATGCCTCAGCTGATAACAGTCCTGCTGAGAATGAGTTAACCACTGAGGAGGGTTTTAGGCTTCTTGAAGATTTAGCTCAATTTGGTTGTCCTGTGGTGCTTTTTTCTGGTGGAGAGCCTTTGGTTAGGTCAGATATTCTTGATTTAATTCATAAGGCAGTAAGTCTTGGTTTAAGAGCAGTATTATCCACCAATGGAACCCTTATTGACGAGGCCCTTGCAAAAGAGTTAAAAAAACTTGGCCTTTCCTATGTGGGGATTAGTCTTGATGGGATTGGCGAGGTGCATGATCGTTTTAGAGTCTCAAAAGGGTGTTTTGAAAAGGTGGTTAAAGCCATAGAAAATTGCCAGAGAGAAGGAATAAAAGTGGGTTTAAGATTTACTATTAATAAATTTAATGCTGAAGAAATCCCTAAGGTTTTTGATTTTGTGGAAGAAATGAGGATTCCGAGAATTTGTTTCTATCATTTAGTTTATGCTGGAAGAGGAAGTAATCTAATTGAGCAGGATCTTTCTCACGAAGAGACAAGAAAATGGGTGGATTATATCATTGACAGAACCAAAGAACTTCATGATAAGGGACTTAAGGTTGAGGTTTTAACTGTGGATAACCATGCCGATGGACCCTATCTTTATCTCCGCATGAAAAGAGAGGGGAATCCCAGGGCAGAAGAGGTTTATCAGCTTCTTCTTATGAATGGTGGGAATAATTCAGGTGTGGGAATTGGGTGTGTTTCTTGGGATGGTTCAGTGCATGCAGATCAGTTTTGGAGACATTATAGTTTTGGAAATGTGAGGGAGAGGCCCTTTAGTGAGATCTGGATGGACACAAGTGATCCTCTTATGGCTAAACTTAAGGAGAAAAAGAAACATGTTAAGGGAAGGTGTGCTAAATGTAGATTTCTTGAGGTTTGTGGGGGGAATTTTAGGGTGAGGGCTGAGGCCTATTATGGAGATGTGTGGGCGCCTGATCCAGCCTGTTACTTAACAGACGAAGAGATTGGTATAGCTTCTTGAGGAGGACAAAGAGGGTGCTCTTGAGCAAAGTTTAGTGAGGAATTGAGTTTTTCTTGGAAAGGAG
>CAZQQV010000039.1:0-13428 GCA_964595655.1 uncultured Caldimicrobium sp.
TATCTTTTCAAGTCTTAACCATTCGAAGGCTAAGGCCTGCTGCAACCATTTTTTTGGTTAGACCATTGTTTCAATCCCAAATCTTGAATTTTACAAAAGGAGGTTTTTATTTTTAGTTATGGCAACCCTTGCAGAAAGACTAAGACCAAAAAGTTTAGAAGAATTTGTCGGGCATAGGCACCTCTTTGAAAGAGGCTCAGTTCTTAACCTTCTTCTGAAAAGAGGAAAACCCTTTTCTCTTATTTTATGGGGACCTCCTGGATGCGGAAAAACCACTTTAGCCCAGCTTCTTGCCAAACATTTCAAAGTCCACTTTGTAAATGTTAGTGCCGTTGATACCACCTTAAAAGACCTAAAGGAAATACTGACTAAAGCGGAAAATCTTAAACGCCTTGGAACCCCAACCATTCTCTTCATAGATGAAATTCATCGTTTTAACAAAGCCCAGCAATCCTTTCTTCTCCCCTATGTAGAAAGGGAAGATATCTTTCTTTTTGGGGCAACAACGGAAAATCCCTCCTTTGAGATTATCCCTCCTCTTTTATCCAGGGCAAAAGTGGTAAAGCTTGAGCCCTTGTCAAAGGAAGACCTTTTGGAAATTCTTAAAAAAGCACTTTCTGATAAGGAAAGAGGTCTTGGAAAAAGGGAAATTCATATAGAAGAGGAAGTTCTTAAAATTCTTGCTGAGGCCTCAATGGGAGATGCAAGAGTTGCTCTTAACACTCTTGAAATTCTTGTTGAGGGAATGGAAGCAGAAGGTAAAACTCAGATAAGCCTTGAGGATCTCTCTAAAGATCTTCTTGAAAGACCCCTTCTTTATGATAAAAGTGGAGAGGAACACTACAATCTTATTTCCGCCTTTCACAAAAGTATGAGAGGGAGTGATCCTGATGCAACTCTTTATTGGTTTGCACGAATGCTTAAAGCTGGAGAAGATCCTTTGTATATAGCAAGAAGAATTATTATTTGCGCAGCTGAAGATGTGGGCCTTGCTGATCCCATGGCCCTTATCCTTGCAGTTAATGCCTACAAGGCTTATGAAAAACTTGGATCCCCTGAAGGTGAGCTTGCTCTTGCTGAGGCAGCCTTATATGTAGCCCTTGCTCCAAAGAGCAATTCTGTATATAAAAGTTTACAGAAAGCCAAAGCCTTGGTAGAAAAATATGGAGCCCTTCCTGTTCCCCTACATTTAAGAAACCCTGTTACCTATCTTATGGAAAGATTAGGATACGGAAAGGGCTATAAATACCCTCATGATTATGAAGGAGGCTTTGTTCAGCAGGAATACCTCCCTTCTGAGATAAAAGACAGCCGTATTTACTCCCCCTCAGGTGAAGGAAAGGAAAAGTTTTTCAAAGAGAGATTTTACAAACTCTGGAGGGATTTAAAAAACTTTGAGTAGAAAAACTTTAAAAATTCTTAAAGAACCCCTTGGTCTCTTTACCACAATCTTCAGTTTATTACTTATTTTCTTTTGTTTTTTCCAATTCTTTTACTTCAAACTTTACCTTGACCAATCCCTTAAAACTAAGGTGGAAACTACCCTTGATCAAGTGGAAGGAAAACTTTCAGATTATGTGAAGTTTCTGGAAAGTTTTTATAAGATTCCTTTTATACCAGAATTTGCAGAACTTCCAGAAAGCAAAGGCTGGCTTTTAGAGCTTGTGGATTTTCTTGAGGATCTTTTCAAAAGGGAAAAATTTTTAAGTCTTGCCATTTTCTATCAAAGAAAGGCTTTTCTTTCTTGGAATTATAAAGAAAGGGAACTTCCTATTAAAGATTGTCAAAACCGAATATTGAAAGAAAAAAATCTTTTAAAGGCCTTTAGAAAAACCGTTCTTGAAAATAAAGAATACTGCATTTATTTAACTTTAGATATTTCATACTACAAGAGAACTCTAAGGAATTATCTATTAATAAACTTCATTTTTTGCGTGATAACACTTGCTGTGGTGTTTTATCTCTATTTTAGATTTGCAGAGGCAGAAGAGAGGAAAAAAGAGATTGAAAGAAAGCTTCAAGCAGAAAGGGAGCTTGCTCTTCTTGGAAGAATGGCTGCAACCCTTGCCCATGAACTGAGAAACAGTCTTAACAATCTTTCTCTACTTCTTCAGACCTACTCAACTCCTTCAGAAAATCCCCTTCAAAAACAAATTTTAAATGAAGTTAAAGGCCTTCTTGAATGGAGCCAAGAAATTCTTCTTTTCCACAAAAAAATAAATATCACACCCAAATACTTTGATCCAGAGGACCTCCTTTTTGAAATGAAACTTCTTGTTGCCCAATCTGGTAAAAATGTAAAAATTGATGTAGAAAACAGGGTTGAGACTCTTTATGGAGATCCCTTCTGGTTAAAAAAGGCCATAGAAAATTTGGTCAAAAACTCCCTCCAAGCTGTCCCAGAGGGCGGAGAGATAAAGATTACCCTTAAAAAGGAAAACCAGACCTATATTTTTGAAATATACGATAGCGGAGAAAAAATCCCTGAAGAACTTATGGAAAAAATTTTTGAACCCTTTTATAGCACAAAGAAGGAGGGCTTTGGGCTTGGGCTTTATTTGGTTAAAAAGGTCATTGAAGCCCATCAGGGAAAAGTTGAAATAGAAAATCTTAAAGAAACTGGTAAAATTTTCAGACTTACCTGGAAAGAGCCATGAAAAGAGAAAGCATTTTAATAGTGGAAGACGAAAAACTTCAAAGAGAGATTATTGAAGAATTCTTGCAAAAGAAGGGATTTCAGACCTTTAGCTCTTCCACTATTGAGAAGGCAAAGGAACTCCTCAAAACCCAAGAAATAAATCTTGTTTTACTGGATTGGAGGCTACCTGACGGAGATGGCCTTGAATTTTTAACCTACATTAAGGAAAACTTTCCTCTTATTCCTGTTATAATGATAACTGCCTTTGCAAGCATTGAGCATGCAGTAACTTCAATGAAAAAAGGGGCCTATCACTATCTTTCAAAACCCATAAATCTTGAGGAATTACTTTTAATTATAGAAAGAGCCTTAAATGAATACAAACTTACTAAGGAAGTTTTTCTTTTAAAGGAAAGGCTTAAATACCTTTCAAGAGATGAATGGAAAACTCCTGAAGGCATTATTGCAGAAAGCCCGGCTATGAAAAAAATCTTAGCGCTTGTTAACAAAATTGCCCAAACCGAGGCCCCAGTTCTTATCACAGGGGAATCGGGAACAGGAAAAGAAGTTATTGCCAAATTGATACACCAGGTTAGTCCGAGATCAGATGGGCCCTTTATCAAAATAAATTGTGCAGCCATTCCCGAAACCCTTCTTGAGGCAGAGCTTTTCGGATATGAAAAAGGGGCTTTTACTGGGGCCACCCAAACCAAACCAGGACTTTTTGAATTAGCAGAGGGAGGATCCCTCTTTCTTGATGAAATTGGAGAAATGCCCATGAGTCTTCAGGCCAAACTTTTAAGAGTCCTTCAAGATCAAACCTTTAGAAGACTTGGAGGTCTTAAGGAACTTAAAGTTAATTTTCGGTTAATTACCGCAACCAATCGGAATCTTGAGGAGATGATTGAAAAGGGACTCTTCAGGGAGGACCTTTACTGGAGACTGAATGTTATCAACCTTCACATACCCCCTTTAAGGGAAAGAAAAGAGGATATCCTTCCCCTTACGAATTTTTTCATTGAAAAATTCAATCGCAAGTATGGAAAATCCATTCAAGGCGTCTCTCAGGAAGCCCTTTCTGCGCTTTACCAACATTCCTTTCCTGGAAATGTGAGGGAACTGGAAAATCGCATTGAAAGGGGTATAATTCTTGCTGAAAATGAGATTTTAACAAAGGAAGACCTGGGTTTTACTGAAGGGGCCTCTAAAAAAGAGAATCTCTTAGATAAATTGATGACTCTTCCCCTTGAAGAAGCTGTTGAAACCCTTGAAAAAATTCGCATTAAAGAGGCTTTAGAAAAAGCAAAGGGTGTAAAAGTTAGGGCAGCACAACTCCTTGGTATTACAGAAAGAATGCTTCGCTACAAATTGGAAAAATATCAACTTGGAGGATAAAAATGTCCTTCTTAAAAGAGGTTGATCCAGAGATCTATGAGCTCATTGAAAGGGAGACAGAAAGGCAGGAGTTTCAGCTTGAAATGATAGCCTCTGAAAACCTTGCCTCAAGAGCAGTGATGGAGGCTGAAGGGTCCCCTCTTATGAATAAATATGCTGAAGGTTATCCCAAAGCCAGATATTATGGAGGCTGTGAATTTGTAGATGAAGTGGAAAAAATTGCCATTGAAAGATTAAAGCTTCTTTTTGGAGCAGAGTATGCCAATGTTCAGCCCCACTCAGGAACCCAAGCGAATATGGCGGTTTTTTTTGCCATTCTTAATCCCGGGGATACAATTCTTTCCATGAATCTTTCCCACGGAGGACACCTCTCGCATGGTGCCCCTGTTAATTTTTCTGGAAAACTATATAAAGTGGTTCACTACGGCGTCTCAAAAGAAACGGAAATGCTTGACTATGAAGAGATAAGAAAAATTGCCCTTACAGAAAAGCCAAAGCTCATCATTGCTGGGGCAAGTGCCTATCCGAGGACCATTGATTTTGAAGCCTTTTATCATATTGCTCAGGAAGTAAGAGCTTACCTCATGGTTGATATGGCTCATATTGCTGGGCTTGTTGCTGCAGGAATTCATCCCTCCCCGGTTCCTTATGCTGATTTTATCACCTCAACCACGCATAAAACTTTAAGGGGCCCAAGGGGAGGCTTTATTCTTTGCAAGGAAAAATGGGGAAAACTCATAGATAAAATTGTTTTCCCAGGAATTCAGGGCGGTCCTCACATGAACATCATAGCTGCTAAAGCTGTCTGCTTTAAAGAGGCCTTAGAGCCTGAATTCAAAAGTTATCAGCAACAGGTGGTTAAAAATGCCAAGGTTATTGCTGAAGTTTTTAAAGCTGAGGGCTTCAGAGTAGTCTCTGGTGGAACGGACAATCATCTCGTCTTGATAGATGTATCAAGTAAAGGACTTACTGGGGCTCAGGCAGAAAGTCTTCTTGAGGAGGCAGGAATTACCGTTAATAAAAACGCTATTCCCTTTGATCCCCTTCCCCCGAAAATAACAAGCGGTATTAGAATTGGAACACCAGCTATAACCACAAGGGGATTAAAGGAAAAAGAGGTGGAAGAGGTGGCTCACTGGATGTGCGAAATTTTAAAAAATCCTAATAAAGAGGGCTTACGAAAAGAAATAAGAAAAAAGGTGAAGGAACTTTGCGAAAAATTTCCCTTTTATAAAAGGTAAAAAATGTATCGGCCAAGCTGGCATGAGTATTTTATGGTTATTGCTAAACTTGTGGCAGTGCGTTCAGGCTGTAACTCAAGGCCAACTGGTGCAGTGATAGTCAAGGACAAACGCATTCTTGCAACAGGCTACAATGGCCCAATGCCTGGTGCTTGGCATTGTACTGACAAAGGTCCTGGATACTGCTTTAGACGGGAAAAGGGTATCCCTGACATTGATAAGTATAATTACTGTAGAGCAA
This sequence comes from uncultured Caldimicrobium sp., assembly GCA_964595655.1. Lineage (GTDB taxonomy): Bacteria > Desulfobacterota > Thermodesulfobacteria > Thermodesulfobacteriales > Thermodesulfobacteriaceae > Caldimicrobium. Next base: position 5,516 of record CAZQQV010000039.1, read on the forward strand.
GCCATGCCGAGGCCAATGCCATTGCCCAGGCTGCACGCTTTGGAATCTCCCTTGAGGGCGCAAGTCTTTACTGCACCCTTGCTCCCTGCTATGTATGTCTTAAATTGATTGCCAGTGCAGGCATAAAGGAAGTTTATTACGAATATGATTATGAAAGTAGAGACTTTGAAAGGGATGCCTTCTGGAAAGAGGCTATAAAGGAGGCTGGGCTTAGGGTTTTCAAACAGATTACTGTAAGCCCTGAAACCCTGAAAGCTGTTCTTGAAATCCTCGAATACCCCACCTCAAAAAGACGCCTTCCACCAACTGACTAAAGTCCTAATCAGGTATTTTAATCTGTGGATTTAGAAGGCCCTTGGGATCAAAAATCTTCTTAATTTTTTTCATTATTTCAATCTGCAAAGGATCAAGCTCCCAAACTACATAAGGCCTTTTAGTATAGCCTACTCCATGCTCTCCCGAAATAGTGCCGCAGAGTTCTAACACTTTTTTTAAAATTTGCTCTCTTAAAGATTGGGCAGTCTCTACTTGGGCCTCTTCGTATAAGAGATTCACATGGAGATTTCCATCCCCTGCATGCCCAAAGGCACATATGGGAATCTTTAAGGCCTTTTCCCTTTCTCTTATCCATTTTAAAAATTGAGAAAGGGCCCTTCTTGGAAGGGTAATATCGTCAGAAAGTTTTTTGGAGCCAAGTTTTTTGAGAGAGGGAGAAATACCTCTTCTTATTTCCCATAATTTCTCAATTTCTTCTTCCTCTTCAGCTAAAAGATATTTTAAACCTGTTTGGGCTAAATAATCTTCAAAAAGCTTGCTTTCTTTTTTTACCTCTTCTTCCCTTCCATCAAGTTCTACGAAAAGAAGGGCTTCATAGGGATAAGAGGGAACCTTAAAGTTTTGAAGCTTTTCTCCAAGAACTTTCAGAGTGGTTTTATCAACGAATTCTGCAGAGGCTGGGGTTAAGCCCTTTATAAGAAGGTCTGTAATGAGGGAAAAGGCCTTTTCTTCTTCGGAGAGAAAGACAAGATAGAGTTTTCTCTTTTCTGGAAGGGGCAAAACCTTCAACACTATCTCCAAAAAAAGCCCGAGGGTTCCTTCAGAGCCCACAAAGAGAGGAGTGAGATTAAAGGGTACAACCCCTTTTAAAGTTTGGGGGCCAGTTTTTAAAATTTTTCCACCGGGAAGAGCAACCTCAAGAGAAAGAACATAATCTTTAGTAGTTCCATATTTAAGCCCCCTTGGACCACCAGCCCCAGTTGCCACATTTCCACCAATGGATGAAAAGGCATAACTTGCAGGATCAGGGGGATAAAAAAGCCCATATTTTTTAAGATAGGCCTTGAGATCTCCATTTATAACCCCTGGTTCAACTCTGACAGTTCTTTCCTCAAGATTGAGTTCAAGAATTCTATTCATGCGTGTAAAGGAAACCACAAGACCTCCCTCTATGGCAAGAGGACTTCCTGTGGTTGCCGTTCCGCATCCTCTTGCAATTACTGGAAATTCAAACCTATCAGCAAGTCTTAATATCTCAAGAATTTCTTCTTTTTTCTCAGGAAGAGCAACTGCATCAGGTAAAAAGAAAAGTGAAGAGGCATCAAAGCCATAAGGAAAAAGCTCATCATCACGAGTAAGAAGTCTTTCTTTAAGAAGCTCTTTTAATTCCTTTAAAGCCTCTTTATTTAACCTCAAGCCCTTCCTCAAAAAGCTCCTCTTCAGTATGTGAAGCCTCTGTTCTTAATGGTAGCTCCTGAGAAAGCTCCTTTAAAAGAAAGTCAATCTGCATCTTAAAGGCTCTATTCTCTTGAAGCCTTCTTTCAAAGGTTTTAAGATGATATATCACTGTGGAATGTTCCTTTTTAACAAAGGCAGAAATCTCCTTTAAGCTTTTTTGAGCAAAATTTTTCAGTAGATAAATGAGCGCTTGCCTTGCAAGAACGAGATTTTTCTTTCTTGAAGTTGAGAGAACTTCTTCTCTTGAAACCCCAAAGAACTTACACACTCCCTCGAGAATTATTTCTATTTCTTGGGTTTCAGTCCTTTCACTTGATATTTCCAGAAGAAGTTCTTTTGCAAGTTCAAGGGTGATAGGTTCCTTAAGGAGGCTTGCTCTGGCAATAAGCCCTATGACTGCACTTTCAAGTTGTCTTATATCTCCTCTTAGATTTCTTGCAAGATAATCCACAACCTCACTTGGGAACTTGTAGCCAGACTTTTTGGCCTTAAAGCGGATAATGCGTTTTCTCGTTTCAAAATCTGGCTGATTAAGTCTCACCAAAAGACTGGCATTCAGTCTCGATCTCAGGGAACTATCAATATCCCTTAACTGCTGAGGAAGACTTAAAGAAGTGAAAACAACCGTCTTTCCCTGATCAAGTAAATGATCAATTAAAAAAGAAAGCTCTGCCTGAGTAAATTCCTTTCCTGCAAGAAAATGAATTCCATCAAGAAGAAAAAGATCACAGGCCTGCCTAATTTTTTCCTTAAAACTTTCAATCTGTCCAGCTTTTAAGTACTTAAGAAGATAACTCATAAAATCTTGGGCAGTAAAATAGATAACCCGATCAAACCCCTGGGCTAAAAGCCCATTCCCTACAGCTTGAGTCAGGTGAGTCTTCCCAAGCCCATAATTTCCATAAAGATAAATAAAATAACCCTTTGGTTTTTCCTCAAAGAGACGATAACAAACCTTAAAGGCAAGTTCGTTGCATTTTCCCACAACAAAATTTTCAAAGGTATATTTAGGAGAAATTTTTCTTCCAAAGAGCTCTACAGGATTATAGGGAAGAATTAATTGCTCTGCCTTGGGGGTTTCAGAAACGATAAAATCAATCCCTCTATATCCCATTTCTTGTGCCAAAGTTTGCAAAAGATTACCATAGTTTTCTTTAAGCCAGCTCTTAGCAAACTCGTTAGGAACAACAAAATTAAGAATATTTTCCTTTACAAAGGCCTTCACATCAGAAAACCAAACTTTATAAATATTAACAGGCAAAAGCTCTTTAAGCCTTGCCTTTAAATATTCAATTTCCTTACGCATAGAAAAATAACCTCCTACCTCTCAACTTTATTTCTCTCCTTTTTGACTCAAGATTGCTAAAAGACCTTTAACCCAGCCAAAACACCCAAAATCTTCAAGTCAAACTGAATTTCCTCTCATTTAAAAACCATCATAGAAAACAATATGGCTGACTCTTTTTATATTATACCTTAGGCCTCCAAAATTTCTCAAAGATGCCAAGAAAAATCTTCAGGAAATCTCTCACACCAGTTTTTAGTTAAATATTTTCGACATCTCAAAGAGATAAACAAAGAGAATTTTTACTTGCTGGTTTTTCCTATCTTTTAATATCTGATTTCACCAAGGTTTTGAACTTTTTTATGGTAATCCTTTCTCTTTTTAAATTTTTCTTAAATTTTCTTTAAATTTCTATCAAATGGATCTTTAACTTTAGATTAAGGACTTAAGTTTAGTTGCGCTTAAAGCAAGAAATCTGGTAGAGGGGATTCTCTACAAGTGGGGGTTTTTCTTTTCTGCAAAGGGAATCAGCCTCAGGGCACCGGGGATAAAATTCACAGCCTTCAGGTCTTTTAAGGGGACTTGCAGGCTCCCCTTTTACAAAGGAAACATCTGGAGGATTTTCAGAGAAAGGATCAGGAAAGGATTTTAAGAGCATCTCTGTATAGGGATGGTGAGGTATTTTCTTAAAAACCTCTTTTTGAAAGGATTCAATAATTCTACCAAGATACATCACCACAACCTTGTCTGCCATCTCAAGGGCTGTGGGTAAAGAGTGGGTAATAAGTAAATAACTAAGACCCCGCGTTTCCTTTAAATTTTTAAGAAGCAAAAGGATTTGGCTTTGAATAGTCATATCAAGGGCAGAAGTTGGTTCATCAAGAACAATCAGATCAGGTTCAGTGATAAGGGCTCTTGCAAGGGCAACCCTCTGTCTCTGGCCACCACTCAATTGATGGGGATATCTTTCTAAAAATTCCTCAGAAAGTCCAACCTGATGCAAAACCTCAATTGCTTTAATTAGAGCCTCTTTTTTAGATCCACCGAAGTTTATCAAATAGGGTTCCATAAGAATCTCTTTTACCTTAAAACGAGGATTTAAAGAAGCAAAACTATCCTGAAAGAGGGCCTGAATTTTGGGACGAAATTTTTTATAGAGTTTTTTAGTGATAGAACTTAGAGGGTGACCAAACCAAAAAACTTCTCCTCTATCAGGCCTTTCAAGGTCAAGAATGATTTTCCCAAGGGTTGTTTTTCCGCATCCGCTTTCCCCCAATAAAACCACAACCTCTCCCTTTTTAATTTTCAAAGAGACATCAATAAGGGCATAAAAGGAAAGCCTTTTAAAGAAATAAGTTCTAATGCTATAACTTTTATAAACATTCTTTACTTCTGCAAGCACCTCTTCATTCATAAAGGAAACACCTCACAAAATGAGAGGGATAAACCTCCCTAAGCTCGGGCTTGTCCTCAAGGGCCTTTTTACAGGCCTTAGGGCATCTTCCATAAAATTTGCAGAAAACCGCCCCTGAATTAGCCTTATCAAAAAATTCAATGGATTTTAACTTTCCTTTTCCGGGATAGGAATCAAAAAGAAGTTTTGTGTAAGGATGTAGAGGATTTTTAAAGAGCCTTTCTGTAGGAGCCATCTCAAGGATTTCACCTTTGTAAAAAACTATGATGCGGCTTGCAAACCATCTCAAAATCCCAATATCATGGGTTATAAAGAGAATGGACAAAGCCCTTTCCCGATTCAAAGTTTTTAAGAGTTCAAGAACTTGCATTTGAATGGTTAAATCAAGGGCAGTGGTAGGTTCATCGGCAATCAAAATTTTAGGATTACAAGAAATGGCCATGGCAATCATTGCCCTTTGTCTTAGGCCACCTGAAAGCTCATGGGGATAGTTTTTAGTCCTTAACTCTGGATCAGGGATTCCCACATCTTTGAGGACTTTAATAATATTTTCCTTTGCCTTTTCTCCCTTTAGCCCGAGATGATAAAATAAAACCTCCTCAATTTGTTCTCCTATGGTTAAAACGGGATTTAAAGTGCTCAAAGGATCCTGAAAAACAATGGAGATTTCCTTTCCCCTTATTTGATTAATTTCCTCTTCCTTTAATCTTAAAAGATTTTGACCCTGAAAAAAGATTTCTCCATCAAAATAGGTCAAACCAGGAGGTAGCAGTCTTAAAATTGAAAGGGCTGTTAGGGATTTCCCAGACCCACTTTCTCCAAGAATTCCAAGAATTTCACCTTGATAAAGAGAAAAGGAAACTTTGTTAAGAATTATTTCCTTTGTTTTTTCGATTCCAACAGTGAGGTTTTTTATCTCAAGAAGGCTCATTAGGAATGGATGAAGCTTCTCTCCGAGAAGGAAGAATTTATCTTCAGCCTCCTCCGCAAGCCCTTAGTTCAGCTGCCATTATCTCATAAGCTGTAGCAGGACGAACCTCAAGGACCTCAATTTTCATAATTACATTTTTTCCTGCGGCAGGATGATTGAAATCAGCAATAACCTTATCTCCCCTGATCTCAAGAACCTTAAAGAAGGTCCTTGAACCATAAGGAGAGACTTCCTCATACCACTCCCCAGGAATCACCTTTTCTGGATGTTTTAGGGAGTTTAAATCCACTTCTTTAACAAGATAATCAAGACGGGGCCCATAGGCAGATTGAGGCGGGATAGTAATCTCAACGGTTTCTCCTTGTTCTTTGCCCAAAATAGCTTTTTCAATAATGAGAGGAATAGGCTCCCTTCCAAAAATAAAGGAAACTTCAATAGGCCTTGAAAACCACTCAGGAGTTTTCTCTCCTTCAATACTCATAGAATAAACAAGCCTTACAAAGGAATCTCTTTCAATCTTCATTAAATACTCCCTCCAAAAAATTAATTTTTGTTATTTCATTTTAAGACTTTTTAAGAAGGTAGTCAAGAAGAGCCATGTGAAACCACATTTTATTCTCTGCTTGATCCCAGACGACAGATTGAGGCCCCTCTAAAACTTCTTCAGTGATTTCTTCACCTCTGTGAGCAGGAAGACAATGAAGAACAATGGCTGAGGGCTTTGCCTTTTTGAGAAGATCATAATCCAGGGTAAATCCTCTAAAGGCCTTTATTCTCTTTTCTGTTTCCTCTTCCTGCCCCATGCTGATCCAGACATCCGTGTTTATTATATCTGCATCTGAAAGGGCCTCCTCTGGGGATCTAATTATTTCAATTTTGGCGTTGAAACGCTCTTTTGCTTCCTTTAAGAGGTCTTCCTCTGGGTCAAAACCTTCTGGACAACAAAGAATTAAAGGAAATCCAAGGAGCGCGCTTGCCTCAACCCAGGACTGGGCAACATTATTTCCATCCCCAAGCCAAACAATTTTACTTTTGTAAAGATCCTTTCCCTTTTCTATAATTGTCATTATATCAGATAAGACCTGACAGGGATGAAAGCGGTTGGAAAGGCCATTGATAACAGGAATTTCAGAATATCTTGCAAACTCCTCAATGGTTTCCTGAAGATAGGTCCGTAATACCACGCCATCTACATAGCGAGAAAGCACTCTTGCTGTGTCCTTTATAGGCTCTCCTCTTGCAAGCTGTAAATCTCCCCTTGAGAGAAAGAGAGTAGCCCCGCCAAGCTTAAACATAGCTGCCTCAAAGGAAACTCGCGTCCTTGTTGAGGCCTTTTCAAAAATTAAAGCCAAAATCTTTCCCTGAAGACTTTTTTCCCAGGTTTTTGTTCTTTTAATCGTAAGAGCCCTTTCAATTAAAATTTCCACCTCTTCTTTGGTGAAATCCCAAATCCTTAAAAAATGCTTCACTGCCATCTCCTACCCCTCATTGAAGAATTTAACTCTAATTTTTATCCTAAATTCAATCTTTGTAAACCCTTAAAGTCTAAATTTAAAGACATCTAAAAATTTATAGGTTTCACTCAAAAATTCTGCCTTAAAAAGCTCTTAAAGCCTTTGTTTGCTAAGAGGCATTTAAAAGACCCAAAAAATTTTTAAAAAAATTCCACTATAGGATTTTTAAAAATTGCCGATAATATATATTGAGGTGAAATGGAATGAAAATCAAAGGTGTAACCATAAACCAAAGGGAATTGAATAAGGAATTCTCAAAAATTATCAAAGAATCCCTCATCTCTTCTTCTCAAAATAAAGATAAGGTTAATCAAGATGAGCCTGCTATAGAAAGAGGTTTTACTCAATCCACAGGGGGGCTTAAAAATCAATTTATTGAGAGGCTTAATAAAATTCTTTCCTCTTACAATAAAGCCCTTAAAATAGAAATAGACGAAGACTTGAAAATACCAGTTTACAAAATTATTGACCTTGAGACCAAGGAGATTATTAAACAGATACCCCTTGAGGATATCCTGAAATTAAAAAAGGCTATTCTTGAAATTTTAAAGAAAGAAATCAGGAACCTTGAGGAATTAAAGGGAATCTTTTTTGAGAGGGAGGCTTAGAGATGGCTGATTTTTACATGAGCAATGTGACTGGACTTTTAGATATTGATGCCTTTGTAAAAAGTTTAACCCTTTACAAACAGAAACAAATTGAAAAAATAACCCAGAATAAAGCCCTTCTTCAAGCCAAGGCTTCATCTCTCTCTAATCTCCTTTCAGCCATAAAGGATCTACAAAGTTTTAATGACTCCATTAATGTGAATGAAATTTTTAAAGGAAAAAAGGTCACTCTTTCAGATACTTCAGCCCTTTCAGCAAGTATCACTGAAGAGGCACCAAACATTAATATGAAGGTTAAGGTTACAGCTCTTGCTCAAGGTGAAATCAGAACAACCACAGGAGGGGTGACTTCCCTTTCTGAAAACCTTTCACCTGCTACTTTTACCCTGAGATATTGGACTTCTGAGACAACCTATCAGGATACAGA
>CAZQQV010000040.1:0-13392 GCA_964595655.1 uncultured Caldimicrobium sp.
ACAACAATAACATGGGGACTTGACAAAGAGAGAAATTTGGAAGAAGATATTGAATTTAAATATTTACCAAGGAGAGGAGGATTGCGGATAAATGAGCTTCACTTACAAAATCAAGCCTGCTAATCGAACTTGGGGAGTAGAGTATGCAATAAGGGATATTGTTGAAACCTCTAAACAGGCCCTTGAGCTTGGTAAAGATCTTATTTATCTCAATATTGGAGATCCCGTCAAATATGGCTTTGTAACCCCAAGAAATCTCATAGAAGCTGCCTATAAAGCCATGATAGAAAACCATAATTCCTACTCTGATTCCATCGGGATTCCTGAAGCAATTAAGGCCATTAAGGCTTATGCTGAAAGAAAGGGAATAAAACCTGTGGATATTTTTATTACCCAGGGTGCAAGTGAAGCCATAGAGTTTGCTATAGCCTCCCTTGTTAACCCTGGAGAAAACATCATTTTACCATGCCCTTGCTATCCTCTTTATCAGGCTATTATATCCAAACTCAACATTGAACCAAGATTTTACTATTTAGATGAGGAAAATAATTGGGAACCTGATCTTGCCTCTCTTGAAGCCTCAATTGACGAAAATACCAAAGCTATTGTAATTATAAATCCCAATAACCCCACTGGGGCTATTTACTCAAAGGAGACTCTACTTCAGATAGTAGAAATTGCAAGAAAATTCAATTTAGTAATTTTTTCTGATGAAATTTACGACCAATTTGTTCTTGAGGATGGGCTTGAACACATTTCCATTGGAGCCCTTACAGAGGATGTGCCAGTTATTACTTTTAATGGACTTTCCAAGTGCTATTTTGCCCCAGGCTGGAGAGTGGGCTGGGGAATTGTTTCCGGACCTAAGGAAATTTTAGAAGATTACATTGAGGCCATTCATAAGCTTGCAAGGGCTAGGCTTTGTGCGCCTCATCCCTTTCAATGGGCTATTCCTGAAGCATTAAATAACGAAAATGGATATATTAAAAAAGTAATCCCACAGTTGCGTAGAAGAAGAGATTTAATTGTAGAGGGTTTAAATAACATGCCTTATATCCGTTGTATTAAGCCCCTTGGTGCTTTCTATGCCTTTCCGAAAATTGAAATCCCTGAAATTTCTGATCTTGAATTTGTAAAGAGGCTTATTCTTGAAGAAGGGGTGGTTGTAGTTCATGGAAGTGGCTTTGGACAAAAACCAGGAACCAAGCACTTTAGAATTATTTTCCTGCCTGAGGAAAAAATTCTTGAAGAAGCCCTTCACCGTATGGAAAGATTCATTAAAAAACTTGTTGCCTCTCTATGAGAATTCCTTCAGTTCACGAGTTAAAGGAAAAATTAGCCAAGCTCTATCCCTCATATCCCTTTTCCTATTTTACAGAGCCTGCAAGAAAGGCAGCTCAGTTATTAAGAGAAAAAATTTTAAAAGGAACACTTAAAGAATTAACTGAAGAGGATCTCCTAAATATTCTCAAAGAGGTTTTTGAGGAGTATGAGCGTTTTCATCTTCGAAGGGTTATTAATGCCACAGGAGTTATAATTCATACTAATCTTGGTCGAGCACCTTTAGCAGAAGCGGCAATTCAGCATATGGCAGAAATCGCAAGATATTATTCAAATCTTGAGTATGATCTTATTGAAGGAAAGCGAGGGAGTCGTTATGTCCATGTTGAGGAGCTTTTAAAGGAGCTAACAGGAGCTGAGGCTGCCCTTGTTGTTAATAACAATGCCAGCGCAGTGCTTATCACTCTCAACACCCTTGCTTTTGGAAAAGAGGTCATTGTCTCAAGAGGAGAACTTATTGAAATTGGAGGCTCCTTTAGAATCCCCGAGGTGATGAAATGGGCTGGATGTATCCTTAAAGAGGTGGGAACCACTAATAAAACCCATCTTCATGATTACGAAAATGCCATATCTGAAAATACTGCTTTGCTTCTCAAAGTACATAAAAGCAATTATGCTATTGTAGGATTTACCAAAGAGGTAAGTGGCGAGGAACTTGTAGCTCTTGGAAAAAAATACGGAATCCCTGTGATGGAGGATCTGGGAAGTGGATGCTTGATTGATTTTGCCAAATACGGTCTTATGAAAGAGCCTACTGTTCAGGAGGTTTTAAAAGCAGGGGTTGATGTAGTGACCTTTTCTGGTGATAAACTCCTTGGAGGCCCTCAGGCAGGTATTATTCTTGGGAAAAAGGAAATCATTGAAAGAATTCGGAAAAACCCCTTAAATCGAGCCATAAGAATTGATAAATTAACTTTAGCAGCCCTTGAGGCTACTCTCAAGCTTTACAGAGACGAAAATCTTGCCATAGAGAGCATCCCTGTTTTGAGAATGATTCTCACTCCAGCTGAGGAAGTCAAAAAGATCGCTCAAAAGCTTTTAAGACATCTTAGGGACTTAAATATACCCGGGGCCAAAATTAAGCTCCTTTCAACTACGGCAAAAACAGGTGGCGGGGCTTTGCCATTACTTGATATTCCCTCTTATGGGGTTTCTTTAGAAATTGAAGGAATTTCCCCTCAGGAAATTCAAAAAAAGTTAAGAGAAAATGAACCCCCTATTATTGCTATAGCCGAAGAAAAGTCTCTTGTCTTTGAGGCAAGAACCCTTTTTTATGAAGATATTCCAAAAATTAAAGAGGCCCTTTTACGCTTAAAAGATGCTCTCCAACTTTCCCCCTGAAGCTGAAAAACTCTTACCCTTTTTGAAAAGTTATCTTCACCAAAAATATAATCTTAGTTTTTTTGAGGAACTAAATTTTCACTTTTTGGATACGGAAAACCTTTTAAAACTTGAGAAAGAAAAAATTTTAGGTCATCTTGTACTTGAAAGAATCCTTAGAGAAAATTTTGAAAATCCCTTTTTTTCTTTTAAATTGTTAAGAATTCTCCTTGCCACTCAACCGCTATCTGGCTACATCTTTTATTTCAAGGGAAAACCTCCAAAGAACTACACCTTTTTTAGGCTTGAAAACCTTTACTTTTATCCTCTCCTCTTTGGAAGAATTACCGAGCTCTTTATAGAGTTATGGAAAAAGGAAAGATCCTTTTTAGCCCTTTATTTTGAACTTTCAGAGGAAACTATAGACTTAAAGGAAATTCAAAAGCTTTTAAGAATTCAAAAAACCTTAGGCTTTACCCGTTTAAATAGAAAAGCAAAAAATGACCTTGAAGGAATCTTAACTCTCTACAAAAATAAGGGAGAACCTTTGAAATGGCATAAAGCCTTAACAAATGGAAGAATTCTTCTTGTCTCAGAAAAACCTCTTTCACCAGATTTACTCTCTTTTCTACCTCCCCTCTATCACTTTGAGGACAAAGCTAATTACTATTTATATGAAAAAAGAAAACTTGATGACCTCCTTAAAGCCCTTTCCGAAGAAAAAAATACCCTTGGGATTGTTGAAGCAAAGCTTTTAAGGGAGGAGCCCTTTTATGGAATAAATCCCTTCCTTCTTGGATATGCAACCCTTGAGCATGCAAAAAGAGCAGGTAAAAGGATTCACTTTCTTGATGGTTTTACCCTTCATGTCCTTGCAGATCTCTTTTATGAATGGGAGGACCTAAAGGCAGCACTCAAATTTTATCAAAGAGCAAAACCTTATACGCTTCAACCTATAGAACTCGCCTTAAGTGAGGCTTCTATCTATTATGCCTTAAGGGACCTCTCAAAGGCAAAAACAATTTTAAGAGGAAAACTCTGTGGCTGTATAAAGGAGGATCCCCGAATTCATTATAATCTTGGACTTATTTATCTTGAGGAAGGAGATCGCAAAAACGCTGAATATCATCTTTATAAAGCCTATCTATTGGATGAAAGGGAGCCCCTTTTCAGAAAAACCCTTTTACAGTTTTTATGGAGTGAAGAGCGCTATGAGGAAATAGAAGAGATCCTTCAAAAGGTGTCAGAACTCACCATTGATGACAAAGTTTTTCTTGGAAAAGTTGCCTTTTTAAAGGGAGATTATCAAAGGTCTTTAGACCTCCTTCAGGAAATCCTGGTTTCTCCAGAAAAAGACGGAGCCTCCCTTTATTTTCTTGCCTGGCTTTATATGTATTTTAATAAAGATAAGGAGGCCTCTCAAATTTTCTTAAAAGAGGCCAGAGAGCGTTTAAGCCCTGAGGAATTTGCAAAACTTTCCGAAAGGTTTTCTTTGCCAAAATGAGACTTACTGTTCTTGGATCAGGAACTGGCTGGATAACCTCAGAAAGATCAGCCCCAGGCTATCTTGTTTCTGAAGGAGATTTTCATCTCCTTCTTGACCTTGGGCCTGGAACGATAAAACAGCTTCTGAAAACTGGCCTCACCCTTAACGATATTTCAGCCCTCTTTATTTCCCACTTTCATCCAGACCATGTAACAGACTTGATTCCCTTTCTCTTTGCTATGCGTTATAAACTGGGATATCTCAGAAAAGAGAGGGTTCATCTCTATGTGCACAGGGATTTTTTTGTCTTTTATGAAGGGCTTCAAAAAGCCTTTGGACACTGGGTATGCCCCCAAGAAGAGCTCATTGAAATCCACTTGATTGAAGAAGAGGGTTTATATACCTTTTCCATAGGACCCTTTCAAGCTAAAACCATCAAAGTAAAACACAATCCTGAATCCTTAGCCATAAGGCTTGAATTTGGCAAAAGAAGCCTTATTTATTCAGGAGACACGGGTTTTTGTGAGGAAATAATAGAGCTTTCTCAGAGGGGTGATCTTTTAATTCTTGAGTGTGCCAATTCTGAAGCCCTTTCTGTTCCCCATCATTTGGGCCCAGAAGAAATAGCCCTTATCTGTGAGAGAGCCAAACCCAAAAAGGTTCTTTTGAGCCACTTTTATCCCCACAGTGAAAAGGTAAACCTTGAAGTAATTAAAAGGAAATACCAGGGAGAAATAATTCTTGCAAGAGATCTTTTAACTCTTGAAGTTTAGTTTTAAAATTGAGGAGGCTCCTATGGAAGGAATAGATCCCAAGGTTCTTCAAAAACTAAGAGAAAAGGTGCAAAAAGAGCTTGCCCAGAGGGAAAGGGAATGCATAGAGTTTTGGCTTTCTGAAATTACAAAGATTTATCAGAAAAATCACAAAACCCTTGAGGAACTAAAAAGTGATCTCAGATTTTTCATAGATAAAATGAAAAACCGTCTGGAAATCCTTAAAACCAAAGGTTATTAAGGAGAGACTTTTATGAGATACATTAGCACTCGAGGAGGGCTTCCTCCAATTGCTTTTACAGAGACGGTTTTTGAAGGGCTTGCCCCTGACGGAGGCCTAATAATTCCAGAGAAAATCCCTGTAATTTCAGAAGAGAAAAGAAGGCAATGGAAAGGGTTAAACTATTTTGAGCTTGCTTTAGAAGTATTCAAGCTTTTTGTGGATGATATTTCAGAGGAAGACCTCAAAAATCTTATTCAAAAAAGCTATCTAACCTTTCGCCACCCTGAGATTACCCCTGTAGTAAAGGTAAAAGATATTTATATTTTAGAGCTCTTTCATGGTCCAACCTTTGCTTTTAAAGATATTGCCCTTCAGTTTCTGGGGAATCTCTTTGAATTTTTGCTTAAAAAAACGGGAAAAAAGATAAATATTCTTGGTGCAACTTCTGGAGACACTGGGGCTGCAGCTATATATGGTGTTAAAGGAAAAGAAAATATAGCCATTTTTATTTTGCATCCCTATAAGAGGGTCTCCCCCATTCAGGCCCTCATGATGACAACTGTTCTTGACCCCAATGTACATAATCTTGCTATTGAGGGCTCCTTTGATGATTGTCAAAGTATTGTGAAAGAGCTTTTTATGGATCTTACCTTTAAAAAACAGTATGGCCTTACTGCTATTAATTCCATTAATTTTGCCCGTATTTTGGCCCAAATTGTCTATTATATTTATAGCTACTTTCGCGTAACAGAACAGGAAAAAACTGAAGAGGTAAGATTTTCTGTGCCTACAGGCAATTTTGGAAATATTTTTGCAGGCTATCTTGCCAAAAGAATTCTTGGATATGGAATTGAAAGGCTTATTCTTGCAACCAATGAAAACGACATCCTTGCAAGATTTGTAAATTATGGAGACTACTCAAGAAGGAAAGTTATCCCCACCATAAGTCCTGCCATGGATATTCAAATTGCAAGCAATTTTGAAAGATATCTCTACTATTTTTATAACGAAGATCCTGTAAAGACCTCAGAGGCCATGCAGACCTTTATAAAGGAGGGAAAAATAATCTTTTCAGAAGAGGAAATTCAAAAAGTTAAGAGAGATTTTCTTTCAAGAGCTGTCTCTCAAGAGGAAACTTTTGAAACTATAAGAATTTTCTATGAAAAGACGGGTTATCTTCTTGATCCTCACACTGCAGTGGGAGTTAAAGCTGGGCTTACCTTCAAAAATGAGCTTCCCATGATTTGTTTAGCAACTGCTCATCCAGCCAAATTCCCTGAGGCAGTATCAAAAGCCATTGGTAAAGATTTTAAATTGCCAGAAGAAATTGAAGCCCTAAAGACAAAACCCCAAAAATTTGAGATTCTTCCTGCAGATGTAAAGGCTGTGCGGAGTTATCTTGAGAAATGGGCTATAACTTAAATTTATTCATCTCTTCGTTCAGCTTTTTTACAAGATTTATAAGTTCCCTAATCTGTGAGCTTTGAAGCTCCATAAGCCTTTTAATTTCTTCTGCTGCTTCATAGTTTTTCTTTGCATCCTCTGCCATAAATTTGGCAGTTTCTCTGGTTTGTTCTATTTGGTCTGCAATGTTTCGTATGGCAATACTTTGTTCTTCAACAGCTGAAGCAATTGAATTGGCATATTCGTTTATTTTATTAATAATTTCAACGACCTCCCCTGTTTCTTTAACGGCTTTTTTAGTTTCTTCCTGGATCTTTTGAATTCTCTCTGTTACTTCAAGGGTTGCTTCAGACACTCTTTTGGCAAGTTCCTTGACCTCGCCTGCAACCACAGCAAAGCCCTTTCCAGCCTCTCCAGCACGGGCCGCCTCAATAGAGGCATTTAAGGCTAAAAATTTGGTCTGCTCAGCTATTCCTGAAATTAAATTAATAACCTCGGAAATCTCTTGGGCAACTTCATTCAATGCATCCATAACCTTCTTGGTTTCTTCAGCTTTGTATACAGCTTCTCTTGAAATCTGTGAGGCATAGTGAGTATTTTGGCTTATTTCCTCTATGGCTTTGGTAATCTCTGCAGCTGAGGTTGCACTATCTTCAATGGTTAAACTTATAAGACTTGCTTGTTCTAAAAGATGTTGCGATCTCTGAGAAGTAGCCTCTGTTTTTTCAAAAACCTCTTTCTGAAAGTTTTCAAATTCAGCAGAAAAATGATGAATCTTGCGGACATTCTCTTTCAATATACCTAAAAGGCCTCGCATGGTCTGGATTATTTTGTTTAAACAACTAAAAATACTTCCAAATTCATCCTCCCTCTGAACAGCAATTTCCTGAGTCAAATCACCTGCAGATATCCTCTCTGTATAATTTTCAACTTGCGATAAATTTTCTTTTATGGTATTTTCTATAGTTTTTAAAAAGAGAAATACAATAATTCCAATAGGTATTATGGCTAAAATGTAAATAATTTGGAGAATTCTTTTATTTCTTTTATATTCAGTTCTTAGATTTTGCAATTTTTCATTGTAATACTTAACCAAATTTTCAAGCCCTTCCCATAAAAAACTTTTGGACAATTTTTGGAAATCATTATAATACTCAATAGCCTCATTAAGATCTCTGGCCTCTTTCATTTTCATCACAATGGCATTCATCTTTTCACCTGTTTCTATAATAGACTGTAAATAAAAAGAATTTTTAAAATTTTTTAAAAGTTTTACACTTTCGTCTGGCTGAAGGGCGCTTAAATCTTCATTTAAAAGGGCGGTCAAAAAATTTACTTTCCACCTGAGATGCTCTGCCCTAATTTTTTCCGCTCTCTGATAAAGGCTTTCATAAGTATTGACTTCCCTTTCCACCCTCCATAATAGATATTCCTGCAAAATATAAAATAACCCACCAAGGGTTAAAATAAAAAATACAAGTCCCACAATGTAAACACTTATTCTTCTTGAAAAGCTCATTTTACTTAACATTTATAGCCCCCTCTCCGATAATTCCCTAAGTATATTATACAAAATATAAAAGCTCTGTCAATGCAAAATTAAGGGCCTCGCTTGACTTTTAGGTTATTATCTTTTATTTTATTAGTATCGCATAAAATCTTTTTTAATCTTCGGGGAGGTGTTTTATGCTTAAATATCAACCAAAAAGGGATAATTTTGTGCTTGTAGAGAGGGAAACTCCAGAATTATTCAAAGAGCTCTTTCCCTATTCTGAACCTCCCAAAGTTTACTTTGATGGAAAATATATTCCTCCTCAGCCTGCAAAAAATTTTTATATAACTGATACTACCTTTAGAGATGGCCAGCAAGCAAGAACTCCCTATACCCCCGAGCAAATCGAACAGCTCTATAAATTTCTTCACAGACTTAGCGGTCCTAAAGGTATCATAAGGAAAACGGAATTTTTCCTTTACACGGCAAAAGATAGAGAGGCCCTTGAGCGCTGCTTAGCCCTTGGCTATCAATATCCAGAAATTACAGGCTGGATTCGTGCAAGAAAGGAAGATCTGAAGTTAGTCAAAGAGGCAGGACTTAAAGAAACGGGCATGTTAACCTCCTGTTCGGATTATCACATCTATTTGAAACTCGGGAAAACAAGAAAACAGGCCCTTGAAGACTATCTTGCTGTAGTAAAAGAGGCTCTATCCTATGGAATAAGGCCAAGATGTCATTTTGAAGATGTAACCAGAGCGGACATTTATGGCTTTGTCATTCCCTTTGCTATTGAACTTATGAAACTCAGAGAGGAAAGTGGTATTGACATAAAGATACGCCTTTGTGATACTCTGGGAGTAGCTGTGCCTTATCCTGAAGCTGTTTTACCAATCAGTGTTCCCAAGCTTGTGCGTGCTTTAATTGATGAGGCTGGAGTTCCGGGGGAGCTTCTTGAGTGGCACGGACATAATGATTACTACAAAGCTGTAATTAATGCCACTGCTGCCTGGCTTTATGGCTGCACCTATGTAAATACATCGCTCCTTGGCATAGGAGAAAGAACAGGAAATACCCCCCTTGAGGCCATGGTCTTTGAATACATTGCCCTCAAAGGAACAGCAGATGGAATGGATACCACTGTTATTACAGAAATCGCCGAATATTATCGGAAAGTTCTTCATGAAAAAATCCCCTCAAGACAGCCCTTTGTGGGTGAAGACTTTAATGCTACAAGAGCAGGCATTCATATTGATGGTATCATCAAAAACGAAGAAATTTACAATTCCTTTGATTCCAAAAAGGTGCTCAACAAACCCATTCAAATTATCATCACTGACAAGAGCGGAACAGCAGGGGTTGCTTACTGGATAAATACTCATTTTGGGCTTACAGGAGATAAACAGATTGATAAAAAACACCCTGCAGTGGTTAAAATTTACAAAAAAATCATTGAACAATATGAACAGGGTCGTATTACTTCTATTTCAAATGAAGAAATGATTGCCTTAACCAAAAAGTATTTACCTGAACTCTTTGAGTCTGAGCTTGATCATCTAAGGAATTATGCCATTTCAATTATGAGTAAACTTATTAATGAACTTGTTCAGGAAAAGGAGATTATTTCTCTTGAAAAAAAACAAATTAAACCTGTCTTTGAAAAATTTCTTGAAGAGCACCCTTATGTGCAATTTATTTATATTGTTGACACCCAAGGTAAGGCTATCTTCGGATTAACCAATGATATGGAACATAAGAAAAAATTTGACAAACTTCTTCAGAAAGAAACCTTTGAGGATAGAGAATGGTTTATTAATCCTATGAAAACAGGAAAAATCTTTGTTTCAAAATTTTACACCTCAAGAATTACAGGTAGTCTTTGTATAACTGTTTCTGCTCCTATCAGAAACATAGATGATGAAATAATAGGAGTTCTCGGAATGGACATAAGATTTGAGGATCTTGTAAAGATGGAAAGAGAAGATGCGGAATAAATTTTTTGTCGCTTTTATCTTTTTAATATTAATTGTATGGGTGGGATTCTTTAGAGTTGAAGCTCAGGATAGTGCTATTATAACGGTTACCCCTCAAAGTTTTAGCAAAATTATTGTAAGAATACCTCCCTTTGAGGGTGAAAGAGAAGAAGAGGCCTCATCCCTTATTCGTAAACTCCTAAATTATCATCTTATCTGTATAGCTTTAAAAGAACCTCCCCTCAAAGGCTTCAAAGAAAAGTCTTATTATCTCAAAGGTAAACTTACAAAAAACGGTAAAATTTTTTTTGAGGGAGAACTTATTGATGTTTTTGAAGAAAAACCTATAAAACATTACAGAATTGAGGCCTCCTCTCTTGAAAGGCTTTCTTATGCCCTTGCCGATGAAGTTATAAAGGCTATTTCCCCTTATCAAGGCATAAGTCAGTCTAAACTTGCTTTTGTTAGAAGAGGCGAAAAAGGAGATAATCTTTTTATTATGGATTTTTCAAAGAGAAATCTTAAGAATATACGCTCAGCAGAACTCATTCTTTTTCCCAAATTTTCACCAAGTGGTAAAAAAATTGCTTATCTTATCTATGATAAAAAAACCTACTATCTCGAAATTTACCATGTTTTAACAGGTGAAGTTGAAAGATTTAAATTGCCTGGCTTAAGCTCTGCACCTCTCTGGGCCTCTGATGAAAGGCAGCTTTATCTTACCCTCGGAAAGGAAGGAGAGATAAATATCTACAAATTTTCTCTTGAAGATAAATCTCTGAACCCCATTACCAAAGGAAGGGGGGTTCATCAAGCAGGAAGTATTAGTCCTGATGGAAGATTTATCGCTTATGTAGGCGATTCTTCAGGAAATCCGCAGGTGTATATCCTTGATCTCCTTTCAAAACAAACAAAAAGAATCTCCTTTGAGGGAAAATACAACACCTCACCAAGATTTTCTCCCAAAGGAGATAAATTATTATACCTATCTTCTCAGGGTGGTCAAAATCAGCTAATCATTTATAATCTAAAAACTGGAGAAAAGAAAAAATACCTGCTTCGGGGAATTGCTCTTACAGATCCTGCCTTTTCTCCCACAGGGGATTATCTAATTTTCAAAGCAAAGAGAGGAGCTGAATTGGGGCTCTATCTTCTTCATCTGGACTCTCTGCTTACTTATGCCTATTTATCCTTTGAAAATCTCTATTATCCCGATTGGGGTAAAATGAATTAAAAGGGGGGGGTTATGTGAAACCAATCTATGAAAGGGTAAAGGAGCATATAAGAAAATATGATAGGCTCTTTGAGTTTCTTGAGGCAGAAATTACAGATATGAGTGAGGGCTATGCTGAGGTGGTGATGGTGGTCAAGGATAAACATTTAAATTCCGCAGAAGTTTGTCACGGAGGAGTTATCTTTACTCTGGCTGACCTTGCCTTTGCCCTTGCCTCAAACTCTTATGGTAATCTTGCGCTTGCTATTCATGTAAGTATTTCTTTTATAAAGGGAGTTAAAATAGGAGATAAACTTATTGCAAGGGCTCAAGAGTTTAGCAAAGGAAAAACTTTAGCTACCTATCATGTAACCATTACTAAGGACAATGGCGAAAGGGTTGCTTTTTTTGAAGGAATGGTTTATCGTTTTGATAAATCCATATTACCTGAGGAGGAAGCCTATGCCCATAGTTAAAATTTCTCTCTTTTCTGGAAGATCAAGGGAAATTAAAAAGAAAATCGCAGAAGAGGTCACTCAAGTTTTGGTGAAAAATCTTCAGATTCCTGAGGAAGCAGTTGTAATAATATTTGAAGATCTTGAAAAACACAACTTTGCTCAGGCAGGGAAATTGGCTGATGAAGGTTCGTAGAAGTCTCTTCCTTCGGTATCAATGCCAACAATGGCTGGAAAGTTTTCAACTTTAACTCTGAAAAAGGCTTCAGGCCCAAGATCTTCCCAGGCTATAGGTTCTACCTTTTTCACAAATTGAGATAAATAAGCTCCTGCTCCACCAAAAGTAACAAAATATACTGCTTTATAGTATTTGTGAAGTTCCTTAATTTTGCTTGAGCGCTTTCCCTTTCCCATTGTGGCACAGAGTCCAAGCTTAAAGAAATCCTCTAAATAGGGATCCATGCGAGAGGAGGTGGTTGGACCAAAGGCCCCAATTATTTTCCCAGGTGGGGGAGAGGTTGGCCCAACATAATAAATCAATTGGTTAGTAAAATCAAAATTAAAGCCTTCCCTTTCTATAGCTTCAAGAATTTTTCTGTGAGTGGCATCTCTTCCACAAAGAAGCCAGCCTGATAAATATACAAAATCCCCTGCCCTAAGAGAGTTAAAAATTTCTCTATCCTCAAGAGGAAAACTCAAAATGCTCTTTGGCTTCACAGGCCCTTCTTATTTTAAAAGCACTTTAAAAGCACTTAAGGGTTACTGATTCTGCAAACTTTTCTCTCTCAGAAGTGCTCATGGTTTTTATTAAATCGCTTAGTTTTACATTTTTAAGCATACACTCTATGTAAGAAGCAAGTTTTTTCCAGATGGGATAGGCCACACATTCATCCACCTCGTCACACCCTTCAGACGGATCAAGGCAGGAAGCCACACACACAGGCCCCTCAAGGGGTTCAAGAACATCGTAAAGAGTAATTTCCTCAGGAGGCTTCCTCAAAACATAACCTCCACCAGGACCACGGGAAGATCTTATCAAACGGGCCTGTCTTAAGCGATTGAGAATTTGAGCAAGATAAACTCTTGAAATTTTTTGCTTTTCAGCAATTTCATCAAGGGTTATTCCATCAGGATAGGCCTTAGCAATTTCATACATAGCCCTTACTGCATATCTCCCTTTAGTTGAAAGTCTAAACATTTTAATTCCTCCTTTAATTTTTATTTTATATTTATCTTTCATTAAGATAATAAAATTTAAGAAAATATCAAGAGCACTTTTAAAAAGTTTCCTTTCCTTTGGAAGAACCAAATTTCAAAAAAGCTCAAGTATCTTTTCTGGCATCAAAGCAAAAAAAGTAATTCGGCAGGACTAAACTTTTTGTTAGTTTATCATGGGAGGGAATGCCTTTTTAAGTTTGCAATAAAGGATGAACTCTATTTTCAAAGGCAAAATGTCACCTCCTCTTTTTAAGCCTCTTTATCCGAAGTTTCCTTTTTTGACGAAGTCCCCTTTTTTACCAGATTTCTCATTAGGAATAAGCTTTTCACTTGGATATAAATTTCAAAATCTCCCTGAGATTTTTTGGGGGCTTTCCTCCATGCAGGCTCTGGAAGTGTACACATTTTAAGTGTTCACATTTCATGTGTACACATTTTATGTGTTTCTATATTTTTTCCATAGGCTTAGCCTCCTGATTGAGGTTTAAGCCTAT
>CAZQQV010000041.1:0-12997 GCA_964595655.1 uncultured Caldimicrobium sp.
TTGAAATATAAGATTACTCCAAAAAAGGGATATTTCAAATCACGCAGGCTTTTTTACGCGGGCTAAAGCGGGTAGTATCATAAATTTTATGTATGGCCAAACTGAGTTTGGTAAGATGGAGGCACCCCAAATATCACAAAAAAGGAATTAAAGGACTATGAGGCTGTAAAGGTGGAATTAGAGGAGGAGGGAAAGATATGGCTCAAAGGAAATTCAAGTGCTTTAAAAGAGGAAGTATTACAACATGACTATTCACAAAATTCTTGACGCTACCCCTACCAACTAAAACTATCCATCGGACTTAAAAACTCTTGTCTCTTTTTATTTTTAAGGCTAAATTAAATTTAACCTTTTCCTATGCGACAGGCCTTATGTTTTTTTCTCTTAATCTTAATGATTATTCCATTTTCCTTGGCTTTGGGCTTTTCTTCAGAGAGAGTCTATTTGGTTTTTGATAAGGCCCAATATAGGTTAGAAATAAAAGAGGGAGAAAAAACTCTTTATTCATTTGAGGCTGGGTATGGCTTAAAAAGTCCTCTTTACAAAACTAAAAAAGGAGACCTTCTTACTCCTGAGGGAATTTATACAATTAAGAGCATAAGGCCCTCTCAGAGTTATTTTTATTTTGTGGAACTCTCTTATCCTAACGAAAATGACCTTTCTTGGGCCTATTTTAGGGGTGAGTTTAAGGGTGAAAGTTATGAAGAGACGAACCAGCTTGGTAATGAGATAGGTATTCATGGAGAGGGTCCTGCAAAAAAGGAAAAAGGAAAAAGAGATCTTAACTGGACCAAGGGTTGCATTGCGCTAAGTAATGAAGATCTCAAAACCCTTCTCATCTATGTAAGACCAGGACAAAGAGTCTTCCTCTTAAACTCATCTAAACCCCTGTTTGAGATCCTCAAAAAGTTCGCTTATCCAGTGAAAGTTAAACCTTTGGATTTCTGGGAAGGTGAATTATATTTAAAATTGAGTAACGAAACCTACTGGTATTTTCACCTTTTGGAAAAGGCAACGGGGTTAAAGGTTTTAACCTTCAAAGAGTGGATTAAGGGAAGACTAAATACCTATTTAATTTCCGAGCCTGATGGCACACTTAATCATGAAAAGAAAATTAAGGAAACCCTTCTTAAAAATCTTTATTTTATTATTGAACCAAAGTATAGAGGAAGGGATTATTTATGGAGGTAATTAAAAGTATTTCTGCGATGAAAGAGAAAAGCGCAACCTTCAAAAAAAGGGGGGAGAGCATCGGTTTTGTCCCCACCATGGGTTATCTTCATGAGGGCCATCTGAGTCTGGTAAGACTTGCAAGAAAAAGGGCAGACCGGGTGATTGTAAGCATCTTTGTGAATCCCCTTCAATTTGGCCCAAGTGAGGATTACCACATTTATCCAAGGGATCTTGAACGGGATTTACATCTACTTGAAAAAGAGAAAGTGGATGTGGTTTTTGTGCCAGATGAAAAGGAAATGTATCCCCCTGATTATCAGACCTATGTGGAGGTTACCCGTTTAACCCAGGGGCTTTGTGGAGCCTTCAGACCTGGGCACTTCAAAGGGGTAACTACAGTGGTTCTAAAACTCTTCAATATTGTAAAGCCTGATTTTGCTGTCTTTGGGGAAAAGGATTATCAGCAACTGAAGGTAATTCAACAGATGGTAAAGGATTTAAATCTGGATGTGGAAATTGTTTCCCATCCCATTGTAAGGGAAGAATCCGGGCTTGCCATGAGCTCACGAAATACCTATTTAAGTGAAGAAGAAAGGCACTCAGCTGTTGCCCTGTATCACTCCCTGAAACTCGCTGAAAGAATAATCCTTGATGGAGAAAAAGATGTCGAAAGGGTGAAAAACCTTATAAGGGATTATCTTGAAAAATTTCCCCATAACAAAGTGCAGTATGTAGAAATAGTTGATCCAGAAACCTTAGAGAGGGTATCTGAAATAAAGGGGCCTGTTCTTATTGCCCTTTCTGTCTTTGTTGGAAAAACCCGTTTGATTGATAAT
Source organism: uncultured Caldimicrobium sp. (assembly GCA_964595655.1). Lineage (GTDB taxonomy): Bacteria > Desulfobacterota > Thermodesulfobacteria > Thermodesulfobacteriales > Thermodesulfobacteriaceae > Caldimicrobium. Next base: position 2,010 of record CAZQQV010000041.1, read on the forward strand.
AGATTAATTAAACCCTAAGGGAGGTTTATTGCTATGTATCGTAAATTTTTAAGGGCTAAAATTCACAATGCGGTAATAACTGGGAAGAATCTTCAGTATGAAGGAAGTCTTACCCTTGATTCTGAAATCATGGAAAAGGCAGGGCTTCTTCCTTATGAGGCAGTCTGGGTGTATAATCTCAACAATGGAGCCCGTTTTGAAACCTATCTTATCCCCGGAGAAAAAGGAGAGGTTATTCTTAACGGCGCTGCTGCAAGGCTCGGTGAAGTGGGAGATACTGTAATTATTGTAGCTTACGCCTGGATTGATGATAGAGATCTTTCCATCTTCAAGACAAGGCTTGTTTATCTAAAAGAGGGAAATGAAATAGCCCAGATCAAAAATGAATAAAAGGGTATATCCTGTAAGCCTTGGCTGTCCAAAAAATAAGTGTGATTTTGAAAAGCTTCTTTATCTTTTAAGTCAAAAAGGTTACACCTATACCCTTAATCCTGAGGAGGCTGATCTTCTCTGGGTTAACACCTGTGCCTTTATAAGGCCTGCTATCGAAGAGGCCATTGACCACATTCTTGAGCTTGGAAGTTTGAAAAAGCCTTCTCAAAAGCTTGTGGTTTCTGGGTGTTTACCTGCAAGATTCAATGTTGAAGAACTCAAAAAACTTCTTCCTGAGGTAGATGAATTTTATGGGATTGAGCCTTTTTTTCACTTTTCCAGGGAAGAGCCTGAAGAAAGACTTTTAACAGAAAGCCCCTTTTATGCCTATTTAAAAATCTCTGAAGGCTGTAATCATGCCTGCAGTTACTGCACCATTCCCAGAATAAGAGGAAAATTTCGCAGCAAACCCATAGATTTACTTTTAAGAGAGACTAAAAACCTTCTTCAAAAGGGGATTAAGGAGTTAATTCTTGTGGGACAGGACCTTACTTTCTATGGTAAAGACCTTGGCTTAAGAGAGGGGCTTCTTTTTCTCCTTGAAAAGATTTCAGCTCTACCCTTTGATTTCAGGATAAGGCTTCTGTATTTACATCCCCTTCACCTTAATCCTCAAATTCTTGAAGGGCTTTTGAGCCTACCAAAGGTAGTTCCCTATTTTGACATACCCATACAGCATGCCCATCCAGAAATCTTGAAAAAAATGAAAAGGGGGTATGGTCCGGAAAAAATTTTGAAAATAATTGATAAAATTCGAACCCTGAACCCCGATTCTTCCATTCGCACAAGCATAATCGTAGGATTTCCTGGAGAGAGTGAGGCGGCCTTTGCTTTTCTCCTTGAGTTTTTAAAGGAGGCCTCCTTTGATTACTTGGGGGTTTTTCCCTTTTATGCTGAAGAGGAAACTGAGGCCTCTCAAATGGAGGGAAAAATTCCCCACAAAGAAAAGTTGAGACGAAAAAAATTGGTTTTAACACTTCAAAAAGAGATTACCAAAGAAAGACTCAAAAAAAGAATAGGAAAAGAAGAGGAAGTTTTAATCCTTGGGGAGGACTTAAGGGGAAGGCCTTACGGAATTTCAAGGATTCAGGCACCAGAGATTGATGGTATTACCTATGTAATTAACGGGAAGGCTGAAGTTATTCCTGGCACTCTTTTAAAAATAAAAATAACAAAAAGCGGTGTTTATGATCTTTGGGGAAGGCCCTTGGCTTTGAGAGGATGAGTTTCAGGAAGAAAAAGAATCACTATTAAAAGGGCAAGGGCACAAACAAGGGAAAGATAAAGCCCTGGAAAACTTAAAATTCCCTTTTTCTCAATAAAATAAGTGGCAAGCATTGGGGCGGTTCCGCCAAAGAGGGCAAGGGAGACATTGTAAAGCACAGAAAAGGAGGTGCTTCTAATCTTGACTGGAAATAGCTCTGCAAGGGTTACAGGAAGAATGCTCATAAAAAAGCCAGAAACTGCAGCAAGAACAAGATGAGAAAGAAGCATATAAGGATAGCCCTTTGGAATAAAAAAATGAATTAATGGAAAGGCAAAAACCGTATAAAGAAAGAGGGAAAGAATAAAAAAGGGCCTTCTTCCAAAAAGATCAGAAAGGTAAGCGCAAGGCAATATCAGAAGGTTTAAAAGGGCCATAGCCAAAGTATTTGAGAAAAGGGCCTTATCTGAGGAAATTCCAAAGTATCTGGAAAAATAGGTAGCAAGGTAAACAAAAAGAATATAAAAAGCAACGCCCTGAACCATAGATAAAATTAAGGTCAAAAAAAAGGCTCTTGGATACTCCATTAAAGCCTGAATAAGAGGGAATCCCTTCATGGGAGAGAGCTTTTCTTTTATAAAATCTGGCGTTTCATAAGTGTGTCTTCTTATTACATAGCCCACATAGGCAAGCAAAAGGGTTGGTAGATAGGCTATCCTCCAGCCATAGTTTTTAAGGGCCTCCTCTGATAAAGAATGATAAAGAAGGGTTGCTGAAAGGGAACCAAGAAGAATTCCAAAGATGGCACCAAAGAGATTTATACTGCTCCAAAGAGCTCGCCTTTCCTTTGGGCTGTGTTCTAAAAGAAAGGCAACTGAGGTAGTGTATTCTCCGCCTGCGGAAAATCCCTGCAGGATGCGAAGTAAAGTTAGAATAATTGGAGCAATTATCCCAATGGAATGATAGGTGGGAAGAAATATCATCAGGAGGGAGGGTATAGCCATAAGGATAATGGAGACAAGAAGTGCAGGTTTTCTTCCCTTTCTATCACCAATATAGCCTATGAATAGAGCACCAAGGGGCCTTGCAAAAAAGCCCACTGCAAAGGCAGAAAAACTCAAAATGAGAGAAGAAGCAGGATCAGAAACAGGAAAAAAGAGTTGGGCAAAGATACTGGCAAAATATCCATAAATGATGAAGTCATACCACTCAAGCACATTTCCTGCAATTCCAGCAAGAAAAAGGACTCTCTTAGAAGACATTCCTTATAAGACAAATTTCATGAGTTCCTCTTTCTCAAGTATATCTAAAAGTTTTTCTCTAACATACTCAGGAGTGATGATAATTTTGGTTGGAGCAATATCAGGGGCTTCAAAGGAAATATCTTCCAGTACCTTTTCAACCACAGTGTAAAGTCTTCTTGCTCCTATGTTTTCCATTTTTTGATTGATTTCATAAGCAATCTCAGCCATAACTTCAATGGCCTCGGGCGTAAATTCCAATTCCACACCCTCTGTAGCAATGAGGGCTTGATATTGTTTTAAGATAGCATTTTCTGGTTCAGTAAGGATTCTGATAAAATCCTCTTTGGTAAGGGGGTCAAGCTCAACTCTTATGGGGAAACGCCCCTGAAGTTCAGGAATCAAATCAGAGGGTTTTGCTATGTGAAAGGCTCCACTTCCAATAAAAAGGATATAGTCAGTTCTCACCATTCCATAACGGGTATTAACGGTTGTTCCTTCAACAATGGGCAAAAGATCCCTTTGAACCCCCTCTCTTGAGACATCAGGCCCGTATGTTTCTCCCCGGCTTGCAATTTTGTCAATCTCATCAATAAAGATTATTCCATGATTTTCCGTTCTATAAATGGCCTCCTTTATTACTTTATCCATGTCAATAAGTTTGGAGGCCTCCTCTTTGGTCAAAATCTCAAGGGCCTCTTTAACTTTTACCCTTCTCTTTCTTCCCCTAAAAGGCATGAAAGTAGATAACATCTCTCTTAATTGCATCTCTATTTCTTCAAGGCCTGATGCTGCAAGAATTTCAATGGTGGGTTGCTTTTCCTTGAACTGAACCTCTATTTCAATCTCCCTCTCATTTAGAGCACCATCTCTTAACATTTTAAGAAATTTCTCACGAGTTAGAGGATCATAGCTTACATTAGGTGAGGTCTGGGGAAGAAGGTAGTCTAAGAGTCTTTCTTCTGCAAGTTCCCTTGCCTTCTCTAAAACCTTTTTTTCCTCTTCCTCTCTTACCATTTGAACTGCCACATAGGTAAGGTCCCTGATCATGGATTCCACATCTCGACCCACATATCCCACTTCTGTAAACTTTGTGGCTTCCACTTTCAGAAAGGGAGCATTAGCAAGTTTGGCAAGTCTTCTTGCAATCTCTGTTTTTCCAACCCCAGTTGGGCCAATCATAAGAATATTTTTGGGATATACTTCATCCTTTAAAGGGCCTTTAAGTTGCCTTCTTCTCCAGCGATTTCTTAAGGCAATGGCAACGGCTTTTTTGGCCTTTTTCTGCCCAACGATGTATCTATCAAGCTCTGCAACTATTTCCCTTGGAGTAAGCTCTCTTTCCATAGGCTTAAAGCTCCTCAACTATAATTTCTGAATTGGTGTAAATACAGATTTCACTTGCGATTTTCAAGGAAATTTCGGCAATTTCCCTGGCAGAAAGATTAGTGTGTCTTAAAAGGGCCTTTGCAGAAGCAAGGGCCATAGGACCTCCAGACCCTATAGCAACCACATCTTCATCAGGCTCAACCACATCTCCAGCCCCTGAAATAAGAAGAAGATGGTCTTTATCTGCGGCGATTAAAAAGGCCTCAAGGCGCCGGAGGATTTTATCGGTTCTCCAGTCTTTGGCAAGTTCAACTGCTGCCCTCAAAAGCTGCCCACTATAAGTCTCAAGTTTTTTTTCCAAGCGTTCAAAGAGAGTTAGGGCATCAGCTGTTGCCCCAGCAAAGCCAACAAGCACCTGCCCTTTATATAGTCTTCGTATTTTTTTGGCCCGATGCTTTAATACAGTATTTCCAAAGGTGACCTGGCCATCTCCAGCCATAGCCACCTTCCCATCTCTCCTAACAGCAAGAATAGTTGTCCCTTTAAACATATCAACTATTTATATCACATAAATTCCAAATAACAAGTTAAGGAGTATTTCTTTATTTTTGGGTATGAAAAGCACCGAAGATGCGATGCAAGAAGCAAGATAGCTAAAACCAGCCTCTACCCCCTTCAATCTCTTTGAAAATTTGAGAAATGTCCCTTGTTGAGCATCTGCCTGCATAAATCTTTATTATAGCTACCTTCCTTCTTCTTATTATTTCTGCGGTAGGCACAAGTAAGGCAGCCTATCAAAATTTTTAAAATTTTAAAGAGCTTTAACCTCTTCAATTCAATTCGGCCATACACAAAATTTATTATACTAACTTCCGAACCCTGTAGATTGCGAAAAGAAAACAAGGCTTTTCTGTAGCTGCAACTTTTAGCTTTTAGTTGTAAAAAACGAAAATTAAGGTATCGTTAAGGTAAAAAATATAGGAAAGGAGAGGAGAGTATGCGACTTGAGGTGGAAGAAAAGAGCCCTGTTGAAAAACTCTTGAAAATTGAAATTCCCCCTGAGGAAGTTAACAAGGTTATTGAAGAGGTTACCTCAGAAATTAGAAAAAGAGCCAAATTAAAGGGGTTTCGTGAAGGGAAGGCTCCCCTTTATTTAATTAAAAAGCTATTTAAAGAAGAGATTGAAGAAAGGGGGATTGAGAAACTTATTGAAAAAACCCTTCCAAAAGCCCTTGAAGAAAAGGGTCTTGAACCATTACTAAGACCAAGAGTGGAGAATGTAGAGAGACTTGCTGAAGGAGAACCCTTTAATTATACCGTATTAGTGGAAATTCGCCCAGAATTTGAACTTAAAAGAGAGGACTATCTTGGAATTGAGGTTGAAAGAGAAAAAGATGAAGTAAGTGAGGAAGAGGTGGAAAGGCTTCTTCAGGAAATAAGATACTCCTTTTCAGAACTTAAAAAAACTGAAGAGCCCATTGAGGAGAGATTTGCCGTTGTCATTGCCTTTTCTGCCTATGATGGTGAGACCCCTATACCTGGACATGAGGCTGAGGCTCTTTTTATTGATGTAGGGACAGGAGAATTTAATGAAACTGTTGAAAAGGCCCTCGTAGGTAAAAAGGCTGGAGATAGAGTTACCGTGGAGGTAGAATATCCCGAAGACGCCTTAAATCCTCTTCTTGCAGGAAAAAAGGTAAGATATGAAATTGAGATAAAAGAGGTTTACAAAAGGGATCTTCAGGAGCTTACCGATGACTTTGTGAAGGGCTTAAACCTTGGGGTTGATTCTGTGGAAAAATTGAGAGAACTTATTAAAGAAAGAATCCTTAAGGACAAAGCAAGAAAGAATGAAAATCAGTATCGTGAAAAACTCCTTGAGAAGATTCTTGAAAAAGTTGATTTCCCTGTTCCTGAAAGATATGTAGAGCTCAAATTTTATCAACTCCTTGAGCAATTGAGGGAAGCCTTTGAAAGGGAAGGTATGAGTTTTGAAAAAATGCAGCTTTCCCTTGAGAAGCTTAAGGAAAGGCTTTATCCTGTGGCAGAAAAGCTTGCCAAGGAGGAAATTTTACTTGAAAAAATAGCTGAACTTGAGGGTATTGAGATTCCAGAAGAAGAAATTAACAAACTAATTGAGAACATTCAAAGGGGGCTTCAGATTTCCCTTGAAGAAGCAATCCGGATTGTTTATTATAATATTTTACCAAAGATGCTTGCAGAAAGGGTAATGAAATTTTTGGTGGAAAATTCCAAACCCCTTTACAAGGAGAGTTAAAGGATGAGTTTTTATGTGCCCATAGTTATTGAACAGACTGGAAGAACTGAAAGGGCCTATGATATTTATTCAAGGCTATTAAAAGAGAGAATTATCTTTCTTGGAACAGCAATTGATGAGCATGTGGCAAACCTTGTCATTGCTCAGCTTCTTTTTCTTGAGGCAGAAGATCCAGACAAGGACATCATGCTCTATATCAATTCTCCAGGAGGGCTTGTAACAGCTGGACTTGCCATATATGACACCATGCAATACATAAAGCCTGATGTTTGCACCATCTGTGTTGGCCAGGCAGCAAGTATGGCAGCAGTACTTCTGGCAGCAGGGGCCAAAGGAAAAAGATATGCCCTAAAGCATTCAAGAATCATGCTTCACCAACCCATTGGCGCCTTTCAAGGGCAGGCAACAGAGGTTGAAATCCAAGCAAAAGAAATCTTAAGACTCAGAGAGATTCTCAACGAGATTCTTTCCAAACATACTGGCCAAGACAAAGAGAAAATTCGCAGGGATACAGAGAGAGACTTCTATATGTCTGCAGAAGAGGCCCTTTCTTATGGAATTATTGATCAAATTTTAGAAAAAAGAGAGGTTAAGTAAGATGAGGAAGGATGAACCAAGATGTTCCTTTTGTGGTAAAAGCCAAAGGGAGGTTTTAAAACTTATAGCAGGCTCCTCAGCTTATATTTGTAATGAATGTGTGGAGCTCTGCAACGAAATTCTTGAAGAGGAATACGAAAGATTAAATCAGACCCAAGAAGAGGTAAGTCTCCCAAAACCCGCAGAAATCAAAGCTTATTTAGACCAGTATGTAGTTGGTCAGGAGCGGGCAAAAAAGATTCTTTCCGTTGCAGTATATAATCATTATAAAAGAATTGAAAGAGAAAAAAAACTTGCAAAAAAGAAAGAGGATGTGGAGATTCAAAAGACCAATATTCTTCTTATCGGGCCAACAGGGTCTGGAAAAACCCTTCTTGCCCAAACTCTTGCCAAGTTTTTGAAGGTTCCCTTTACCATTGCAGATGCTACACCTCTTACAGAGGCAGGATATGTAGGAGAAGATGTGGAAAACATTCTCCTTTACTTGCTTCAGGCTGCAAATTTTGATATTGAACTTGCCCAAAAGGGAATTGTTTACATTGATGAAATTGACAAGATTGCCAGAAAGAGTGACTCTCCCTCTATAACAAGAGATGTTTCAGGAGAGGGGGTTCAACAGGCCCTTTTAAAGATTCTTGAGGGCACCATAGCCAATATTCCACCCAAAGGCGGAAGAAAACACCCTCAGCAAGAATACATTCGCATGGATACCTCAAATATCCTTTTTATTTGTGGGGGAGCCTTTGTAGGACTTGAGGATATCATAAAAAGAAGGCTTGGCAAAGGCTCCATAGGCTTTGGAGCCGAAATAAAGAAAACCAGAGACTTAACCCTTGGAGAAATCCTTTCTCAGGTTCAACCAGAAGACCTCATAAAATTCGGTTTCATACCTGAATTTGTGGGAAGACTGCCAGTTGTAGCAACTCTTGATGAACTTAGTGTGGATGACCTTGTAAAAATTCTTGTTGAGCCGAAAAACTCTATTGTAAAGCAGTATCAGAAATTGATGGAAATGGATGGTGTTGAGTTGAAATTTACTGAAGAAGCCTTAAGAGCCATTGCTGAAGAGGCATACAAAAGGAAAACGGGAGCAAGAGGCCTCAGGGCTATTATAGAGGAAATCATGGTAGATGTAATGTATGAGATCCCCTCCCTCAGGGATGTTAAAGAGTGTGTGATAACAAAAGAGGTTGTCTTGAAAAAAGAAAGACCCATCTTAATTTTTAATAGTAAAAAGAAAGCCAAGGAGGGGTAGATTTAGCATGGATTTACTTGAAAAAAATGATACTTTACAGGTTTATCCTCTTTTACCTTTAAGAGAAATTGTAATTTTTCCAAATACCGCGGTTCCGCTATTTATAGGAAGAGTAAAAAGCATCCTTGCCATTGAGGCTGCCTATCGAGGGAACAAACTAATTTTCCTTTCTGCCCAAAAGGATCCCAAACAGGACAACCCTGAAGAGAAAGACATATACAAAGTAGGAACCCTTTGTAAAATTGTACAGCTTCTCAAACTTCCTGACGGTTCATTAAAGATTCTTGTTGAGGGCTTGAATAGAGGAAAAATTGTGAGATTTCTTCCTAATCCGGAGTACTATCAGGTTGAGGTGGAAATTAAAACAGAAATTCTTGAATCCGATGTGGAAACCATTGCACTAACCAAACTCTGTAAAGAGGCCTTTGAAGAGTATGCCCACTATAACAAAAAACTAAATCCTGAGACAGTGACTCATCTTCTTCAGGTAGAGGATCCAGCAGAACTTACTGACAGAATGGCAGCCCTACTTCCCTTAAATCTTGAACAGAAGCAAAAACTGCTTGAGACAATCAGTGTTAAAAAGAGGTTGGAAAATCTTCTTCAGTATCTTCGCGGAGAGCTTGAAATTATCAAAACTGAGGCTCGGATTCGCGAAAGAGTTAAAAAACAAATGGAAAAACACCAGAGGGACTATTATCTTCAGGAGCAACTTAAAGCTATTCAGAAAGAACTTGGAGAAAAAGAAGAAGGAAGAAGCGAACTTTCTGAGCTTGAGAAGAGAATAAAAAAGAAAAAACTTCCTAAACATGTGGCCAATGTTGTCTGGAAGGAATTTAAAAAACTCAGTCTTATGTCCCCCATGTCTGCTGAAGCAACAGTTGTAAGAAATTATATTGATTGGTTAATAAGCCTTCCCTGGTATGAAAAAACCAAGGATGTTATTGATTTGGTAAAAACAGAGGAGCTTTTGAACAAGGAACATTACGGACTTGAAAAGCCCAAGCAAAGAATTCTTGAACATCTGGCTGTGCAAAAACTGGTAGATAAAATAAAAGGGCCTATTTTGTGTCTTGTTGGACCACCAGGTGTTGGTAAAACCTCTCTTGCAAGATCTATTGCCAAGGCTTTAGGAAGAAACTTTGTGAGGGTAAGCCTTGGCGGTGTAAGGGATGAGGCTGAAATTAGAGGTCACAGAAGAACCTATGTGGGAGCCCTTCCAGGAAAAATTATCCAGGGAATGAAAAAGGCTGGCACTATTAACCCTGTTTTTTGCCTTGATGAAATTGACAAAATCGGAATGGATTTCAGAGGGGATCCAGCTGCAGCCCTTCTGGAAGTTCTTGACCCTGAACAGAACCATTCCTTCCAGGATCATTATCTGGAAGTGGAATACGATCTTTCTCAGGTTTTCTTTATTACCACAGCAAATTCCCTTTACACTATCCCAGCCCCTCTTCTTGATAGAATGGAGATAATTGAAATTCCCGGATATACGGAGGAAGAAAAACTTGAAATAGCCAAACACTATCTTATTCCAAGACAGCTTGAAGCCCATGGCTTAAAGCCTGAGTGGTTCCCTATTAGTGACAAAGTCCTACTTGAGATTATCAGAAGGTATACAAGAGAGGCAGGAGTGAGAAATCTTGAAAGGGAAATTGCAACACTTTGCAGAAAGGTAGCTAAAGAGGTTGCAAAGGATCCCAAGGCCTTTAAACCATTTAGGATTACTATGTCTGTTCTTGAAAAATTTCTTGGTGTTCCAAGATATAGATATGGAGTGGCTGAGGAAAAACCCCAGGTTGGAATTGCAACCGGTCTTGCCTGGACTGAAACAGGAGGAGCTCTTCTTCAAATTGAAGCTGTAATAATGCCTGGAACGGGGAATCTTAAAATCACGGGAAAACTCGGTGAAGTGATGCAGGAATCTGTGCAGGCTGCTGTAAGCTATGTCAGATCCAGGGCCTTACAGCTTGGTCTTCCCCTTGATTTTTACAAAAAAATTGATATCCATGTACATGTACCTGAAGGGGCTATTCCCAAGGATGGGCCAAGTGCTGGAATTACCATTGCAACAGCCATAGTTTCTGCCCTGATGAAAATCCCTGTTAAAAATACCGTTGCCATGACAGGGGAAATTACCTTAAGAGGAAGGGTTTTACCCATTGGAGGGTTGAAGGAAAAATTACTTGCAGCAGTAAGAGGTGGAATTAAAACAGTAATTATTCCTAAGGAAAATGAAAAGGATCTAAAGGAAATTAATCCCAAAATACTTAAAGGTCTTGAAATAATTATGGTTGAGAATATGGATGAAGTGTTAAAAACCGCTCTTGATCTTGAAAAACCTGAAGAATTATTTAAAGAAACACCCTATCTTGATGTCTGGGAACTTGTAAGCCTTCAGGAAAAACTCACCAAAAAAGAACATCAATTAGAACATTAATTTTTTCTCTATTATCTTAATTATCTTCTTCGGGAGCTCAAAAGGGCTCCCTTTCCCAATTTATTAGTTTTATCTATTAATGTTATAAAAATTTTCTATTTGACTTGTAAAAAAATTTCTGCATAATTTTTTAAAAAATTAAAAAATCTTTTAAAGGAGGTGGGGTATGAGGGTCTTATGATGTCTTTTGGCGTTGATTTTTTTTGGTT
>CAZQQV010000042.1:0-12287 GCA_964595655.1 uncultured Caldimicrobium sp.
TTGTGGAGACGAGGGGATTTGAACCCCCGACCTCCGGAGTGCGATTCCGGCGCTCTCCCGCTGAGCTACGTCCCCAGGCTTTAAAGCCTCTTATGCCTCTGCCACTGTTTGAGAAGCGGCTTTGGCCTTGGCCTGGTTCAGCTTCTTGAAAAGCTTGGAAATCTTATTGGCGGCTTTGTTCTTATGAAAGATGCCTTTACTTACTCCCCGATGAAGAAGGCTTTGAGCAACCCTCAATTGCATTTCTGCCTTTTCAAGATCTCCAGCCTCAAGATAGGAAAGAAATTTCTTAATCTCCGTTTTAACCCTGGTTTTGAACATACGGTTTCTAAGCCTTCTCTTTTCACTCTGTCTTAAAGCCTTTTCGGCAGATTTGTGTTGAGGCACGCTCTCCCCTCCAAAAAAATTTTTTTCTAAATGTAATCTCTTTTTTGACATTGTCAACTTCAAAGATAAATGGTATATTCCTTGAGGTATGAAAGCTCATCGCATTGAAGTTGGCCTAAAGAAAACCCAAAGGGATACCCGCTCTGCTAAAATTCTCAAAAAAATAAAAAGGGACCTGGGTATTCACCCTGAGGCCCTTCACTTTATTCGGGTCTATTTGGTGGAAGGGGCTTTTCCTTTGGAGCTTCTTAAAGAATTTGCAGAATCAGCCCTTTGTGACCCTGTAATTGAGCTCTACACCCTTGATGAGCCCCTTTACCAAAGACTTGAGATTTCCTTTGACTGGGCCTTAGAAATCGGCTTTAGACCAGGGGTTACCGATAACGAGGGAAAAACGGCTGAAGAAGCCCTTAGTTATCTCCTCGAAAGGCCCTTAGATCCGCAAAAGGAAGGTGTCTATTTTGCAAGGCTTCTTCTCATAAAGGGTGCTCTTTCAAGAAGTGAAGTAGAAAGAATTGCCAAAGACCTTCTTGCAAATGAGCTCATTGAAAGATGGTTTATCTTATCCAAGGAGGAGGCTAAAGAAAAGTGGTTTGATTATCCACCCCCAAGGGTTACTGAATACTTTCCCCCCCTTGTTGAAACCTTTAATCTCTCAAAACTTTCTGATGAAGAGCTTTTAAAGCTCTCAAAAGAAAGGCTTCTTGCACTAAATCTTGAAGAAATGAAAACCATAAAAGAGTATTTTAAGAGACCTGAATTTATTGAAATCCGCAAAAAACACGGGCTTTCTGAAGAGATTACGGATGTTGAAATTGAAAGCCTTGCGCAGACCTGGTCCGAACACTGCAAACACAAAATTTTCAATGCTAAAATAATCTATCGGGATCTTGAGGAAGGAAAGGAAATTGAAATTGATAGCCTCTTTAAAACCTACATTAAAAGAGCAACAGAAGAGATAAGAAAAGAAAAAGGAGAGAGGGATTTTTGCCTTTCAGTTTTTGTGGACAATGCTGGGGTTATAAAGCTTGATGAGAAGTGGGCTTTGGCCTTCAAAGTGGAAACCCATAATAGTCCCTCTGCCCTTGATCCTTATGGAGGAGCTCTAACGGGCATTGTAGGAGTTAATCGTGATCCCCTTGGAACAGGAAAGGGAGCCAAGTTAATATTCAACACCGATGTCTTTTGTTTTGCACCCCCTGATTGGGATAAGCCCCTGCCTCCCCGTATTCTCCACCCCAAAAGGATCTTTGAGGGGGTGAGAGAGGGGGTTGAGCACGGTGGAAACCAAAGTGGAATCCCCACGATAAATGGCTCTATTGTTTTTGACCCTCGCTATCTGGGAAAGCCCCTTGTTTACTGTGGAACAGGAGGGCTTATTCCCCTTGAGGTCTCAGGTGAGCCTGGCTGGAAAAAGAGGGCAAGGCCAGGAGATATCATCGTAATGATTGGAGGAAAAATTGGGAAAGACGGCATTCATGGGGCAACCTTTTCTTCTGAGGCACTCCATGAGGGCTCTCCAGCAACGGCAGTGCAAATTGGAGACCCCATTACCCAGAAAAAAATGGTTGACTTTTTACTTCTTGCAAGGGATCTCGGGCTTTACAATTCTATAACAGACAATGGAGCAGGAGGCCTTTCCTCCTCGGTGGGAGAGATGGCAAGAGAAGCAGGAGGGGCAGAAATTGATCTTGCCAAGGCCCCTCTTAAATATCCCGGGCTTAGGCCCTGGGAAATCCTTCTTTCTGAGAGCCAAGAGAGGATGACTGTAGCAGTTCCTCCAGAAAAACTTGAAACCTTTTTAAAGCTTTCTGAAAAAATGGGAGTCCTTGCAACACCTCTTGGAAGATTTACCGATTCCGGATATTTTCACATCCTCTATGAGGGGAAAACTGTTGGGCTTTTACCCCTTGAATTTCTTCACGAAGGGGTCCCCCAGTTAAAGCTTACAGCTGAGTGGAAAAAGCCCCCTTTTCCTGAAAAACCTGAGGTTTCCTATCCCGAAAACCTGGGAGAAATCCTTAAAAGAATTCTTAAAAGTTATAATGTATGTTCCAAAGAATATGTGGTGAGGCAGTATGACCATGAAGTTCAGGGTGGAAGCGTAATTAAGCCCCTTTGTGGAGTTAATGAAGATGGGCCAAGTGATGCAGCAGTTTTAAGATATGACCTTGAATCCCTTTCTGGGATTGTGATTTCCCATGGAATTTGTCCCAAATTTTCTGATTATGATACCTATTATATGGTTGCTAATGCCATTGATGAGGCTGTAAGAAATGCTGTTTGCGTTGGGGGAGACCCTGAATACATGGCTGGGCTTGACAATTTCTGCTGGTGCGATCCCATTGAAAGTGAAAAAAATCCCGATGGGCAATATAAGCTTGCCCAGCTGGTCAGAGCCAATATGGCCCTTTATGATTATACCAAAGCTTATGGAATTCCCCTTATTTCTGGTAAAGACTCTATGAAGAATGACTATCTTATGGCCCTCGGGCTTGACCCAAAGGGAGAAAATCCCTTTGGTGTGGGAACGGTTCTTCCAGATGGAAGCCTCAAGATTTCTGTTCCACCAACCCTTCTCTTTTCCCTTGTTTCCAAAATTCCAGATATTCGCCTTGCACAAACCATGGAGATTAAAAGGGCAGGAGCTTTTGTCTATCTACTTGGAGAAACCAAAGAGGAGCTTGCTGGCTCAGAATATTTTAACCTCCTGAATATAAAAGGGGGGAAAGTTCCAAGGCCTAATGCCTTACTTAACAAAGAAATTTATTTGAGGCTTCGCGATGCCATATACGAGAGACTTATTGACTCTGCCCATGACTTATCTGATGGAGGCCTTGGAGTTGCCCTTGCGGAGAAAGCTTTTTCTGGCGGTTTTGGAATGATAGTTGACCTCTCAGCCATACCCTTTTTTGGAGAAAAAAGAGAGGACTTTATTCTTTTTTCTGAAAGTGCTGGAAGAATAGTGGTTACTGTCCCTCCCAAAAAGAGAGAGGATTTTGAAAGTCTTTTTAGAGGGCTTCCTTGCTATCTCATTGGAGAAACCATAAATGAGCCCTTCTTAAAAATTATAGGGCTTTCTGGAAAGATAATAATTAATGAAAATATTTATGAACTAAAAAAAGCTTGGCAATCTCCCTTTGGGGACTGGTAAAATGATAAGGGTTTTAAGCCATCCGTCTAAAAGGTCTGAAGCCTATTTACAGAGGCTTCTCTCAAGAGTTGAGGAATATCCTTCAAGGCTTGAAAGGTATGTGCAAAAGATTGGAAAGGAGGTCAAGAAAAGGGGAGACCTTGCCCTTCTTGAATATACTAAACGCTTTGATGGAGTAGAACTAACTTCTCAGGAAATTAAAGTTAAAGAGGAGGAGATTGAAAGGGCTTATAATCAGGTAGATAAAGAGATTCTTTCAGCTATAAAATATGCCATTCAGAAGATAAGAAGATTTCACGAAAAGGCCCTTCCATTAAGCTGGTTTGAAAATTATGCTGAGGGGATAACCCTTGGTCAGCTTGTAAGGCCTGTTGAAAGCGCAGGGCTTTATATTCCTGGAGGAAAGGGAGGCGAAACTCCTCTTATTTCCACAGTTCTTATGACAGCTATTCCTGCCAAAATTGCGGGGGTTAAAAGGCTTGTTATGGTTTCTCCGCCGAGGGCAGACAAAAGCCTTCATCCTGCCCTTCTTTGTGCAGCAAGGGAAGCAGGAGTTGATGAAATCTACAAAGTGGGAGGGCCCTGGAGCATTTTTGCCCTTGCCTACGGCACTGAATCTATCCCGAAGGTTGATATAATCTGCGGCCCTGGAAATATTTATGTAACCCTTGCCAAAAAGCTTGTTTCCTTCCAAACGGGGATTGACTTTCTGGCAGGACCAAGCGAGGTCTTAATAATCGCTGATGAGAAGGCCAAGCCCGAATTTGTGGTCTGGGATCTTCTTGCCCAGGCAGAACACGATCCCATGAGTTTAAGCCTTCTCATAACTCCTTCAAAGAAGCTCATAAAAGAAGTAAAAAGGCTTCTTCCAGAAGCCCTTAAAAAGGGTTTTAGAAGCGAGATTGCTAAAGAGGCTTTAGAAAATAGAGGGGCCTTAATTTTAGTTAAATCCATTGAAGAGGCCTTTCAATTATCCAATCGCATCGCCCCTGAACACTTAGAAATTATGACAGAAAATCCCGAACAATACCTTCCTCTGGTGAAGCATGCTGGAGCTGTCTTTCTTGGGGCCTACACACCAGAGGCCATTGGAGACTATCTTGCAGGCCCAAATCATGTTCTTCCAACCATGGGGCTTTCTCGCTTTGCAAGTAGCCTTTCTGCAGAAAAGTTTTTGAAAAAAATAAACTTTATGAAATATTCTAAAGAGGCCTTAGACAGGGAAGGCAAAATGGTTATTAAGCTTGCTGAAGCAGAAAATCTTCCCTCTCACGCAGAAGCCGTAAGGGTTAGATTAGGAGGTGTTTAACTATGAAAGAGTATTGTAATCCCTTAGAATTTGCTGAAGAAATCCTTGAAGATATTGATACTCACATTGAAACCCTTGGTCCAGCAAAAATTCCAAGCCCTGTTAAACTTCCAACGCAGTGTTTTGTTACTGATGAGCACAGGGTTAGCTTAAGGGTTAGCTACAACTACTTAAAGGAAAAGCTCAAAGAGGGAAAGGAGGTCCCTTCGCTTGAGTTAGCAGGCCCAAGGCCTTATATCTATTTTGATCCTTCAAAGACCAAGGCTGGTATTGTCACCTGTGGAGGCCTCTGCCCTGGAATTAACGATGTAATAAGAAGTATTGTGATGACCCTTTATTATTCTTACGGGGTCGATAAAATCATCGGCTTTCAATACGGGCTTCAGGGCTTTATTCCCAAATATGGACATCCTGTGGTTGAGCTCACCCCTGAGGTAGTAAAGGACATTCACGCCATGGGTGGCACCTTTCTTGGGACTTCAAGGGGTCATCAGCCCATAGATGAAATTGTTGATACCCTTGAAAGACTGAATATTCAAATCCTTTTTATGATTGGAGGAGATGGCACTTTCAGGGCTGCAAATAAAATCAAGGAAGAGATTGACAAAAGGGGCTTAAAAATAGCGGTGGTTGCTATTCCCAAGACCATTGACAATGATATCTGGCTTGTTTCCAAAACCTTTGGATTTGACACAGCGGTTGAGCTTGCCTGCGAGGCCATAAGGTGCGCCCATACTGAAGCAAGGGCAGTGCCCTATGGAATTGGGCTTGTAAAACTCATGGGAAGACACTCTGGTTTTATTGCTGCAGCGGCAACCCTTGCCACCAAGGAGGTCAACTTCTGTCTCGTGCCAGAGGTTGATTTTGACCTTGAGGGAGAAAAGGGTTTACTTTCTGAGCTTGAAAGGCGCCTTCTTGCAAGAAGGCACGCAGTGATTGTGGTTGCTGAGGGCGCTGGCCAAAGGTATGTGCAAAAGGATCCCCCTGAATATGATGCCTCAGGAAATATAAAACTTGGAGATATTGGAAAATTTTTGAAAGAAAAAATTGAGGAGTATTTTAAAAAGAGAAACTTAGAGGTTGTAATTCGCTACATTGATCCAAGCTACATTATAAGAAGTGTCCCTGCCAATGTGGAAGATCGCATTTATTGTGGCTTTCTTGGGCAGTATGCCGTTCATGCAGCCATGGCAGGAAAAACAGGCCTTATGATAAGTTATCTCAACGAACAGTTTGTGCATGTTCCTCTCAAAGAGGCTGTTAAGAAAAGAAAGCAGATAAATCCCAATAGCAGATTTTGGCTTTCTGTGCTTGAGTCTACTGGGCAAGGCCCCCTTAAAAACACTCCATGAAAAGCTTTAAATCTCTTTATGCCCTCTTGCTGATTTTTTCCCTCCTCCTTTTTGGTGTCTATTTATACAATGTTGGTATATCTGGAACAGAAACTCTCACCTATTATGAATTTAAAACCCTTCTTAGAGAGGGACAAGTTGATCATATCGTCATAAGGAAAAATGAAATCACTGGGAATTTCAAAGAGGGTGCAGCTGAAACCCTGCAAAAAATAAGAGGAACCCCTCAAAAACTTCCTCCATACTTTAAAGTTTATAAAGCTGAAGATCCAGAACTTATAAAACTTCTTGAGAGCAAAAATATAAATTTTGAAGTTAAACCTGATGGAACCTTTTGGATAAATCTTCTCTCCTGGGTCTTACCTGTTTTATTATTTATATTATTTTGGATTTTTCTCTTTAAAAAGTTTGTCTCTCCTGAAAGTGGAATTATGAGTGTGGGAAAGAGCCGGGCTAAAGTTTATGTGGAGAATGAGATAAAGGTAACCTTTAATGATGTAGCAGGTGTTGATGAGGCTGTAGAGGAACTAAAGGAGATCATTGAGTTTTTGAAGAATCCGCAAAAGTTTGTAGCCCTTGGGGCTAAAATTCCTAAGGGAGTTTTACTGGTTGGACCTCCTGGAACAGGAAAAACTCTTCTTGCAAGGGCTGTTGCAGGTGAAGCTGGAGTTCCCTTTATCTCTATTTCAGGGTCATCCTTTGTGGAGATGTTTGTAGGAGTTGGGGCTGCCAGAGTAAGGGATCTTTTTGCCCAGGCAGAAAAAATGGCTCCTTGTATCATTTTTATTGATGAAATTGATGCTGTGGGAAGGGTAAGGGGTCTTTCACTTGCTGGTGGAACTGAAGAAAGAGAACATACCTTAACACAGCTTCTTACCGAAATGGATGGTTTTGACCCCAAAAAGGGAGTGATTATTATTGCTGCAACCAATCGCCCTGAAATCCTTGATCCAGCCCTTTTAAGACCTGGAAGATTTGACAGGGTCATTGTGGTTGACCGTCCTGATCTCAAAGGAAGGGAGGCCATTTTAAGACTTCATACAAGAAATATAAAACTTGCTCCAAATGTAGATCTCAAAGTAATTGCAGCAAGAACACCTGGTATGGTTGGAGCAGACCTTGCAAATATTGTGAATGAGGCAGCCCTTCTTGCTGCAAGAAAGGGAAAAGAGGCCGTGGAAATGGAAGACTTTGAAGAGGCCATCGATAGAGTAATTGCAGGGCTTGCAAGAAAGAGCAGATACCTAAGCCCTGAAGAAAAAAGACGAATAGCCTATCATGAGGCAGGGCATGCCATTGTTGCCTCCGTTCTTACTCCTAAGGAAAAGGTGCATAGGGTCTCAATCATCCCGAGGGGTATTGCTGCCCTTGGTTACACCCTTCAACTTCCTGAGGAGGAACGATACCTCATTACCAAGGAAGAGCTTCTTTCTAAGATAGCTGTTCTTTTCGGAGGAAGGGTAGCAGAAGAACTTGTTTTCAATGAAGTTTCAACAGGGGCCCAAAATGATCTCGAGAAGGCAACAGAAATCGCAAGAGCCATGGTTATGGATTACGGAATGAGCGAAACCCTTGGGCCTCAAACCTTTCGCAAAAGAGAATCCCTTTTTTTGGATGTTCCCTTTAAAGAACGAGAACTTGTCTCAGAAGAAACAGCAAGACTCATTGACCAAGAAATTGCCAAAATTCTTAAAAGTTGCTATGATAAAGCTAAAAAAATTCTTGAAGAAAGAAGGGAGAAACTGGAAAAGCTTGTGGAGGCCTTACTTCAAAAAGAGGTGCTTGAAGGTGAAGATTTAGAAAAAATTCTTTATGAAAAGTAAACCTTAGGAGGATTTAAATGCCTCTCATTTTAAGTTTAATTTTATTTTTTCTTTTGTTGACTCCCCTTTATGGAGAAATTTCCCCTGACATATTAGAAACTCTAAGAAAGGACTTTGAGCCTCTGAATGCCCTAGTTATTGGAATTGAAGGAAACGAGGTTATTATTGACAAAGGAAGGGCTCAAGGTGTCAAACCCAAGGATATTTTTACCGTTTACAAAAAGGTAAAAAAAGTTGTCCATCCTGAAACAAAGGCAAGCCTTGGGTTTTTGAAAGAGCCCATTGGGAAACTTGAAGTTTTAAGGGTTGAGGAAAATTTTTCCACGGCAAGAATTATTTCTAAAAAAGAGGATTTTCCTGTGCCCGCCCATGCAAGAAGAAACGCAGAATTAAAAATCCTAATAGTCTCTGATGGAGCACAACCAGAGGAAAGTCTTTTTCTAACCCTCAAAAATCTTTTGCCTGAAAGTGAAATTATTTTTGATCCCTATCTTAAGGTTTCTCAATTGAGTGCCCCTGATCTTAATGCCCAAAAAATTGACCTAGTACTTGCTGTAGGCCCCAGGTATATAAAGGTTTATAATAGTTATCTTGATCTCTTAAGGGCTTATGGAAGCCCCTTTCCAAGTAAACCTGTGGCTATTACAGTAGAACCTAAACCGCCTCTATCTTCGGAAATTTCCTTTTCCCCCGAGCTAAAACAAAAAATTCTACTTGGAAAAATGCCAGGTGCAGTCATCCAGGCAGAAATAACAGATCTTGACGGAGATGGAGCTCTTGATCTCGTTTATATTACTCCTCAAGAACTTATGGCTGTGCAGATAAAAGGTGGGCTTCTTGCTAAATATAAACCCGAAAAAGGGGAAATACTTTCTCTTTCAGTAGGGCCCTCTGGATGGGTAGCCTTGAATATCTACCAAAAAAATGTGGGGCTTCGCAGTGAAATTCTAAGATATACCAATGGAGCCTTTCAGCCCATAATCAAGAATCTCAATCTAATTCTTCAATTTATGGATTATACAGGAACAGGCCAAAGGGATACCCTTTTTGCTCAGACCTTTGATCCAGGAACTTTTTACGGCAAAGAGGTCTATATTGTTAAAAGAGAGGGGAATTCCCTTCAATATGTTAAAAAAATTGAGGTTCCCACAGGCTTTCGTTTAATAGGTTCAAACTTTGTTGATCTTGATGGTGACGGCACAAGAGAACTTCTTACCTTTCTTGAAGATGGAAGACTTGCCATTTATAAAGGCCATGAAATGATATATTCAACTCCCTTTTCTGTGGCAAAGCATTTCTACATAAAACCCTTTACAGTGGGAAAACCAGGACAGGAAGTTATTAAAGCCTTAATCATACCTGTTATTAGCCCCCTTGTTTACGATTTCAACGGTGATGGAAGGAAAGATCTTCTCTTTGTTAAGGCTGATTTTCCTTTAGAAAAGGTGGTTCAGGAATTAAAAAATGTTCCTCTGAATCAGGGGCATTTTCAATTTTATTTCCTCTCCTATAGGGGCACCTATTATTTTAGAGCCCTAAATCTTGAAGAAAAGGGAGTTCTTGCTGGGCTTGGCCTCTCTGAAAAAAATCTCTTTTACCTTGTGACAAAAGGCCTCTATCCAGATAATGTGGAGACTGAGCTTTACTCTATCTCATACTGAGCATGTTTTCTTCTGATCTCTTTAACTGTAAAAAGAATTTCATAATTACTGAGATTTAATTCTTTTGCACTCTCTTCAATAAGCTTTTTTAACTCCTCTCTGGTTCTGGCATGACACATGGTGTAAAAGTTATAGGGCCACTCAGGATAGGTTTCTCTTACATAACAATGGGAGACAAAGGACTTTTCGGAAAACCACTTCCCAACCTCGTCAAGCCTTTCTTCTGGCACCATCCAAGCAACCATGGCATTCCCCTCATAACCTGCAAGATTATGCCTGATTGTAGCTCCAAGCCTTCTTATCACCTTTTTTTCAAGAAGACCTTTTATAGCTGAAAGCACCTCCTCTTGAGAAACACCAAGCCTTTTTGCTATTTCCTCATAGGGCCTTTCTACAAGAGGAATTCCCTCAATTAGGACATTCAAAACTTTTTTTTCAAGGGAAGATAATTTTTCAAGACTCATTCTTCACTCCTTTCCACAGTAATCACGGTATGCACATTCCCTCTTGGATGAAAATCTCCAATGACCTTTAGTCTTCTTGGTTTCAGTAAATTCCAGAGGGCATTAAAGATTTCATTAGTTGCTGCTTCATGAGAAATATAGCGATTTCTAAATTTATTTAGCCAAAGCTTAAGGGAGCGAAGCTCAACAATGTATTTATCTGGCACATAAGAAATTTTAATCACTGCAAAATCAGGGTAGCCTGAGCGGGGGCAAAGACAGGTAAACTCAGGAAAGGTAATCTCAATAAGATAGTCTCTATCAGGATAAGGATTTTCCCAGGCCTCAAGTTCTGCTTCTTCTATAGCCCTTTCTCCATACTTTTTTTCACTCATTTCTCACCCCATTTATCTTTTTTGAGTTTAAACTCCTTTCATTTATTCCCATTTTGTAAAGGCCTAAATAAAATTTTCTTGCCTTATGGCAGCAAAATCTTCTAAAGGTTCTTACAAAGCTCCTTATATACCCTATTGAGATTAACCAAAGCATCGGCAGCTAATTCAACGTCATGAATTTTTATGCATTCTTCGTGGGTATGACATTTAGTAAGATCTCCAGGGCCCCAGACTACCACATCAAAGCGTTCCTTAAGATTTAAGGCATCCGTCCAGGACTTCATCTCGGTATAACCAACAGGAAGCCCTGCTTCTCTTAAAGCTTTTTCTAAAAGAGAATCAACTTTTCTACTAATATAACCCTCGTAAAGATGGTCAAGTTCCATCCTTCCATAAGCTTTAACGAATTCAAGACTTTTCAAATAGTCTTCAAGCCTTTCTTCAGGAGACAAAAAAACCTCAAATTTGGCCTTACAACTTGCTGGAATAACATAGAGATCACTTCCTCCCTCAATTCTTAGGGGATTCACTTTAAAGCCCCATTGAAGAAGCTTTTGGTAAAGCTCAAAGATTGCATGAATGGCATTTAATCCCTCCTCTGGATGAGCTCCATGAGCCTCCTTTCCAAGGATTTCCACATAAAGTTCAAAGTTTCCATAGTGCCTTGAAGCAATTTTTAAATTCGTTGGTTCCATTACAACTGCATATTTTCCCCCTTGAAAGTTGCTAATGAATTCCTTTGAACCAAGCCCATCTTCCTCTTCATCGCAAAAGAAAACCAAGGAATAATCAAGCCCCTTTTCTGCCGAAAGAAGCATGGCTGCAACAGATCCCTTGGCATCACAAACTCCAGTGCCATAGGCATAGAGGCCATCAAAAGAAAAGGGCCTTCTTATAGGGACTGTGTCCAAATGGGTGGCAACTATAAGGTCTCTATCCCCTTTTGTGGCAAGAAAGTGCTCTCCCTCATAGACTTGGTATCCAAGATTCTTTAAATAATCCCTAAGAAAGGCACGAATTTCTCCCTCTTTTTTACTCAGAGATTCAATCTCAACCAGGGTCTTTAGGAGTTCAAGGGTTTTATCATGCGTAACCATTTTCCCCAAAGCCCTGCCTCTTTAAATCCCAATTTTCTATAAAAATCTATGGCCCTCTGATTTTTTTCTCCAACCCAAAGTTCTGCTAACTTCAACCCTCTTTTCTTTCCATATTCAAGAAGCCTTTCCATAAGTTTTGTCCCAACGCCTTTTCCTCTCATTTCAGGTATAACAAATATCTCGTGAATTTCAAGGACCCTCTCCCCTTCTGAATTGACCCACTTTGAGTCCCCTGCAGCAAAACCTACAACTTTTCCATCTACTTCTGCAACAAAAAAACCCTCTTTGTCCCTTTTATGAAGCCATTTAAAATAATTTTTAATATCGCTTCTTGTGGTATACTTGTAATCCTTTAACTCTTCATAAGCCTTAGTATAAGTTTCAATAAAAGCATCTATATCTTTTAAAGTTACATTACGAATGGTCATAAATGAGAAAAATTTGCCTATTCTATATTATTTCTTAAAGCTTTTTATTTTACTTTCCTTAAAAGCCCTATCTAAACACATTTCACCATCTAATTGAAAAGTCATAATGAAAAAAATTGTCGCAAATATTGAATATTTTTAAATTTAGGAGAGATTTCTTTTTAAAAGAGCCGGCGGTGGGGGTTGAACCCACGACCTGTGGATTACGAATCCACTGCTCTGCCGCTGAGCTACGCCG
>CAZQQV010000043.1:0-11953 GCA_964595655.1 uncultured Caldimicrobium sp.
AGTGGGAGGAAATTGCCCCTTATTTGAAACCTTTGTAAAGATTAATAGGATTTAATAAAGGGAGGGCGAGATGAGCAGATATGTTATAACTCAGGATCAGAGAAGATGTATTGGATGTCTTGCCTGTGTGGTTCACTGCAAGGTAGAAAACAATTTACCTGTTGGTCCGAGATTTTGTGATATTCTTCCTGTTGGGCCAAAGGAGGTAAATGGAGTTCCCAGGATATTTTTTGTCTATATTAACTGTTTTCACTGTGAAGAGGCCTTTTGTATAAAGGCCTGCCCAACAGGGGCAATGACAAGAAGGGCTAAAGATGGAATTGTATATGTGAAAGAGGAACTCTGCATTGGATGTAAGTCCTGTATGAAGGCCTGTCCCTGGGGAATTCCTCAGTGGAATCCTGAGACAGGAAAGGTCTTTAAGTGTCATCTTTGTATGCACCGTCTGGATAGAGGTGAAAAGCCTGCCTGTGTTGAGGGCTGTACCACCTCTTGTCTAACCTTTAGCACTCCAGAGGAAGCTACAAGGAAGACAAGAGAACAATATGCCCAAAAGATTGCTGAAAATTTAAAGGCCCTTCTCTGGGAAAGTTAATAAAAGGGGGAAAAATGGAGCTCTTTCTTGGAAAACTTGATGACCTCATAAACTGGGCTCGGGCTGGATCTCTCTGGCCGGTTACCTTCGGACTTGCCTGTTGTGCTATTGAGATGATGGCAGCAGGTGCTGCCAGGAATGACCTTGATAGGTTTGGAATAATCTTTAGGGCCTCTCCCAGGCAGGCAGATTGTATGATTGTTGCAGGAACTCTTACCTATAAAATGGCCCCTATTTTAAGAAGGGTTTATGACCAAATGAGTCATCCAAGGTGGGTTGTTGCCATGGGAAGTTGTGCCTGCTCAGGAGGAGTTTTTAGGACCTATTCAACCGTTCAGGGAGTGGATGAAATCGTCCCTGTGGATATCTATGTGCCAGGCTGTCCCCCAAGGCCAGAGGCCTTAATTGAAGGACTTCTTGAGCTAAGAAAAAAGATTCGTGAGGAAAGAAGAACCTGGGGACCTCATGCAAGAAGATCAATTAATTTTTAAAGAATTAACTTACTCCGTTGAGGATCCCTTTTTCTCTCCCTTTGAAATTCAGATGGGGCCACAGCATCCATCCACTCATGGAGTTCTAAAGCTTAAGCTTGTTCTTGAAGGTGAAAAAATTGTTGATCTTGAACCTGTTGTGGGATTCCTCCATCGGGGTGTTGAAAAGCTTGCAGAAAACATGAATTATGCGCAAGTGCTTCCTCTTACAGATCGCCTTGATTATATCTCTGCTATGAATAACAATACAGGCTATGCCCTTGTTGTTGAGAGGCTCCTTGGGATTGAACCTCCACCTCGAGGGAAATATCTTCGCACCATGGTTTGTGAGCTTGCTAGAATTGCAAGTCACCTCCTCTGGCTTGCAACCCATGCCCTTGATATTGGGGCCATGACTGTTTTTCTCTATTGTTTTCGGGAAAGAGAGAAAATTCTTGACTTTTTTGAGAAGATCTGCGGGGCAAGGCTTACTGTGAGTTATCCGAGAATCGGGGGAGTTCGTCTTGATGTGGAAGAATCAGTTTTAGAAGAGATTTATAATTTTATACCCTATATGTATGAAAAAATTGAGGAATATGAGGGGCTTCTTTCGGAAAATCGGATCTGGCTTGATAGAACAAAAGGAGTAGGAGTGATAACTGGAGAGGAGGCCATAGTTTATGGATTGACAGGGCCCTCTCTTAGAGGCTCTGGTATCCCCTATGATGTGAGAAAACACTTTCCCTATGATGCCTATCCAGAGGTTGAGTTTGAAGTGCCTGTTGGGAAAAATGGAGACACCTATGATAGATACTGGGTAAGACTTCAAGAGATGAGACAATCTTTAAGGATTGTTAAACAGTGTATAGAAAAAATGCCAGAGGGACCTGTTTGTGCTGAGCTTTCTCCTGATCTTGATATGCCCCTTTTTAAAAGGGCTTATAAGGCAGAGGCCTTTGGTGAGAGCACCCTCATTGCCTTTTTAAATGAGGGGGCAGACCTTGTGCCAAGGGGAGAGCTTTACTCTGCAGTTGAGGGGGCAAAAGGTGAGCTTGGTTTCTATCTTGTGAGTGACGGAAGCGGAAGACCCTACAGGCTCCACATAAGATCTCCATCTTTCATTCACATTTCTGCTTTAAAAAAACTTTCGCAAGGACATTTTGTTGCCGATTTAGTGGCTATTATTGGAACCCTGGATATCGTCATGGGAGAATGCGACAGATGAGAAGAGAGCCTAAATATTTGATTTTTAAAGACCTCATTGGCGGGCTTTTGATAACCCTTAGAACCTTTTTTAAAAAACCTGTAACTGTTCAATATCCCCGGGAGAAGGTTACCCTTTATCCCTCTTTTAGGGGAAGGCATGCCTTGGTGCGCGATCCTGAAACAGGAGGGGCAAGGTGTGTTGCCTGTTTGAAATGTGTCCAGGTCTGCCCATCAAGATGTATTGAGGTCAAGTTTGAGGTTGATCCTGAGAGTGGTGCAAGGATTATGCGGGAGTATAAAATTGAGGCTTTAAGGTGCATTTATTGTGGATATTGTGAAGAGGTCTGCCCAGTTGGTGCTATTGTTCTAACGGAGTGGTTTGAATACTCTTCAAGGGATAGAGCAGGCCTTATCTTTGACAAAGAGAGGCTTCTTAAAAACTGGGATGAGTTTGTAGAGAAATATCCTGAAAAGGTATATACCAACAAGTTCTGGAATCTCAAGGGGGTGCCTGAGGTCTTAAAACCAGCCCCAAAGAGAGAAGGCATTGTGATAAAGGTGAGGGATTAGAGAATGGAAAGGCCAGATACCTTTTTACCCTCAGGGTATTTTCCCATTCTGATTATGCTGATTGTTGCCTTTATTTTTGGAGTGGGTGGTCTTATTTTTGGAGCCTTAGTTAGACCTAAATTTTATTACTATGAAAAACTTATTCCTTATGAATGTGGAAATGAGCCAAGTGGTCTTCCCTGGCAAAGGATCACTATAAGGTATTTTCCTATAGCCATTCTCTTTGCAGTCTTTGATGTAGAGGTTGGGCTTCTTTATGCCTGGTGTTATGGTTTTTCCGAGATAAATACCCTTGGTTTTTATAGCATGCTCCTTTTTTTGATTATTATTTTAGCTGGCTTTATCTATGATTTGAAAAAAGGACTTCTTGACTGGCAAAGGGGAGTATGAAAGAAAGACTTTCAGAAATTCTTAGGGAAATTGAAGTGTCCTTTAAAGAGGCTATCTCTGAGATTGGCGAATTTAGAGGTCAAACCTATATAATTATAAACAAAAAAGATATCATCAGAGAACTCATAAAATTTTTAAAAGAAAAAGGCTTTAATCACCTGCAAACCCTTACAGCTGTTGATTATCTTAACCTTGGGAAGATCCCTCGCTTTGAGGTGGTTTATCAACTTTACAACATGAATGAACGCATAGCCTTAAGACTTAGGGTTGAAGTCCCTGAGGAGGATCCATCCATAGAGAGTATTACGGATCTATTCCCCTCTGCTAATTTTCTTGAAAGAGAGGTGTATGATCTTTTTGGAATAACCTTTAAAGGTCATCCCAACCTTAAAAGAATTCTTCTTCCAGAAAACTGGAAGGGCCATCCCTTAAGAAAGGACTATCCCCTTGAGCCTGAAGAAAAACCAGAGGAGTTTATTAGGCTTAAAGAGTGGAAAAAGAGGTTAGAGGAGTATGGCATTAAGTGATAGCCTTTTCTGGGCCATTCTTATAATCCTTTTGAAGATTGCCGTTGTTCTCGGGATTGTTCTTTTGCATGCTGCTTATACCGTTTATGCGGAAAGAAAGATTATAGGGAGGATGCAGGCAAGACTTGGTCCTATGGAAGTTGGGCCTTACGGGCTTTTGCAGCCTATTGCAGACCTTGTAAAACTTTTATTCAAAGAAGATATCATTCCTCAAGAGGCCCATAAAGTTATCTTTCAGATTGCGCCTCTTCTTGTGCTTGTTTTTGCCATCACTAATTTAAGTGTTATTCCCTTTCATCCTTCTTTTGTGATTGCTGATGTTAACTTGGGCGTTCTTGTTATTCTTGCCTTTGCAGGGCTTGGAACTTATGGAATAATCCTTGCAGGATATTCCTCGGGTTCAAAATATTCTCTCCTTGGTGGTTTAAGATCAGCAGCTCAGATTTTGAGCTATGAAATTCCCTTAGGGCTAAGTCTTGCAGGAGTAATCCTTTATGCTGAGTCCTTTCGTCTTCAGGACATAGTAGTCTCTCAGGCAAACTCTTTTTTTGGCATGAATGTTATTCCGCAGATTCTTGGTTTTATCGTTTTTTTAATCTGTGCCTTTGCTGAGACCAATAGAGCCCCCTTTGATTTACCTGAGGCAGAAAGTGAGCTTGTTGCTGGATATATCACAGAGTATTCAGGGTTCAGAATGGGTATCTTTTTCCTTGGCGAATACATCTCCATGTATGTGATGTCTCTTTTAATAAGTCTTTGTTATTTTGGAGGATGGAGCCTTCCCATCTGGTTAACAGCCTTTCTTCCCTTTCTCAAGGCTATTCCTCCCACTTTGATTCTTATTTTGAAGGTTTACTTCTTTATCTTTCTTTTTATCTGGGTAAGGGCAACCTTTCCGAGATATCGTTTTGACCAGTTGATGAGTATGAGCTGGAAGATTTTAATACCTCTCTCCTTGCTTAATTTTATTTGGATAGCCTTTCTTAAGAGGGGGATTTTATCATGATAGAAAGGGCTTTGTCTTTACTATTTTTAACTGGACTTTTCTTTGTCTTTTCCTTTCTTGCTTTTTACTTTAGACACCTTGTTTATCAATTTTTGTGCATCCTTATTTTAATGGTTCTTCAGGGGGTGCTTTATCTATATCTTAATGCGGAGTTTTTAGGAGCTATTCAGATTATTGTTTATGCGGGAGCTATACTTGTTATGTTTCTCTTTACGCTTTTTCTTTTTCCTGAAGAGGAATTGAAAGATTTGAAAATGAATTTTAAAAAGTTAAGATATACATTCTTTATACCTATTTCCCTTTTTATTTTTCTACTTCTTGTATCTCTTATACGAGGTATTCCGGATAGTTACTCACCAAGAAGAATTTATTTTGATTTGAAAGAGATAAGTATTCTTCTTTTTAATGAATATTATTTAGCTATATTTGTAGTTGCCTTTATCTTAAGTTTTCCTATGGTTGCACTTTATGTCTTTTTCAAGAAGGAGGAGTCCTGTGGAGATAGTTAGGGTCCTTTCTTCAGAATATCCTTTTTATGTAATCTCTGGGCTTTTAATTTTTCTTGGAATGGGAATTTTGCTAATTAAGAGAAATTTACTTGTGGCTGTTCTTGCGCTTGAAGTGGTATTCAATGGAATAAATCTCCTTTTTGTGACAGCCAGTCATTATCTTGGGGATCCTAAGGGAAAGATGATTGTGCTTTTAACCCTTGCAGTGGCAGCTGGCTCCTTTGCTATAGGGCTAATTCTTGTAGTTAATTATTATAGACTGACTCGTTCTCTTTCCATGGAAGAACTTAAACTCTTAGGGGAAAAGGATGAAGAGTGAGGTCTTTTTTCCAATAGCAGCAATTCTTGTCTCAGCCCTTGCAGTTCCTTTTATTATTTATTTTGGAGAGAAAAGACCAAATCACAGAGAAGCCGTCTCGGTTATTGCAGGAATCCTGAAATTTCTCTTTGTTTTGGCTCTTTTTCCCATAGTTCTTGAAAAGAAAAGCTATACCATTGAGATACTTGAGATTTACAAGGGTCTTTCCATTAAGCTTCTTGTTGATCCCTTAGGGGTTCTTTTTGCTCTTGGAGCATCATTCTTATGGATTCTTACCACTTTTTACTCCATTGGCTATATGAGGGGAACCCATGCCATAAGGCAGACTCGTTATTTTGTTGCCTTTGCTCTATCTCTTACAGCTACCATGGGGGTTGCCTTTTCAGGAAATCTTTTGACCCTCTTTCTTTTTTATGAGCTTATGTCCATTATCACTTATCCTCTTGTTGCTCATAAAGAAGATGAGGAAGCCCTTGAGGGGGCAAGAAAGTATGTCATCTATCTTCTTGGAACAGCAAAGCTCTTTTTGATTCCTGCCATGGCCATCACCTATTATGTTGCTGGAACCCTTGATTATGCCCCAAGGGGAATTTTTACCCAGGAGATGTTAACAAACCACAAGCTTGCTTTACAGATAGCCCTTGTTTTGTTTCTTTATGGATATAACAAGTGTGCCATTATGCCCCTTCATAGCTGGCTTCCCTCAGCCATGGTTGCTCCAACTCCTGTTTCAGCCCTCCTTCATGCAGTGGCTGTGGTTAAAACAGGCGCTTTTTCCAATGTAAGGGTTTTATTGAATATCTTTGGAAAGGAAGGAATTCTCACCCTTGGCCTGCAGGAATTTATTCTCTTTATTACAGCCCTTACTATTCTTACAGGCTCAGCCATAGCCCTAACTAGGCAAAATTTTAAGGCAAGGCTTGCCTTTTCAACAGTAAGTCAGCTCTCCTACATCGTTTTTGGCACTGCCCTCTTTCATCCTCACTCGGTCATAGGAGGTATTCTTCATATTACAGCTCATGCCTTCTCTAAGATCACTCTCTTTTTTTCAGCTGGCTCAGTTTATGTCTCAACTCACTATACCGAGATACCTCAATTGAATGGGCTTGCAAGGAAAATGCCCCTTACTTTTACTGCCTTTTTCCTTGCAACATTAAGCATGGTTGGAGTTCCTGGTTTTATAGGATTTTGGAGTAAGTTTTATCTTATTTCAGGATGTTTAAATGCCGGGCTTTTAATTGGAGCCCTTGTTTTTCTTGCAAGTTCCTTTTTGAATGCCGCTTATTTCTTCCCTATTGTCTTTAGGGCCCTTCTTAAAGAACCCTATCAACCCAAAGACGATCACCACTACACTCCCTATGAAAAAGTGGTTGAGAATTATTTCTGTGCTATACCTCTTTTTATAACTGCCCTTTTAACCATAGTGCTTGCGCTCAAGGTAGACTTTTTGTATCAGCTTTTAAAACTTATTGAGGTGCTCTATGTGGGCTAAAGTGGATAAACCAAATTTTGTTAAGTCCTTCGTAGTAGTTATTATAGCTTTTATACTTTCTCTTGTGGGTGAATATTATTTTCCTGAGGAAAAACACTTTGCCTTTGAAAAAATACCCTTTTTTGAGGGAATTTTTGGACTTCTTGGGGCCCTTTTTCTCTTTATAGTGGTAAAGATTTGTGGAGCCATTGTGTCAAGAAAGGAGGAAGATTATGATAGATATTATACCTCCTAATTTACCAGCTTTCTTTGCGGGCCCTTTTATTTACTTCTTTTATAGAAAGAGCCTGAATTATCTTGCCCTGATAATGGCTTTCTTAACTTTTCTTTTGGTTCTTCAGCTTGAACCTGGGATTTATGGGGGTTTTAAAATCCTCAATTATGAGTTTCTTATGAAAGTGGACAAGCTTTCTCTCTTTTTTGCCTATGTTTTCAGTCTTATCGGTTTTGTGGGGCTCCTTTATGCTCTTCAGGTTGAGGATCGCCTACAAATAAGTGCTGGCCTTCTTTACATGGCCTGTGCCGTTGGGGTTTCCTTTGCCTATGACTGGTTATCCTTTTATCTCTTCTGGGAGGGCCTTGCGGTTTTTGCTGTTCTTCTTGTAATATCTGCAAGAACAAGGAAGGCTTACTATTCCTCCATCCGATACATCCTTGTTCATGCGGTAAGTGGCCTATCTCTATTCCTGGGTTTGGCCTTGCTCTGGTATTATGAAGGGATAACCACTGTGGGAAGTCTTCGCTCCTTTAGTTACAGCCTACCTTATCTTCTTATTCTATTTTCCTTTGCCATTAATGCTGCCATTCCACCTCTTAATGCCTGGCTTCCTGATAGTTATCCCAATTCTACCATTTATGGTTCAGTCTTCTTAAGTGCCTTTACCACGAAGAGCGCAGTGTATGCGCTCATTAGGGTCTTTTCAGGAGAGTATATCCTTGCTGTGGCTGGGGCTATCATGGCCTTTTATGGCGTTGTTTATGCTACCCTTGAAAATAATCCCAGAAGGCTTCTTTCCTATCACATTATTAGTCAGGTTGGATTTATGGTTTGCGGGGCAGGTCTTGGAAGTGCCGAGGCTTTAAACGGGGCTTCTGCTCATGCCTTTGCTCACATCATTTATAAGGGGCTTCTCTTTATGTCAGCCGGAGCAGTAGTTTATGCTACAGGTGTTGAAAGGATTCATCTCCTTGGAGGCTTTGCAAGAAAAAATCCCTGGGTAGCTCTCTATTTCTTCATTGGAGCCCTTTCCATCTCCGGGGTTCCTTTAACCAGTGGTTTTGTCTCAAAGAGTATTACCATTCATGCAGCAAGTCTTCTTCATCGCCCCTTTGAATATATTTTGATGGAACTTGCCTCTATTGGAACTTTCTTTAGCATTGTTTGTAAAATGGGTTATTACATCTTTTTCGGGAAAGAGGGCTCCTATGAGCACCGTCCAGTCCCCTGGAATATGCACCTTGCCATGATCATAGCCTCTCTCCTGTGTCTACTCATTGGAACCTTTCCAAAGCCTTATTATCAGTTACTACCCTATCCCTTCCACTATGAACCCTATACCTATCAACATACCGTTGGAATTATTTCTCTCTTTGCCTCAGTTGCCCTTATTTTCTTTGCTGTAAGAGAATACATCGCACCTAAACCCAAAATAAACCTTGATACCGACTGGTTTTATATAGTAACAGGCAGATTTACATACCGAGCCCTTAATTATATTTTAGAGCCCCTTGAGTATAAATACATAGGTGAGTTTTACCGTTCTCTTGTTGACAGATTTTTAGTGGCTATAAGGAACCTTTTTAACCTCTTTA
Organism: uncultured Caldimicrobium sp.; assembly: GCA_964595655.1. GTDB lineage: Bacteria > Desulfobacterota > Thermodesulfobacteria > Thermodesulfobacteriales > Thermodesulfobacteriaceae > Caldimicrobium. The sequence continues at coordinate 8,897 of CAZQQV010000043.1, forward strand.
ATGATGGACTTCTTTTTAGCTTTAATCAAAATTTCCCTGAAAATATTTACATCCTTTCTAAGAAAAAAGCTCAGTTTTTTGACGGAAATATTTTTAAATATATACAAATATTTATACTTGCCGTGATATTTTTTTATCTTTTAGGACTAATTAGCTTTTGAGGGGATACTCTATGGGGTTCAAAGAATTCGTCTTATTATCTCTTTTTGGATTTCTTTTTTCTTTTTATATTTTAAGAGAAAAAGAAAGAAACTATTTCTGGTTCACAAGGCTTTTTATAGTAATTGCAATTTCTTTGATCATACCTTCAACTTTAATGGTCTTTCAAGGGAATTTTCCTGAATATATTTACTTTAATGATTTTGGTTTTTCACTTAAATTTACCTTTAATAAAGCCTCAGTTTTCTTTCTCTGGTTAAATCTTTCTCTTTATTTTTTGTTATACTTTTTTGTAAAGTTTGAGCTTAAAAATAATCTTTTCAATGGACTTATGCTTATGCTCTTTTGTGTAAATAATCTCTTTTTCCTTGCAGGAGACACTTTAACCTTTTTCATCTTTTGGGAGGCCATGCTTATTCCTGCAACCTTGCTTCTCTGGTATTTTTCCAAGGAGAGGCCAAAGAGGATAGCCCTTGAATTTTTAATCTATAACTTTGGTTTTAGTATTTTTTTACTACTTGGAATTCTTATGCTTTATAAATACAACCAGTCCTTTGAATTTAATTTTTATGGAGTCAATGAAGCAAAGACAATAGCTTCATTACTTTATATAGGGATTATGGTAAAAACTCCTGTTTTCCCCTTACACGGATGGCTTTTGAATACTTACTATAATCTTCCAAGCCCAGTTACAGCTATTTTTTCAGGTATACTTAGCAAATATGCCCTTTATGCCTTTTATAGACTTTATGAGAAGGTCTCTTTATCAATGTCTTTACTCATACTTCTTACCATCTTTTCAGCCCTTTATGCTGCTTTTCTTGCTTGGTCAAAGAGAGATCTAAAAATGATTTTTACTTATATGAGTATGAGCCACCTAAATGTTATTCTTGCAGGCTCTTTGGCTATGCTTCCCTATTTTACACCTTATCTTATCATTCCCTTTGGTCTCTTTCATGGTTTTCTTGCCTTTGCCCTTTTTCTTATGGTCTACCATATGGAAAAAACCTCTGGTGTTCTTTCCATCGATGAATATGGCTCTCTTACCTTAACTAAACCAATTTTTACCTTTTTTCTTACAGCCTTTCTTCTTGTTCTTGCAGGTTTCCCCCTATTTGGATATTTTTACCTTGAATTCACCATGTTAAGTTTTCTTTTTAAATTTTCCTTAATTTTTGGATTTCTTCTAAGCATTGGAATATCCATCAATCTTATTTACAAATCTATTGTTTTCTATAAGCTTATCTTTGTTAAAAAAGAAGGGTTGGGAAGTATTAAACTGAGTGATCTTTGTCCTTCTTATACCATCATGTTATTCTTGATCTTCCTTGCAGTGGTCATATTAACTCTTTATCTTTCTTCCCTCCTAAAGTTTCTCATGAAGGGAGGTGTCTAAATGGAGATGGTTAAGGTTTTCTTTCCAGAGCTTTTTCTTGCTGTTGGTTCTTTGTTTCTATTAATAGTAAACTCTCTCTGGATAAAAAAAATAAACATTAAATACTTCAGTTTTCTTGTTTTGCTTTTTTTCTCTTTCTTTACTTTGCTCTTCTTTTCTGGAAATATTTCTATCTCTAATAATTATCAAACTCAATTTTTAATCTTTTATTCTCATTATTTGTTTAGAGTGATTCTTTTTTCTTTTGGAATTATTCTTTATATTAGTTTATACAAGTATCTCATCAGCGAAAGATATTTAAATGAATTTTCCTTTTTTCTTGGAGCTACGATTTCTTTCTTATCTCTTTTATCTTCCTCACAGAATCTTTTGATTGCTTTTATTCTTATAGAAGCCATATCTTTTGGATTTTACTTACTCATTAGTTTTTATAAAAGAGATTTACTGTGTGTTGAGGCTGGACTAAAATATTTTTATCTTGGAACTTTTTCCTCCATCTTTTTCTTTACAGGTCTTTTTTTAATTTATTATAGTTCCCTGGAAATTAATTTTATTCAGGTTTTAAACAATTTAAGTTTTTCTTCTAAAATACTTTATTTTATTTTAGGGCTTATACTTATTTTTTCTTCTTTAATTTTTAAGCTTGGGGCGTCTCCTTTCCATTTCTGGCTTCCTGAGGTATATCAAGGATCACCTTTGCCAGTTTTCCCTATACTTATTTCTTTTTCCAAGTTAGCTTTTGCAGTATTTTTAAGTAATTTAATTCTGGTTTTTTTAATTTCTCAAGGACCCTTTCATGTTCATAAGGAACCTTTTTATGAACTTTTTTATATTGTCTCTCTTTTGTCTATGTTTATAGGAAATTTTTTGGCTTTAAAACAAAAGGAAGTTAAGAGAATTTTAGCTTATTCATCTATTTCACATATGGGTTATCTTTTGGCTTTATTTGCTATTCCATGGTCAACTGAGACTCTTAAGTTTTACTATGGTTATATCTTCATCTATGCCCTTACAAATTTAGGCATCCTTCTTTCTTTATTCGCTATAGTTGATTATAGAAAAATAAGAATACCAATTGAATCTTATCAAGAAGCCTTAAAAAATAAAAATTTTCTACTTCTTTTTAGTTTACTTATATTTATTTTTTCATTAGCAGGACTACCACCAACAGCAGGCTTTATTGCGAAGTTTTTCCTTTTATTAAATATAGTCAAAAATGGTTCATATTTTCTTGCTTTTGTATTTCTGTTAACTTCGATTCTTTCTATTTACTATTATTTTAGATTAATTCATCCAATTCTTACAATTTTTAAAGATGGGTTATATAAGAAGGATTATGAAAAAGTTGAATTGCATGAAATGTTGATGATGTTTATTGTCTCATTAATAAGTATATATCTTTTTCTTTCAACTTTTAAGCCGAGCTTTATCTTTTTCTTTGAGTAAGTTATATTTTTTCATTTTATTTATAAGTTGTTTCCTTGAAATACCAAGATATTCTG
>CAZQQV010000044.1:0-11657 GCA_964595655.1 uncultured Caldimicrobium sp.
AAGGGGGAGTGAAATGGCCAAGCAAAAATTTGAGCGTAAGAAACCTCATTTGAATGTGGGAACCATTGGACATATTGATCATGGTAAGACCACTTTGACAAGTGCCATAACAAGGGTTTTATCCACAAAGGGTTTTGCCCAGTGGATACCCTTTGACCAGATTGATAAGGCCCCAGAGGAGAAGGCTCGTGGAATTACCATTCAGCTTGCCCATGTGGAGTATGAGAGTGAAAAGAGGCACTATGCCCATATAGATTGTCCTGGGCATGCAGACTATATTAAGAATATGATTACTGGGGCGGCTCAGATGGACGGAGCAATTCTTGTTGTTGCAGCAACGGATGGGCCCATGCCTCAGACGAGGGAGCATGTGCTTCTTGCAAGGCAGGTGAATGTGCCAGCGATGGTTGTATTTATGAACAAGATTGACATGGTGGATGATCCGGAGCTTTTGGATTTGGTTGAGCTTGAGGTGAGGGAGTTGCTTAGCAAGTATGGATTTCCTGGGGATGAGGTGCCGGTGATAAGGGGTAGTGCCTTGAAGGCGCTTGAGTGTGGGTGTGGGAAGGAGGATTGTCAGTGGTGTGGTGCGATATGGCAGTTAGTGAAGGCGATGGATGAGTATATACCAGAGCCTGTAAGGGATATAGATAAGCCTTTTCTTATGCCTATTGAGGATGTGTTTAGTATTAGTGGAAGAGGTACAGTGGTGACGGGCAAGGTAGAGAGGGGTACATTGAAGCCTGGTGAGGAGGTAGAGGTAGTTGGGCTTAGGCCGACGATAAAGACGGTTGCAACGAGTATAGAGATGTTTAGGAAGATATTGGATGAGGCTTTACCTGGAGATAATATAGGGGTGTTGTTGAGGGGAGTAGGGAAGGATGATGTGGAGAGGGGTCAGGTATTAGCGAAACCTGGGAGTATTAAGCCTCATACTAAGTTTAAGGCAGAGGTATATGTATTGAAGAAGGAGGAGGGAGGAAGGCACACGCCCTTTTTTAATGGATATAGGCCTCAGTTTTATTTTAGGACGACGGATGTGACGGGGGTAGTGAAGTTACCTGAGGGAGTGGAGATGGTTATGCCAGGGGACAATGTGGAGCTTGAGGTTGAGTTGATAAAGCCAGTTGCCTTGGAGGAGGGTTTGAGGTTTGCTATTCGTGAGGGAGGAAGAACTGTTGGAGCAGGGGTTGTTACCAAGATTATAGAATAAAGGGGTGAGGGGTTTTAATCATGATATCGCAAAAGATACGAATAAAGCTTAAGAGTTATGACCATCGGGTGCTTGATAAATCTGTTGCGGATATTGTGCAAACTGCGAGAGAAACGGGAGCAAAAATTGTTGGTCCTATTCCTTTACCCACTAAAATTAGCCGTTGGACTGTTTTAAGATCTCCCCACATTGACAAGAACTCCCGTGAACAATTTGAGATAAGAATTCATAAGAGATTAATAGAGATTCTTGAACCCACCCAGCAGACCATAGATGCCCTTATGCAGCTTGAGCTTCCTGCTGGGGTTGAGGTTGAGATAAAGACCTAAGGAAGGGGTGAGTTAAGCATGAAAATAGAAGGCCTTATTGGCAAAAAATTGGGAATGACAAGGGTTTTTGATGAGGAGGGAAATAGTATTCCCGTTACAGTGCTTGAGGTTGGTCCCTGTGCGGTGGTTCAGGTGAAAACTGTTGAAAAGGACGGGTATAATGCAGTGCAACTTGGTTTTAGTCCCAAAAAGCTTACCAAGTGCACTATGCCCATGATTGGGCATTTCCTCAAGGCTGGGCTTGATACTGGTTTTTATATATTAAGGGAGTTCAGGGTAGATGATGTGAGTGCTTTTAAACCAGGGCAATATATTACTTTAAATGATATTGAGCTTTCCAAGGGAATGAAGGTTGATGTCACAGGTATTTCCAAGGGAAGAGGTTTTACTGGTTGTATTAAGAGATGGAATTTTTCAAGGCAACCTATGAGCCATGGTGCTAAGAAGGTTCATAGAAAAAGGGGTTCAAGTGGAGCTAATACCTTTCCTGGCAGGGTTATTAAAGGTAAAAAGATGGCAGGGCATTATGGAGCTGAAAGGGTAACCATTAAGAATTTGACAGTGGTTGATGTTATACCTGAAAAAAATCTTCTTTTGGTAAAGGGAGGAGTTCCTGGTGCTCCAAATGGATATGTTATGGTTTACTTTAAATAAGGAGTAAGGACCTATGACTGAGGTAAAAGCAAAGTTAATTGATGATAAGGCCCAAATTAAGGGAGAAATTGCGTTACCCGCTGATATTTTTGGAGTTACACCTCGTGAGGGGCTCTTACATGAAGTTGTTAGGTGGCAGATGGCAAGGTGGAGGGCAGGAACAGCCTGCACGAAAACTCGTGGTGAAGTCAGGGGTGGAGGAAGAAAGCCCTGGCCTCAGAAACACACTGGGCGTGCAAGGCAGGGTTCTATTCGTGCTCCTCAGTGGGTTGGAGGAGGAGTGGTATTTGGTCCAAAACCAAGGAGTTATGAATTTAAATTGAATAAAAAGGTTAGAAGGCTTGGGCTCAAGATGGCCCTTTCAAGTAGAGCTCTTGTTGATAGAGTGTTTGTGGCTGAAGCCTTACCTAGTATGGATGTGCCTAAGACAAAGATAATGAAGGAATATCTCAAAAATCTTGGAACTGAATCTGCATTAATTGTTGTTCCTGAAAGAAATAAAGTTCTTGAAAAAAGCGTTGATAATCTTCCCAAGGTAAAGGTTCTTGCTGTTGAAGGTTTGAATGTGTATGATGTTTTGAATCATGAGCATTTAATTATTGATAAAGAGGCTCTTCCAAAAATTGAAGAAAGGTTGAGGAGATAACTATGAGAGATCCAAGAACTATAATTTTGGCCCCTGTAATTACGGAAAAATCTATGCTTTTGAAAGAAAAAAACAATCAGGTGACCTTTTGGGTTGACCCAAATGCTAATAAAATAGAGATCAAAAAGGCTGTGGAAGAGCTTTTTAAAGTGAAGGTAGTTGATGTTCAGACAATAAGGGTTAAGGGAAAACCCAAGGGAAGTTTTAGAAACCCTGGTAGAACCAGTTTGAGGAAAAAGGCAATAGTTAGGCTTGCTGAAGGCCAGAGCATAGAATTTTTTGAAACCATTTAAAGGGGGATGATACAAAATGCCTATCAAAAAATGTAAGCCTACCTCCCCAGGAAGAAGATTTCAAACTTATTTAGTTAATCCTGACCTTACTCCCAAGGAGCCTGAAAAGTCTCTTGTTGAGCCTTTGAAAAAGACTGGGGGAAGAAACAACTACGGAAGAATTACTGTTAGGTTTAGAGGGGGTGGGCACAAAAGGCTCTATAGAATTATTGATTTTAAGAGGGACAAAGATGATATTCCTGCTAAGGTGATTGCCCTTGAGTATGATCCTAACAGGAGCGCAAATATTGCCCTTCTTCAATATGCTGACGGAGAGAAAAGGTATATTCTTGCTCCTGAGGGGCTTAAGGTGGGAGATGTAGTAATGTCTGGTGAAAATGTGGAGATCAAAGTGGGGAATGCTTTACCTCTTAAGAATATTCCTGTGGGAACGATGGTGCATAATGTGGAATTAAGACCAGGAAAAGGTGGTCAACTTGCAAGGGCAGCTGGGGCCTTTGCTCAGATACTTGGAAAGGAAAAAGATTATGTTATATTAAGGCTTCCTTCTGGAGAGATAAGAAAGGTTCACGGAAATTGTAGGGCAACAATAGGGCAGGTTGGTAATCTTGAATGGGAAAATATTGTATGGGGAAAGGCTGGACGAATGAGGTGGAGGGGAAGAAGGCCCCATGTGAGGGGTGTTGCTATGAACCCTGTTGATCATCCCCTTGGAGGTGGAGAGGGAAGAACACATGGTGGAAGACATCCCTGTTCTCCTTGGGGTCAGCTTTGTAAGGGGCTTAAGACTCGTGGAAAGAAGCCCTCTGATAAATTTATTATAAAGAGAAGAAAAGGATAAAAGAGAGGTGAGGTAAAGATATGCCAAGATCTAAAAAGAAAGGCCCTTTTGTGGATGAACACCTTTTAAAAAAGGTGTTAAAGGCAAAAGAGACTGGGGATAAAAGGCCTATAAAGACCTGGAGTAGAAGGTCAACCATTATACCTGAAATGGTTGGGCTTACCTTTGCTGTTCATAATGGGCATAAGTTTATTCCTGTTTATGTTACGGAAAATATGGTTGGTCATAAATTAGGAGAATTTGCTCCCACAAGAACTTATAAGGGGCATCCTGCAGATAAGGGAAGGGTTTCTGGCAAAAAGAAATAAGGAGGTAAAACCTTGAGGGCAAGGGCTACAGCTAAATATGTGTTGATCTCGCCTTATAAGGCGAGATTAGTTATAGATCTTATTAGAGGTAAAAAGGTAGATGAGGCTTTAAATATTTTGAATACTACCCCCAAAAAGGCAGCAAGGATAATTAAAAAGGTTCTTTTGAGTGCTGTTGCCAATGCAGAGAATAATTATGGAATGGATGTAGATAAGCTTTATGTGGTTAGTGCCTATGTAAATGAAGGCCCCAGGTTAAAAAGGGTTTGGCCGAGGGCCTGGGGAAGGGCAAGTAGGATTCTTCGCAGAATGAGTCATATTACGGTGGAAGTAGAAGAAAGAGAAGAAAAAAGAAAGGGGAGGTAAGCCTTGGGACAGAAAGTTGATCCAAGAGGATTAAGATTAGGTATTACCAGAAATTGGGAGTCTCGTTATGTAGCCAAATCTTCAGATATGCCAAAGTTTGTTTATGAGGATTATTTAATTAGAAAATATATAAAAGAAAAGTATTATCATGCAGGAATTCCAAGAATTGAGATTGAAAGGGCAGGAAATTATGTAAAAGTTATTATTCATTCTGCAAGGCCTGGGATTGTGATAGGAAAAAAGGGTGCTGAGATTGAGAAAATAAAAAGGGAGCTTCAAAATCAATTCAAAGATAGAGAGATTGAGGTAACTGTTGAGGAGGTTAGAAGGCCAGAACTTGAGGCTCAGCTTGTTGCAGAAAATATTGCTCAACAAATTGAGAGAAGAGTTTCCTTTAGACGGGCTATGAAAAGGGCTGTTGCTATGGTTATGAGGTTTGGTGCGCAGGGAGTTAAGGTTCAATGTTCAGGAAGGCTTGGGGGAGCAGAAATTGCAAGATCGGAGTGGTATAGGGTTGGGAGGGTTCCTCTTTCTACTTTGAGGGCTGATATTGATTATGGTTTTGCAACGGCCATAACTAAATATGGAAGTATAGGGGTTAAGGTTTGGATTTTTAAGGGTGAGGTTTTACCTGAAAAGGCAGGACAGGAAAGAATTGTAATATAAAATAAAGGGGTGAGAACATGCTCTTGCAACCTAAAAAGACCAAATATAGAAAGGCACAGAAGGGAAGAGTCAGGGGTATTGCAACCTCTGGGACAACTCTTGCCTTTGGAGATTATGGTCTTAAAGTTCTTGAAGGAGGATGGCTTACTGCTCAGCAGCTTGAAGCTGGGCGTGTGGCTATAGTTAGAACTGCTAAGAAAGGTGCCAAGGTTTGGATAAGGGTTTTTCCAGATAAGCCGATCACTAAAAAACCTGCTGAGACCCGTATGGGTAAAGGGAAGGGGCCAGTTGAGGGATATGTGGCAGTGGTTAAACCAGGGAAAATAATTTATGAGATAGCTGGGGTACCTGAAGAGGTTGCAAGAGAGGCTTTAAGGCTTGCTGCTTCTAAACTTCCTTTTAAGTGTAAAATTGTTAGCAGAGGAGAGCTATAATTATGAAGGCAAGGGAACTTCGTGAACTTTCTATTCCTGAGCTTAAAGAAAAGCTTTCTCAACTTAGAGAGGAGCTTTTTAATTTAAGATTTCAGAAGAGTATTCATCGTTTGGAAAATCCTATGAAAATTAGAAATATAAAAAGGGATATTGCAAGGGTTCTTACGGTTTTAAGGGAGAAGGAATTAAAAATCAGAGAGGGGTAGAATAAAATATGGGTAGAAGAAAGGAATTTATTGGAACAGTTGTTAGTGATAAGATGGATAAGACTGTGGTTGTGATGGTGGAAACTCTTGTTAAGCATCCCTTATATGGAAAGTATGTGAAGAGGAGAAAGAAATTTATGGCTCATGATGAGAATAATGAGTGTAAAATAGGGGATAAAGTGCTTATTGAGGAGACAAGGCCTCTTTCGAGAAGAAAGAGGTGGAGGGTAAAGCAAATTCTTGAAAGGGCAAAGGTATTAGAAACTGAGGCCTCTGAGGAAGGGGGTGAATAATCCATGATTCAGCAACAGACTTATCTTAATGTAGCTGATAATTCTGGAGCGAAAGAGATAATGTGTATAAGGGTTCTTGGCGGTCCTGGTAGGAGATATGGAACTGTGGGTGATATAATTGTAGCTACTGTTAAAGATGCTTTGCCTAATTCTAAGGTGAAAAAGGGAGATGTGGTTAGGGCGGTGATTGTGAGGACAAAAAAGGAGGTTCAGAGACCTGATGGAACTACTATTCGTTTTGATGAAAATGCAGCAGTTTTAATAAATCAGTATAAAGAGCCTATTGGTACTCGAATTTTTGGTCCTGTTGCAAGAGAGTTAAGGGCCAAGGGATTTATGAAAATTATTTCTTTAGCCCCAGAAGTGCTCTAAAAGGAGAGAGATCTATGATTAAGAGAGGAGCAAATAAAAATTTGCCTAAACCCCATGAAGCTAAGTGTCATGTAAAGAAAAATGATATGGTTGTGGTTATTGCTGGGAAGGACAAGGGTAAGATTGGAAAGGTTCTGCAGGTTTTTCCAAGAAAAGGAAGGGCTATAGTTGAGGGGGTAAATATTGTAAAGAGGCATATGAAACCTACTCCTTATAGTAGTGGTGGTATTATTGAAAAGCCAGCCCCAATTCATGTTTCTAACCTTATGCTTTATTGCCCAAAATGTAAAAGGGGTGTTAGGGTTTCTCGCAAATTTTTGGAAGATGGAACCAAGGTTAGGGTTTGTAAAAAGTGTGGAGAAATTATTGAGCCTAAGGAGTAAGGAGATATGGATCTGAGGGAGAAATATCAAAAAGAGGTTAAGGCAAAGCTTATGGAGAAGTTTAAATATAAGAATATTCATCAAATTCCAAAGATTGAGAAGATAGCTGTAAATATGGGGCTTGGTGAGGCGGTAAGCAATCCGAAAATTATTGATCAGGCCCTTGAGGAGCTTGCCTTAATTACAGGTCAGAGGCCGAAGATATGCAGGGCAAGAAAATCAATTGCGGGATTTAAATTGAGAAAGGGAATGCCTATTGGGGTTATGGTAACTCTTCGAGGAAAGAGGATGTATGATTTTCTTGCAAGACTTATTCATGTGGCTTTACCCAGGGTTAGAGATTTTAGAGGTCTTCCGAGATCAGGTTTTGATGGAAGAGGCAATTACACTCTCGGAATTGCTGATCATACCATTTTTCCAGAGCTTGATGTGGGAAAGATTGACAAAGTTAAAGGAATGAGTGTGACTATTGTAACTACAGCCAAAACTGATGAAGAGGCCTATGAGCTTTTAAAAGAATTGGGAATGCCCTTTAGGAGGTAAAATTAGATGCCAAGAAAAGCACAAATTGAAAAGGCTAAAAGAGAGCCCAAATTTAAGGTAAGAAAAAGAAATAGGTGTTCCATTTGTGGCCGTCCAAGAGCTTATATTAGAAGATTTGGGCTTTGCAGAATGTGTTTTCGAAAATTAGCTGGTGAAGGGAAGCTACCAGGAGTTAGAAAAGCAAGCTGGTAAGGAGGTTTGAGAAAAGATGATGACTGATCCTATTTCTGATATGCTAACAAGGATAAGGAATGCCCTTATGGCACGTAAAAAAACTGTAGTTGTGCCAGCCTCCAGGATTAAGCTTGAAATTGCGCGTATTTTAAAAGAAGAGGGATATATAGAGGATTATCAATATATTGATGAAAAGCCCCAGGGCAAAATTGAAATAGTTTTAAAATATGATGAAAACAAAAGGCCTGTTATTGCAGGGCTTAGAAGGGTAAGCAAGCCTGGCAGAAGAATCTATATGGGGTATAGAGATCTTCCCAAAGTGCTTGATGGCCTTGGTATTGCCATTGTTTCAACCTCGCAAGGGATTATGACTGATTATGAGGCAAGGAAGAGGAAAATTGGGGGAGAGGTAATTTGTGAAATTTGGTAAAAGGGGTGATAGGAATGGCTGAGGTTTCCCGTTTAGGAAGAAAACCAGTGCCTATACCAGCTGGAGTTAAGGTTGAATTAAAAGAGGATGGTGTTATAAAGGTGCAAGGTCCCAAGGGAACCCTTGAGAAGAAACTTCCTCCGTTGGTTAGGGTTAAGATTGACGGAAATCAGATTGTGGTAGAGCAGGAAGAAGTTCAAAAGAAGTTAAAAAATAAGGCTAAGGCCTTTCAGGGTTTAGCAAGGGCCATTATCAATAATATGGTAATTGGTGTTACCCAGGGATTTAGTAAATCCCTTGACATTGTGGGTTTGGGATACAGGGCTGAGGTGAAGGGGCAGGAGATTGTTTTTTCCTTGGGATATTCTCATCCCATAGTGTTTAAACTTCCCTCTGGTATTACTGCTAAAGCTGAAAAAGGGACAGGAGATGTTCAGGTTAGGCTTACCCTTGAGGGGATTGATAAAGAGCTTGTAGGTCAAGTTGCTGCCAACATCAGGAAGCTCAGACCACCTGAGCCTTATAAGGGTAAAGGTATAAGATATACTGGAGAGGCTATCCTTAGGAAACCAGGAAAATCAGGTAAGGGAGCTAAAAAATAAGAGGGAGTTGCGATGAGGCCAGAGGTTAAAGTAGAGAAAAGGTTGAGAAGAAAGAGACGAGTTCGAAAAAAGGTTTTTGGAACTCCAGAGAGGCCAAGGCTTTCTGTTTTTAGGAGCAAAAAACAGATTTATGCTCAAATAATTGACGATACCATTGGACATACCCTTGTTGCTTGTTCTTCTTTGACACCTGAAATTAGAGAAAAGATAAAAGAATTAAAGGAAAAGGGAGAAATTAAAAATAAACTTGATATAGCTTTTCTTGTGGGAAAATACCTTGCGGAAAAGGCAAAGGAAAAGGGAATAAGCAAGGTGGTTTTTGATAGAGGGGGTTATAAGTATCACGGAAGGGTTAAAGCTCTTGCTGAAGGTGCAAGGGCTGGAGGTCTTGAATTTTAAAGTAAGGAGGAGGTGAAGCCTTGGCGAAGTCTACTGAAGAATTTATAGAAAAGATTATACAGATAAGCAGGGTAACAAAGGTAACTAAAGGCGGAAAAAAGCTTAGGTTTGCTGCCCTTGTTGTTGTTGGAGATGGTAAAGGAAGGGTTGGTTTTGGGCTTGGAAAGGCTCCTGAGGTTCCCGATGCTATAAGAAAGGCTATAGAAAAGGCCAAAAAAAGTATGATTCCTGTTCCTGTGGTTAGAGGGACTATTCCCCATACTATTAAAGCAAAATTTGGGGCCTCCCACATTATTCTTAAGCCAGCTCCTCCTGGAACAGGGGTTATTGCTGGTGGAACGGTGCGTGCTATTATGGATGCAGCTGGAATTACCGATGTGGTAACCAAGGCCCTCGGGAGCACTAATCCCCACAATTTGGTTAAGGCCACTTTTAAAGCTTTATCTCAACTTCAAAGTCTTGAGTATGTTGCTAAAAAAAGAGGAAAAACCATAGAGGAAATTCTTGAGAGGGTTAGGGCATGAAGAGGCTGAAAATTACCCTTATGAGAAGCACCTACGGATGGAAGCCTGATCAGCGGGCAACCCTTAAAGGTCTTGGGTTAAAAAAGATTGGACAGTCGGTTATAAGAGATGACAGTCCTTATATTAGGGGTATGATTAATAAAGTTAAACATCTTGTAAAGGTGGAGGAAATAGATGGCTAAGTTAATTGGGCTGAATAATTTGAGGCCTGATCCTGGCTCCAAACATAGAGAGAAACGAGTTGGAAGAGGACATGGCTCTGGCCATGGAAAAACCTCCTGTCGCGGGCATAAGGGGCAGAAGGCAAGGGAAGGCCTTGACATTAGACCATTTTTTGAGGGTGGTCAGACCCCGATTCTTAGAAGGGTTCCTAAGAGGGGGTTTAGAAATCCCTTTAAAGTGGAATATGTAGTTGTTAATGTTAAGGATTTAGCTAAGCGTTTTCAGAGTGGAGAGATAGTTGATCCTGAGACTTTGAGAGAAAGAGGTCTTGTTAAGGGTAAGAATAGGCTTATAAAGCTTTTAGGGGATGGAGAGATAAACATTTCTCTTAGGGTCAAGGTACATGCAGCCAGCCGTTCTGCCATTGAGAAGATTGAGAAGGCTGGCGGAAAGGTAGAACTTCTTCCGCATTAAAGGGACAAGTGAAGAGTGAATGGTAGAGAGAGTTTATTAAGTTTAGCCAATATTCCTGAATTAAAGAGAAGACTTTTTTATCTCTTTTTAGGTCTTGCCATATACAGATTTGCCATTCATATTCCTGCACCAGGTATTAATACTGAAGCTTTTATTGAATTCTTTCAGAGGGCAGGGGGAACTCTTTTTGGCTTTCTTGATATCTTTTCAGGTGGAGCCTTAAGAAGATTTTCAATATGTGCCCTTGGGGTAATGCCCTATATCAGTGCTTCTATTATTATGCAATTGATGACAGTGGTTTTTCCCACCATAAAAGAGTATTACAAAGAGGGTCCTGAAGGCCGAAGGAAGATTGCTTACTATACAAGGTATTTAACGGTTGTAATTTGTTTGATTCAGGGGTTAGGTGTGGCTCTTGGTCTTGAGAGAATGGTATCACCCTCCGGAATTCCCATTGTAGCAGAGCCTGGCTGGGCCTTTAGAATTATGACTATGATTACCCTTACTGCAGGAACTCTTTTTCTTGTCTGGCTTGGTGAGCAGATGACAGAACACGGCATTGGAAATGGTATTTCCATGATCATTTATGCAGGAATTGTTGCTGGAATTTTCCCGGCTATTGGAAGAACCCTGAAATTTGTTCAAACAGGTGAATTTTCCTTTTTTGGGCTTCTTCTTATTTTACTTCTTCTTTTTGGAATTCTTGCTTTTACCTGCTTTATGGAGCTTTCTCAGAGGAGGATTCCTATTCATCACGCCAGAAGACAGGTGGGAAGACAGGTTGTGGGAGGCAATGTAAGTTATCTACCTTTAAAGTTGAACTCAGCAGGTGTTATTCCGCCTATTTTTGCATCTTCAGTTCTTATGTTTCCTGCAACAGTTGCAAGTTTTGTGCCTTTGTCCTTTTTTCAGGGATTATCTCAGTGGTTAAGCCCTTCTGGAATTCTTTATAATGTCATCTTTGCTGGGCTAACTATCTTTTTTTGTTATTTCTATACGGCTGTCATTTTTAATCCCAAAGAGATTGCTGACAATCTCAAGAAGTGGGGAGCCTTTGTTCCTGGAATAAGACCTGGTAAAGCAACAGAGGAGTTTCTTGAAAGGGTTTTAATGAGAATTACCTTTATTGGGGCCCTTTATGTAGCTTTTATTTGTGTGCTTCCCAATTTTCTTGTTTACAAAATGAACATCCCCTTTTATTTTGGTGGGACCTCTCTTTTAATTGCAGTGGGAGTTGCTATGGATCTTGTTGGTCAAATAGAGGCCCATTTACTTACAAGACAATATGAGGCCTTTATAAAACATTCTAAACTGAAAACAAGATAAATTACTTATATATAAGGAG
>CAZQQV010000045.1:0-11527 GCA_964595655.1 uncultured Caldimicrobium sp.
TGGACTCAATGGCAAATTTAAAGCCCTCAAGTTGACCTGTGACCGAAGCCCTAAATTCCCTAAACTCCTCCTTTATCTCACTTATTATCACTTCCCTAAACTTTTCTAAAATTTTCTCTATGTCCATAAAAGCCTCCACTTTACTTTTATCTTGTTTAATATTAATGGATAATTAGGGTGATAACAAGGGTTTTTTTTGCGTTTTTTTTATTTTTTGAAAACTTGTGGGGAGAGTATTTGTGAGCTTAAGCCCTCATATACTATAGATTTGGAGAATCAAATTCTGTGGTAATCTTTAAAATATGAAAATAAGGGCTTTTATTCTTTCAGCAGGCTTTGGAACAAGGCTAAAGCCCATAACCGAAAAATTCCCCAAACCCCTTATTCCCATCCTTGGAAAACCTTTACTCCAGCGCATAATAAATAAACTTTATAAAGCAGGAATTTTAGAAATTGCCCTTAATGTTCATCATTTTGCTGAAAAAATTTTAAATTTTTTTGAGGAGGTGTCCTTTTCAGGAAGGATTCAAACCTTTTATGAAAGAGAAATTCTTGGCACAGGGGGAGGACTTAAAAACGCAGAGTCCTTTCTTAAGGATGCTCCGTTCTTGGTTCACAACGGAGATATTTTTACTGATTTTGAAATAAAAGAGCTCCTCAAGGCCCATTTTGAAGAAAGGCCCATTGCCACCTTGGTTGTCCTTGACAATCCTAAAGAAAATCGCCTTTTTCTTGATGAAGAGGGAAATTTGATTGGAGTTGAGGGATATTTTGAGCCTGAGATTTATTCCAAAAAAGCTGGGTTTGCAGGAATTGCCCTTTATGAGCCAGAGTTTTTGAGTTTTCTTGAAAGGGGCTTTTCTTCAGTTGTCCCCTTCTGGATTAAAGCCTTAAAATCAGGAAGGCCCATTAAAACGATCCCTCTTTCTGGTTTCTGGTTTGATTGCGGAACTCCTGAGGGCTATTTTAATGCTATAAAAACCTTTCTTAAAAAACTTGGGGAGAGTGCTTACTTTCATCCTATGGCAAGGGCTGATGAGCTTGAATTTCAGGGTTTTGTCTCTGTGGAGACAGAAACAACCTTTGAAAAGGGAACCTTCCTAAAAAATGTTATTGTTCTTTCCGAAAAAGGAAAACTAGCTGGCTCTTTTGAGGGAGGAATTCTCTTTGAGGATAAATTTATTCCGGTAAGGGCACCCTTTCAAGGTGAAAAGGAAGAAATAGGCTTTGGAGGCTCAGATAGAAAATTTTTCCGCCTTTTTAACGGATTAATTTTAATGAAGGATTCTAAAGACTCTAATGATTTCAAAAGAACCTATAGATACGGCTTATTTCTTAAAGAGAAGGGGATAAGTGTTCCTGAAATAAAGGGGGCTGACTTTGAAAAAAAAGAGATCCTCTATGAAGACCTTGGCGATGTCTCCCTTTATACCTGGCTTAAAGCAAGAAAAGAGCCTGAAAGAATACTTGAAATGTACAAAAAGGTTTTAGTGGAAATGGTAAAACTGCACACTCTAAAAGTTGATAACTTCCAATCTTTTAGGCCTTTTGATTTTGAGCATTTTCGCTGGGAAACAAAGTATTTTCAGGAAAAATTCCTGGAATTTTTCTGCGAAATGAAGGCAAAAAGGGGGCTTGAAAAGGAGTTTGATGAGCTTGCAAGGATTTGTGATAGCTTTTCAAAAAATTTAGTTCACAGGGATTTTCAATCTCAAAATGTGATGATAAAAGATGGAAAGCCCTATCTCATTGATTATCAGGGGATGAGGATTGGTCCCTCTGGATATGACCTCTCCTCTCTTTTATGGGATCCCTATTATCAGCTTAGAGAGTCTCTTAGAAAAGAGCTTCTCAATTTTTATATTGAACTGAGAAAAAAGATTGAGCCATACTTTGAGGAGGGCTCACTCCTTGAGAGCCTTCCCTTTTTAAGAGTTCAAAGACATCTGCAGGCCCTTTCTGCCTATGTAAATCTCTCTATTTTTAAGGGAAAAAGATATTTTTTAAAATTTATCCCCTCCTGCCTTTCCTATCTTGAAGAGGAAGTGAAGGCATTGGAATTTCGCTGTATTAGAGAGACAGTCTTTGAAGCCAAGGAAAGGCTCATTAAAAAGGGTTTTTATGAAGAACTTGAAGAGTTTTCGTAATGAAAAGGATTTGAGGCTCTTTGTTAAAAGATTTTTAAAAGAGAGACTAAAGGGGCTTCCTGAGGGCACAAAAATTGAGGTTGAAGTTGCTTCACTGAAGCCTCCTTCAGTGAATCTCTATTTTCCCTTTTATTCAGAGGGGAATTTAATAAGGGCCTTTGAGGTTGATTTTTTACTGGCTGAGCTTTATAATTTGGGCATAGAGTGCAGTCTTTTTTATCAGGACGACATAGGGGAAAGGAATGGGTCTTCTTGTATTGGTTCCAAGTGAACTTGAGGCCTCCTATCTCGCAGATTTACCTCTGGAACTTCATGTTATTGGTATTGGGCCAGTTGATGCTGCCCTTTCGGCTTATCAGATTTTTCTTGAAAGAAAGCCAAGTATTGCCTTTCTTACAGGCTTTGCCGGGGCTTATCCAAAAAGTGAACTCAAAATTGGAGATGTGATTGTTGCAACCTGCGAGAAATTTGTAGATTTTGGAAGAAAATATGAAACCCACTTTACTCCCCTTCCTGATGGAATTCCAGCCTGGGATTATTGCCCTCTGACTCATGTGTTTACCGAAAAGCTTATCTATATTCTTGAACTCAATGGATTTGAGCCCCAAGGAGGCCCTCTTGCAACAGTCTGTTCTGCCTCTTATGATTTACAGAGAGCGCGCTTTATAGAAGAAAAATTTCAGGTGCTTGCAGAAAACATGGAGGGCTTTGGGGTTGGGAGGGCAGCAAGAAAAGCAAAGGTGTTTTTACTTGAGCTTAGAGTTATCAGCAATCTCCTTTCTCAGCCAGAAAAAGACTGGGACTTTGAGAAAGCAGGAAAAAGACTTCGCGAGGTCTGGGAATGTCTTCTGAGAGAGTGGAAATAGCAGCATCCCCCTGTCCCAACGATGTCTTCATACTCTCAGGCTTGCTTGAAAAGAAGATTTTAACCCCCTTTGAGATAACCTTTAAGTTTGCAGATATAGAAACCCTAAATGAGTTAGCCCTTAGAAAGGAAATTCCTGTTATTAAGGCCTCCTTTGCTATTTATCCTCACATCTGTGAGGATTATGAAATTCTTTCCTGCGGAAGTGCTCTTGGATTCGGAGTTGGCCCCATATTAATTTCAAGGGATGAGTTTTCAGACGAAAGGGATCTTCAAGGAAGAAAAATAGCCCTTCCAGGAAAGTTTACCACAGCCAATTTTCTCTATGATTTTTTCTTTAATGGAAAGGGCGAAAAAATTTTTCTTCCCTATCATGAAATAATTCCTGCCCTTCTTGAGAGGAAGGCAGATTTTGGGGTTTTAATTCATGAGGGTAGATTTGTGTATGAAAAGTATGGCTTAAAGCTTGTTTGTGATCTTGGGGAACTCTGGGAAAAAAAGACAACTGCTCCCCTTCCCCTTGGAGGATTTTTCATCAAAAGGGGACTTTCTGATAATTTAAAAAAAGAAATTCTTAAGGTCTTAAGAAAAAGTTTGCAGTATGCCTGGGAGCACAGGGAGGAGGTCTATCCTCTTCTAAAACAATATGCCCAGGAACTTGAAAAAGAGGTTATTTTTAAACATGTTGAAACCTATGTGAATAGATTTACCTTTCGTCTGGAAGGAGAAGCCCTTTACGGGCTGAAAATTTTTATGGAATTTCTTGGGTTAAGGGGAGGTATTAAAAAATTTATCTGGGAGTCTTGAAGAAATGGAATTTTTAAAATTTTTCTGGCAAATTGGTTGGGTTGGAAGAGGGGTTCTTTTCTTTTTACTTTTAATGAGCTTTATTTCCTGGTATTACATTTTTTACAATTTTTTTTATTTTCAAAAATTTAAAAACCTTCTTGAAAAGTGGAAGCTCAAGCTGGATAATCTTAAGGATATTGCCAGTTTTTTAAGGGAAGTTAAAGTTGTAGAGGATGATCTTTCAAAGGGTTTAAAAAGATTTATGGTTAAATTTGCAGGTGTTTACGATTACTATTTTAGAGGTCAGGAAAATCAAAATTCCCCAAAGGAGGAGTTAAAAGAATTTGCCGAAAAGGATCTTGAAGAATACGCAAGGATTGAGCAGGAAAGAATGCTTCTTGACCTTGGCAAGGGTCTTGGATTTCTTGCAACCACAGCAAGCACTGCCCCATTTATAGGGCTTTTTGGGACCGTTTGGGGAATTATGAGGGCCTTTCATGAAATTGGACTTAAAGGAAGTGCTTCCCTTGCAACTGTTGCCCCAGGTATTGCTGAAGCCCTTGTTAATACAGCCCTTGGGCTTATGGTTGCCATTCCAGCAAGTTTAGCTTATAATTATTTTTTATTGAAAAAGGAAAGGCTATCAAAGGAAATGGAATTACTTTACAGAAATCTTTTAATTCTTGGAAGAAGGGAGTTTATAAAATCCTAAACCCTTGCCAAAATTTAAAAAGTATAGTATTTTAGTATAAAATTTCCATTAAGGAGGGGAAAAAATGGGAGCTTGCAAAGTGACTGATCAGGATTTTGAGAAAGAGGTTCTCCAATCACCAATACCTGTTCTTGTAGATTTCTGGGCTGCCTGGTGTGGGCCTTGCAGGGCAATTGCTCCTGTTATTGATGAGCTTGCAGAGGAACTTGCAGGAAAAGTAAAGGTTTGTAAACTAAATGTGGATGAAAATCCTATTACCCCTGGAAAATATGGAATCCGTGCTATCCCAACTCTTATTATTTTCAAAAATGGTCAGCCTGTTGAAACCATTGTAGGAGCAGTATCCAAGGCAACAATTGTAAATGCCATAAATAAGGCGTTAGGGCAATAAATTTCCTTGAAGAATGAGCTTTTTGATATAATAATTGTCGGGGCAGGACCTGCGGGCCTAACTGCCTGTTTATATGCCTGCAGGTCCCTTCTTAAAGTTTTGCTTGTCGATAAAGGTCCAATTGGTGGGCAGGTTCTTTATACCGATTTCATTGAAAATTATCCTGGTTTTCCTGAGGGGATCTCTGGATACGATTTAATTGAGCGCTTTCAAAAACAGCTTGAACCTTATAAATATGAATTTCTTCAAGAAGAAGTGCTAGACCTAAAAGTAGAGGGAGATTTAAAAGAGGTTTATCTTTCAAATGGAACGGTGGTTAAAGGAAAAGCTGTAATTCTTGCCATAGGAGCAAAACCGAGAAAACTTGGTATTCCCGGTGAGCTTGAATTTACAGGGAAAGGAGTCTCCTATTGTGCCATATGTGATGGTCCTTTTTTTAGGGGAGAGGTTGTTGCCGTTGTAGGAGGAGGAAATACTGCTCTTCAGGAGGCCTTGCATCTTACCAAATTTGCAAGTAAAGTCTATCTAATCCATCGAAGAGAAGCTTTTAGAGCAACCCCTATTCTTCAGAAAAGGGTTATGGAAAACCCAAAAATTGAAATCATTGTTCCTGCGATTGTAGAAGAAATTAAGGGAAAAGACAGAGTGGAAAAAATAATCTATAAAAATCTTAAAACCGATGAAAAAAAGGAACTTTCCCTTTCTGGAGTTTTCATTTTTATTGGTTTTGAGCCACAAACGAATTGGCTGAAAGGAAAGGTTGAACTTGATGAAGCTGGATTTATAAAAGTTGACAGGGAAATGTGCACCTCCCTTCCAGGGGTTTTTGCCTGCGGAGACTGTGTAAGTAAAAAATTTCGCCAGATAGTCAATGCCTGCGGAGAAGGAGCAGTAGCTGCCCTTAATGCAGAAGAATATATTAGGAGTATGGAAAAGTGAGGTTATTTAGGCCAATTCTTCTAATTTTTCTTCTTGCCATATTTTCTGGTTGTGGAGCTATTCCCAAAGAATTGCAATTTTGGAGACCAAGTGAGGCCAAAATTGAAAAGGAATCTCCTCTATATGAACTTATGCAGAGGGCAGAAAGAAGCTTTCAAAGGGGACGCTATGACCTGGCCTATCAATATTATGAAGAGATTAAAAACAAATATCCAGGAACCCCTGAGGCAGTGCTTGCTGAGCTTCGCCTTGCAGATACCAAGTTCTGGGAAGGCTCATATCTTGAGGCTATAACTCTCTATGAAGAATTTGAAAAATTTTATCCCAACAATGAGGCTATTCCTTATGTGATTTTTCAGATAGGCACCTGTTATTATAAACTTCGTCAGACCATTGATAGGGATCCCACTTATGCCAAAAAGGCTATTGAAACCTATCAAAGATTACTTCAAACCTATCCAGATAGTCCCTACTCAATTGAGGCCAAAAAACGCATCTCTGAGTTAAGGGAACTTCTTGCTCAACACGAACTTTATGTGGCAAGATTTTATCATAAAATCAAGTATTATCGTGCAGCCTATAAAAGGCTTCTTTATCTTATTGAAACCTATCCCGATACTCATGCGGCAAAATATGCAACAGGTCTTCTTGAAAAATATTATCAATTGGCTCTAAAGGAAACTGAAGAACTTAATGCAGGTATAAAAAAAGATTTCTTTGGAGCTCAAGTACCTTAAGATTCACTTTCAGGGAAGGGAAATTCAATTACCCTCTCCTGATTAGAAATAGCTCTTTCTTCCATTGATCTTTCCATGAAGTCATCTATGGTTAAAAAGGGCTCTTCTGCGATAGGTGGAAAAATGCCGAGTTTTTCAATTTCAGAGCCCATATCCGCCCCACATCTTGGACAGGTCTTTAATTCTTCTGAAAAGAAATAGGAACACTTAGGACATCTCATTTTCAGCCTCCCTTAATTCTTCTCCCCTTCCACAACATTTTTTATATTTTTTGCCTGAGCCGCAGGGGCAGGGATCATTTCTTCCAATTTTTACTGCTCTTACCGGTTCATTGGTTGAGGCTTCTCTTTCAGCAAAGGGATCCTCCCGTTTGAATTCAAGACTTTTTTCATCGAGTTCTCCCTCTTCAAGAACCATCTCCTGAATGCGTTCAGCCTCCTCTCTCAATTCCACTCGGTATAGATAAGTAAGAGCAGTTTCGCGAATTCTTTTCATAAGTTCCACAAAGAGATTGAAGGCCTCTTTTTTGTATTCCTGAAGGGGATTTTTCTGCCCATAACCTCTCAGTCCCACGCTTTCTTTAACATGATCAAGCATGAGAAGATGTTCTTTCCAAAGAGAATCAATGGTGGTTAAAAGAAAGTATCTCTCAAGGTTTCTCATTAAGTCAGGCCCAATGGTTTTTTCCTTTTTTTCATAATAGGAGAGGGCCTGTTCTCTGAGAGAGGAAATAAGAGTGGACTTGTTTGCCAGAGTCTCGTCATTCAAAGCAGGCTCAAAATTAAAGATTTCTTTAAATCTTGTTTTTAGTAGGTTTATGGATTCTTCAGCAAAGTTTTTCTCCTCAGGCAGGCACTCTTGAGCCAACTCCTCGCAGGTTTCCTCAATCATGGAAATAATCCAGTCTCGGATAGATTCACTCTTGAGAATTTCTTTCCTTTGAGAATAGATGGTTTCTCTTTGCTTGTTCATCACATCATCATATTCAAGAAGGTGTTTCCTTATTTCAAAGTGATAGGCCTCAACCTTCTTTTGAGCCTGTTCAATAGCCTTGGTAAGCCAGGGATGTTCGAGGGCCTCTCCCTCTGGAAGCCCAAGCTTTTCCATAAAGGTTTTCAATTTGTCTGAGCCAAAAAGTCTCAAAAGATCATCTTCAAGGGAAAGGAAAAATCTGCTTGCTCCAGGATCCCCCTGCCTTCCTGCCCTTCCTCTCAATTGGTTGTCAATGCGCCTTGATTCATGTCTTTCTGTTCCTATGATATAAAGACCCCCCAGCTCTCTGACCCTTTTTGCATCTTCTTGACACTCAAGATATTTTTCATAGAGAACCTTTGCCCAGTAGTCTTTGTATTTTTCTGTGGGGTCAAGCCCCTGTCTTGCCATGGCAAGAACTTCATTCCAGGCCCTCTCTGGAATCTCTGATAGGTCATAGCCCTCTGCCTCAAGCTGAGCTTTTGCAAGTCCCTCGGGATTTCCTCCAAGAAGAATGTCAACTCCCCTTCCAGCCATATTGGTGGCAATGGTTACGGCAAAGGATCGTCCTGCCTGGGCAATAATTTGAGCCTCCCTTTCGTGATGTTTGGCATTCAAAACCTGATGAGGTATTTTTTTCTTTTTAAGCATCTTTGAAAGGAGCTCACTCTTTTCAATAGAGGTTGTTCCAACAAGAACAGGGCGCCCTTTTTTGTAATTTTCTTCAATTTCTTGAACCACTCTTTCAAGCTTCTCTTTGTAAGTCCTAAAAACAAGGTCAGGGTAATCAATTCTAATCATGGGTTTGTGAGTGGGAATAACCACCACATCCAGATTATAAATCTCTTTGAATTCAGCAGCCTCTGTTTCAGCTGTTCCTGTCATACCAGCAAGTTTTTCATACATTCTAAAGTAGTTCTGGATGGTGATCATAGCAAGGGTCTGATTTTCTGCCTCAATAGGCACCCTTTCTTTGGCTTCAATGGCTTGATGAAGCCCGTCACTCCAGCGCCTTCCAGGCATGAGCCTTCCAGTGAATTCATCTACAATGATAACCTTCCCATCCTTTACCACATAATCCACATCCCTCTTGAAGAGGTGATGAGCCCTTAAGGCCTGATGGATGTGGTGAACAAGCCTCACATATTTCGGATTATAGAGATTTTTAATACCAAGAAGCCTTTCACATTCGGCAATTCCCTCCTCGGTAAGATGGGCACTTTTAGTTTTTTCATCCACGGTAAAATGAATGTCCTTTTTTAGTTTCCTTACAATCTCATCAATGTAATAATAGATATCTGTTGATTCCTCTGAGGGACCAGAGATAATTAAAGGAGTTCTTGCTTCATCAATGAGAATTGAGTCAACCTCGTCAATGATAGCGTAATAGTGGTCTCTTTGGACCATATCTTCAAGGGAATATTTCATGTTGTCTCTGAGATAGTCAAAGCCAAATTCTGAGTTTGTCCCGTAGGTAATATCTGCCTGATAGGCCTTTTTTCTTTCGGCATCATCCATTCCGGAAACAATGTAACCCACTGTAAGCCCAAGGAATCTGTAAACAGGCCCCATCCATTCTGCATCTCTTTTAGCAAGATAGTCATTTACTGTAACAATATGAACGCCCCTTCCAGTTAGGGCATTAAGATAAGCAGGAAGCGTTGCAACAAGGGTTTTTCCCTCCCCTGTTTTCATTTCAGCAATTTTTCCCTGATGAAGGACAATTCCACCCATAAGCTGAACATCAAAGTGCCTAAGCCCAAGAACTCTTCTTGCAGCCTCCCTCACAACTGCAAAGGCTTCAGGAAGAAGGTCATCAAGAGTTGCTCCCTTTTCAAGCCTTTCTTTAAATTCAATGGTTTTTCTTGATAGTTCTTCATCAGAAAGTTTTTGTATATCCCTTTCAAGGTCATTAATTCTCTGCACAATAGGTTTTAACTTTCTAAGCTCCCTTTCGTTTTTCGTTCCAATAATCTTAGTAATAAGCTGAGTAATCATAAAGCTTTACACCCCTTTTCACTTAAAAATCTTGCTTTTTAAAATTTAATCCTTTTTAAGGGTAATACAAGCTTTTCAAATGCATAAGACTTTCCTTTTTAAAGGATTACACAAAACTTGACCTTTAATATTGAAATCTCATCAAATCTTGCTTTTTTTAAGAAAGCGCTCCTCTTCACTGAAAATGCATCCGCAATACTTTTGACGGTATATACCAAGCTCTATAGCCCGCTCTTTTCCTTCCCTATAACCCTCTCTCCAATCCCGATAGTAAAAAGGGACCTTATAGCGATAGGAGAGTTCTTCTCCAATTTCCTTTATTAAATCGTGAAACTGAAAGGGGCTGTAAAGAAGAGTTGTTGTAAAGGCACTGGCCTTGAGTTTTTCTGCAGTTTCAGCTGTTTTTTTTAGTCTCATATAATAACAGCGCTCACACCTCTTGGGTCTTTCCCACTGAAAGGAAACCTCCTCAAGAAAAGTTCTTAATCCATAAGTTTCATCCCAGAGAATTTCAATACCCTCAATTTTTTCTACCTCTTTTAAAGCCCCAATTCGTAACTTAAATTCCTGATAGGGATGTATATTGGGATTATAAAAGTAGCCCTTTACATTAATTCCTTCTTTTTTAAGTGTGTTTAAGGGATAGAGACTACAGGGCCCGCAACAGATATGCAAAAGGATAAATTCTTTCATTTTTGAAGTTTTAAGCCAATTTCTGCAAGTCTCTTTCCGAAGGCACGAAGTATGGCCTTTTCATCCTCGTCAAGTTCTCTTAAATTATCTGGGCCTGCTACATGGCCTGGCCCGTAGGGTGAGCCTCCCCCTTTGGTGGTAAAGAGGTTTTGAACTGAGTAGGGAACTCCAACAAAGATCATTCCCAGATGAAGAAGGGCTGGAAGAAGAGAAAAAATGGTCATCTCCTGGCCACCATGCAGGGTGCTTGTTGAGACAAAGATACCTGCGGGCTTTCCTTCAAGGGCCCCTTCCTGCCATAGGGGACTCAAGCGGTCTATCTGATTTTTGAGTTGGGCTGAAACCACGCCAAAGCGGGTGGGTGTTCCAAAGGCAATGGCCCCTGCCTCACGAAAATCATCAAGGGTAACAAGGGGTACATCCTTTTGCATTTCCTTTCCCCTTTTCATATCTTCGCGGGACTCTATAATTTCTTGAGGAATAAGCTCTGGAACCGTGCGAATAACAGGCTCTGCCCCCTTCACTTCCTCAACTCCCTTGGCTACTTCCAAGGCCATTTTGTAGGTATTACCATAGGTACTATAATATACAATCAAAACCCTCATTAGAGCCCTCCCTCGTAAAATTCCTTTCTTACCTAAAAACTACGCAAGCTAAAGCTTGCGACTATCAGTATTGTCTCTCCCAGGAGGGGTCTTTATTTCTTAAGAAGTCCAAGTAGGGCTCTCATAAAATAAGGTAAATCAGGGGGCATCCTTGAGGTAACTATCTTTCCATCAATGACTGCCTCTTTATCTTCATAATGGGCTCCTGCCTCTATAAGCTCCTTTGCAACACTTTTATAAGCGGTTGCCCTTTTCCCCTTTAGAAGCCCTGCTGAAATTAAAATTTGTGGACCATGACAGATAGCCCCTATGGGTTTCCCTGCTGAGTAAAAGGCCTTAACCACCTCAAGAACCTTGGAATTCTCTCTCAATACAGAGGGGGCTTTTCCTCCAGGAAGAATGAGAAGATCATAAACCTCTGGGGCAACCTCCTCTATTGAGAGATTGGCTGGAACTTTATAGCCATGTTTTCCTTTTATTTCGCCTTTCTTAAGAGAGGCTATATCTACCTGAATGCCCTCTTCAACCAAACGATAAAATGGATAAAGAAGCTCGGTATCTTCAAAATTATCAGCACTTATGATTAAAGCTTTCATGTTAGTTTCCCCTTCTAAAGTAAATCTCTTACAGCCTGAAGGGCTTTATCATAATCAGGATGATGGGTAATTTCTGGCACAAT
>CAZQQV010000046.1:0-11524 GCA_964595655.1 uncultured Caldimicrobium sp.
CGTTGAGAGAGTTTTTCCTGAATAGGTTATATCACCATCATAGGTCAGGCGATTATAAGTGGGATTAAAGTAAAAAGTTAGTCCCTCTGAAAGATAAAGGGTGGTAGCCATTTCAAAACCATATCCCTTGGCTTTTCCCACATTTTGTTGATAATTAACCGGTTTCTTAGTGGCTGGATCAATCACCCTAGGATCAGACACATTCACTAAGAGTTTTTTGTGCCTTGAATAAAAGACAGTGGGAGTTATTTCAAAAAGGTCCCCTCGAATTCTAAGGCCAAGATCCACATTATCAGAACGCTCTATATCAAAACCTCTAAATAGGTCATTGAGGGTTATACCTTTATTCTGAAATTGCGCTCTTAAACGATTATAGGTGCTAACCAAGGGTAAATAGGCATAGGGGCGGATAAATTTTTTTCCATAACTTAAGTAGGCCTCAAGTTTTTCATTAAAGGAATAGGAAACCCCTGCTGTGGGAAGCCAAATATCATAGGTCTTTCCCTCTCTATCAAGGTCTGGTGCCCTAACAAGCCTGGAAGTTCCTCCTGTGGAGTTTGTTACATAACCCTCACCACCAGGATCTTTAAATCTGAAATACTTTATCCCCACCTGCCAGTTAAAATTATTCAGTGCCCCTGCTATCTTAAGGTAAGGACTATACACATAATTTGTTCCACTTGTTGCAGTAACCCCATATCCTCTATAAATTATCTTATCACTGAGAATTTCATAATTTTCTGTGAAGATATCCATGTCAGAGGCTTCATAATGGTAGCCTGCTATTACTCTTATACTTTTTAAGTTGTAGGCAACCTCTGAAATAAAGCCCTTTCTCTCAATGTCCCTCAACCTCTTTTGAATGCCTGGTCTTGTTCCATTAATAAGTCTTTCAACTCCATCCCAGATATCAGCATCCTCCTTGGAAATATAGGGCTTTAAAGTGAGCTTTAAATTGTGTGTAAGGTCTCCCTTTATTGATACATAGAGATCTCTATTTTTGTGATACTCCTTATTATATTTATAATATAGATAATCTTTCGCTGGATTTCCCGTAAGTATACTATTAAAATCAAGGCGATAATACTTGCTAAGATCTTTAGTTTGATCGTAATTTAAATATCTATATTTATGATAGGCTATTTCATTGAAATTGGCCCATAATTTTATTTCAAGTCTTTTCCCAATCTGCTGAACCATGGTTAAATTCAGATTATTTCTTGGTCCAAGATCTCCTGGGCCTTTCCACTTATCCTGTTCAGAGTAGGAGTAAGACAAAGATAGTCTACTATTTGTAGGTTTGATTTCTCCAGAATCCAATCTGAAAAAGGTTCTTTTAAAGTCAAAGTTTCCCAATGATTGAGAAAGGGTGACTTCAAAATTCTTTTTTGCCCAAAGAGGCCTTAACTCAATGGCTCCAGCCCTGTTCCCTACACTTGCTCCCAAGTCAGCAGGAACCGCTCCAGTGTATACTGCAATGCTATCAAAATTTTCAAGATCATAAATATAAGCCCTTGGCCCAATGGGATTTGCTCCATAGTTGGGAATTCCCTCGATGGTTAAGGCACCGAGATACCCTCGTATACCTCTAATCCTTGCATTGCTTTGTTCTGGAGCTAAGTTATTGGCATCTATGGATTCAAAGACAATTCCTGGAAGAATGGACATAGCTTCATAAACGCTGGTTTTTCCCTTTTCCCCAGAAAGCTCTATTCCCCTTTTGGTTATCTCAGTTCCGGTGTAAACTGACTCCCCTGCCTGCTTTGTGGGAGTCACAATCTTTTTTTTCCTTTACCACCACTTCAGGAAGCTTGTCTCCATGCTTTAGATTTTCAGCAAACCCCGCTGCCTCAGAAAACAAAAAAAATGACCCTGTCATTAAACCAAAGGAAACAGCCTTCAATAAAGAGGGCCTCATTAAGAGAAACCTACCCTGTAATCCCTTCATATTCCTATCCTCCCACAGAGAGTTTTTGCAAAATTTTTTCATGGAAGACACAAAACTAAGCAACCTAAAGGTTTCCACTTAAAGAAACCTCTAAAAAACCATGATTTGTAAGGGCCCTGAAGTATTATTTTTTTCCAATAATTTTAGAAGATATAGCAAAAAATAAAATTTAGTATTACTTGTGAATTATTTCTCAAAATATAGAGTCCCCTTTGAATACACCTGTATGCTTTTTTTAGAAAGTTTAACCCTTTAATAGTTCGAATTCTTACAGGTTAAAGCTATTAAGCTCCTCACACATTTTATAGATAATTTCTCCATCAGGTGTTATAATAGAAAATATGGAAAAGCTCAGAACTTTTTTAGACTTTGTTAAGAAAAATCCAGAGGCCCTTGATGAAATTAGAGGCTTTTTAGATACTCTATCTAAGGAAATTTCCGAAAGAGTACTAATCTATCATATTTTAGAACTTTGCAAAGACAAAAGCTTGCCCTCTTCAACAAAGAGATTGCTCCTTGAATTTGCAGCCCAGCTTGTTGAAAAGAATTTGGAGATTTCAGAAGCCATAAAACTTTACAGCCTCCTTTTAAAAAATTTTCCCAAAGAAGAATATCGAGAAAAGCTTGAGAAATTAGAAACCTTTCAATTCCTTGAAAGATTTAAGGACCTTGTTTCTAAATACAATCTTAGTTTTGAAATCCTCAAAGATCTCTATTTTAAGGCTCTTGAACAGGACAAAAGCATAGAGCTTTTGCTTATTGAAGAATTTAAAATTCCTAAAAAGGAAATCCTTAAAGCCTTAGAAAGCTACTATAAGATACCTGCCTATGATCTTCGGGAACTGCTCTCTCAGAGAAAGTTAAGAAGAATACCAAAGGTCCTTGGGATCAAAAAACAATATTTAGAAGAAAATTTATGTATTCCCTTTGAGTTAGAGAAAAAGACCCTTTTGTTTGTTTATAATCCTGATGATTTAGAAAAAATAGAAAAAATAAAGAGGGTCCTTCAGCTTCCTGAAGTTAACTTAGCCATTGCTTTAAAGGAAGATATCTATGAGGCCATTCAAAAATATTTTGAGTTAACCTTTGAGGATGCTGAACTTCATATTGAGGCCGTAACAGAAGAGGAGGAGGAGGAAGGAGAAGGGGAAGAACTTTTAGATAGCACCATTGTTAATCTGGTTAACTTTATTATAGAAGAGGCATACAGGCGAAGGGCCTCAGATATTCACTGGGAAAGCTTAACTGGAAAAAGAGGCCTTCTTGTTCGTTTTAGAGTAGATGGCGACTGCTTTGAATATACTACTATTCCGGAACATCAAAAGCGGGGATGTATTTCCCGTATCAAGGTTATGGCAAACCTTGACATTGCTGAGAGGCGACTTCCCCAAGACGGAAAGATTAAGTTTCGCACAAAGGATGGTAAAACCTTTGAAATAAGGGTTGCAACCATTCCCACCATTGAAAACAATGAAGATGTGGTGATGAGAATCCTTGGAGGTATAGAATTCAGAGCCCTTGAAGAGATAGATCTTCTCCCTGAGAACTATAATAAGTTGAAATCCATTCTTGATCTTCCCTATGGCTTGATCCTTTGCGTTGGCCCTACTGGTTCAGGAAAAACTACAACCCTTCATGCCTGTTTAAAATATCTCAATAAACCCAATAAAAAAATATGGACAGCTGAAGATCCTGTGGAAATTGTGCAAGAAGGCTTAAGACAGGTCCAGGTTAATCCAAAAATTGGATTAACCTTTGCAAGGGTTCTTAGATCCTTTCTTAGAGCAGACCCTGATATAATCATGATCGGAGAAACCCGCGACCAAGAGACTGCACACACCCTCATTGAGGCCTCTTTAACAGGGCATTTGGTCCTGAGCACCCTTCACACAAACTCCGCCCCTGAAACTGTTACTCGTCTTCTTGGAATGGGAATTGACCCATATAACTTTGCTGATTCCCTTCTCGGAATTATTGCACAAAGACTTGCCAAGAGACTCTGTCCCAAATGCAAAAAACCCTATCAACCAAGCAAAGAAGAAATAGAGAGGCTAAAGATTGAGTATGGACATCATCCCCTTAAACCCCTCACAGATGAGATGATAAAGAAGGGTAAATTTTTTGAACCGGTGGGATGTGAATTTTGTAATTATACCGGCTTTAAAGGAAGAATTGCCCTTCACGAAATACTTGTGCCTGACGAAGACATAAAAGATCTAATTATAAAGAATGCCCCTGCCAATGAAATAAGAAGAGTTGCCCTTGAAAAGGGTTTTCAGACCCTGAAACAAGATGGAATTTTAAAGGTCCTTATGGGAGAAACCACCTTAAAGCAGGTGTTAGCAGTGACTTTGAGGTAAGATCTATGGAAGCCAAAATTGCCTTTTATGGTGCTGCAAATGGGGTTACAGGAAGTTCCTTTCTTTTACAAATAAGGGAGCATAAAATTCTCATTGACTGTGGATTATTTCAGGGGCATGAATCTGAAAAAAATCAGCTTCCCTATCCCTGTAAGCTTCAGGATATCAATTATTTAATCCTTACCCATGCCCACATTGACCATTGCGGAAGATTTCCCTGTCTTGTCAATCAGGGTTTCAAAGGACAGGTAATAGCTACAAAACCCACCTTTCAAATCGCAAAAATTATGCTTCTTGATGCAGCCAAGGTCATGAAAGAACACTATAAAGTCCTCTATAAGAAATCCCTAAGAAAAGGCCTTGATCTTCCGCCCCCTCCTCTTTATGACGAATATGATGTCCTTGAAAGCTTTAAGTATTTCCAAATAGAGCTCCCCTATCACACCCCTTTTCTCATAGGAAAGGAATTAAAAATTACCTTCAAGGATGCAGGGCACATTCTTGGTTCGGCCTTTGTAGAGATTGTTGATATTAAAAGAAACAAGAAGTTTCTTTTCTCTGGGGACCTGGGGAATAAAAACAAACCCATTGTGAGAGATTATGAGCTACCTCCAGAAGATCCTGACTATGTTTTGATAGAAACCACCTATGCTGATCGCAATCACAAAACCTTTGAAGAAAGCAAACTTGAACTTTTAGAGGTTATTAAAGAAACCTTCAAAAGGGGAGGAAATGTTCTTATCCCAACCTTTGCCCTGGAAAGAGCCCAAGAAATCCTTTTTGTCCTGAGAGAATTCTATGAGAAGGGGGAGCTTCCACCCTGCTATGTCTTTCTTGATAGCCCCCTTGCAATAAAGGCAACTAAAATTTTTAAAGATAATCCTGAATTTTTTGATGAAGAGACCTACCAAATTTTCAAAGAAAAGGATCCCTTTAATCTTCCCTATCTTACTTTGACTGAAGATGTGGAGGAATCCAAGGCTATCAATCAGATCAAATCCTCTGCCATAATAATAGCTGGAAATGGCACATTAACCGGTGGAAGAATCCTTCATCATCTCAAAAACAATCTCTGGAGGCCCGAGTGTAGTTTGGTTTTTGTAGGTTTTCAGCCAAAGGGAACCCTTGGAAGAAAAATTGTAGATGGGGCAGAAAAAATCCATCTCTTTGGTGAGGAAATTTATATAAGAGCTAAAGTGCACACCATTAATGGCTTTTCCTCGCATGCAGGACAGAATGAATTGTTAGAATGGCTTACACCTATCAAAAATCCTGAAAGAATTTTTCTCGTTCACGGTGAGCCCGAAAAAATGGAGATTTTTAAAGATCTTCTCTCTCAGAAATATTCCCCTGAAAAAATTTATATTCCTCAATTAATGGAAGAAATAGTGCTTTATTAGCAATAACTCTTACAATGAAGTGTGTTTTTTGCTTTTGAAAGGGCTTTAATTAATTCTTGATATGATCCGCCTTTCTAAATTTCTCTCCCTTTGTGGATTTGGATCAAGACGAAAAAATAAAGAACTCATTCTCAGAGGAAGTGTTGTAATCAATGGAAAAGTAGTAACTGATCTTTCATACAGGGTTGATCCAGAAAGGGATAGAGTTTTTGTTGACGGAAAGGAGGCCAAACTTCCACCCAAGGTTTATTATCTCTTTTACAAACCACGGGGTTATCTTACTTCTCTTTATGATCCTCATCATCGAAAAACTATAAAACCCTTTTTGGATAAACTTCCCTATCCTGTTTTCTATGTTGGAAGACTTGACAAGGAAAGTGAGGGGCTCTTGCTTTTAACCAATGATGGAGACCTTGCTCACAGGCTTTTACATCCAAGCTATGAAGTTCCAAGAACCTATCATGTTTTTGTAAAACCAAAGCTTTCTGAGAGGGCAATAAAAGAGCTTTTAAAAAAGGGAATTGAACTTGAAGGAAAGAGAATTAAACCACTTGAATTTAGATTGATTAAGCCCTTGAGGGGATCCTATCTTTATCAAGTAACTGTTAAGGAAGGCATAAAAAGGGAAGTAAGAAAGATGGTGTCCCACCTTGGAGGAGAGGTCTTAAGGCTTATAAGGGTTGCCTTTGGGCCATTAAAGTTAGGAAATTTAAAACCGGGAGAAATAAGAGCTCTAACCAAAGAGGAAGTTGAAGAATTAATGAAAGCCCTTCAACCTAAAAATTCAAAAACCTTGGACAATACCTCTTCAGGGGTCTGAACATAGTAAACTCCTGGAATATTTTCCCAGGTTTTCAAGCCGATAACAGGCTTCCACATTTTTAGTGCCAAGGCAATTTCAGAGAGGGTGCCATAGCCCCCTCCAATAGAGACTACAACCTCTGCTGATCTCACAAGTATTACATTTCTTGCATGCCCCATGTCAGTGACAATAGGTATGAGGATATAAGGATTGGCCTCTTCAGCCTTTGCTCCAGGGAGAATTCCAACCGTTATGGCTCCTGCTTCTTTTGCGCCCCTTGAGGCAGCCTCCATAACCCCTCCAAGACCTCCCGTCAAAATAATAGCACCCTCTTTTCCAAGGCTATAACCCACCTTGTAGGCAAGGTTCTGAAGCTCTTCGTTTGCGATTCCAGCTCCAATAATAGCAATTCTTCTATTCTTTAAACCCATATTCACCCACAAGTTTAACAAATCTAACGGGTTCAAGGTTTTTGGTATGCAAGATTCCACCCTTTTTAACCCCCTTTACAAGCATCTGAGAAAACTCATCTCCTACAGGTATAACAATTCTTCCACCTTCTGCCAGCTGTTCAATGAGGGGAGGTGGGATTTGTGGAGCAGCAGCAGTAACAATTATAGCATCAAAAGGCGCTGCCTCAGGCCAGCCAAGGGTTCCATCCCCTATTTTAAAGGAAATGTTTTTATATCCCAGCTCAAAGAGAATTTCCCTTGCTTTATTTTGAAGACTTGCATATCTCTCAATGGTGTAAACCCAGGCTGCAAGCTCAGCAAGAATGGCAGTTTGATAACCAGAGCCTGTTCCTATTTCAAGAACTCTTTCCTTTCCTTTCAACTCAAGAGCCTCAGTCATAAGGGCAACAATATAGGGCTGAGAGATGGTTTGCCCTTCTCCAATGGGTAAGGGGAAATCTCCATAAGCCTGATCCCTAAGACTTGGAGGAACAAATAAGTGACGGGGGACCTTGAGCATAGCTTTGAGAACCCTATCATCTTTTATCCCCCTTGCCTTAATCTGAGTTTCAACCATTTTCTCACGGGCAACTCTATAGATATCCCTTTCTGTCATAGCTTTAGCTATCTCTGTTTAGAAGGATTCACAACAGTATAATAAATCACATCTATAACCTTTTCCCCCGAAAAGACTATTTTTAAGACCTCCGTATAGTCCTCCCCTTTATGAGCCCTAACAAGGGGCACCCTTTCCCATAAATTTCTTACTCTATAATAGTAATACCACTCTTCTTTTCCATCAGGGAGAAGAAAGGCCTGAACAGGAGGGCCGAGATAGGAAAGCACCTCTGCCTTGGTTGAAATATTCTTGTGAATTAGCGAGGCTTTAGAGGCAAGATTGGGCCCAGGTGTGGCAGAACAGGAAATTAACATTAAACAACAAATTATAATGATATAGGCCCGTCTCATGTTTTTTATTTAACCATAACTTTTATAATCTGTCATCCAGAAGAATCACTATTTTATAAAAATCAGTCACCCTTATTTCCCTCTGAAATCTCTCATTTTTCTCTTTTACAATCCAGACTCCCTTCACTATAGAGGGTCTATGTGAAGCCCATTAAAATTAAGTGATTTCTTATTTCCATTATTAGGGTAATCTCTTGATTTTTTGGTGTGATATGTTTTATTTCATTTTGAATATTTCAAACCATTTGGGGTGAGAAACCATGTTAAGACAGAGAAAGTTGATTTTACCTCTAATTTTTGTGGCTTTTCTTTTTCTTCTTTTTTCACAGGCCCTATCTTTGGAAAAAAAAGAAGATACCTTTAGAGCCTTAAAAATCTTTTCCCAGATTTTCCGTTTAATTGAGGAAAATTATGTTACTGAGGTAAATCCTAAAGAATTAATTTTTGGGGCTATAGAGGGTATGCTTTCTTC
Source organism: uncultured Caldimicrobium sp. (assembly GCA_964595655.1). Taxonomy (GTDB): domain Bacteria; phylum Desulfobacterota; class Thermodesulfobacteria; order Thermodesulfobacteriales; family Thermodesulfobacteriaceae; genus Caldimicrobium. The sequence continues at coordinate 8,404 of CAZQQV010000046.1, forward strand.
CCTTGACCCTTACTCTTCTCTTTTAAAACCAGAGGAATTTAAAGAATTAGAGATTGAAACCAAAGGGTCCTTCACAGGAATTGGTATAGAGATTACCATCAAGGATGACATTCTAACAGTGGTTGCTCCGATTGAAGATACTCCTGCTTGGAAAGCAGGGCTTAAACCGGGTGATAGAATTCTTAAAATTGATGATAAATCTACTAAGGGAATGAAAATCACCGAGGCAGTTAAACTTCTTCGTGGTCCCAAGGGAACCTCTGTAAAACTAACCATATTGAGAAATGAAAAAGATGTTTTTGAGGTAACAATTATCAGAGATGTTATTCCCATAAAAAGTGTTAAGACAAAATTGCTTGAGCCAGGCTATGGATATGTTAGGATCTCCCAATTTCAGGAAAAAACCCTGGAGGAGCTTGTTGAGGCCTTAAAAAAACTTGAAAAAGAGACAGAACTTAAAGGGATAGTTCTTGATTTGAGAAACAATCCAGGGGGATTACTTAGTTCTGCTGTGGAAGTAAGTGATGAATTTCTTGAGAATGGCACCATTGTCTCCATTAAGGGAAGAACTCCCTCAAATCAAATGGAATTTAAAGCTACTCCCAACCCACAAAATAGAAAACATAGGTATCCCATAGCAATTCTTATAAATCACGGAACAGCCTCTGCTGCAGAAATTGTCACAGGGGCTTTGAAGGATAATAAAAGGGCTGTTGTCATAGGTGAAAAGAGTTTTGGAAAAGGCTCAGTTCAAACAGTTATTCCCATTGAGGATAATTACGCTGTAAGACTTACCACAGCCTATTATTACACTCCAAGTGGAATTAACATAAATAAACAGGGAATAAAGCCAGATTTTGAAATTCCCCAGATGGAATTGGCAAAAAAAGAATCTCCTCATGAGAAATTATCAAGGGAGGAACAAACTCTTTCGCGCTTTTCTTCTCCAGAGGAGGATTTTCAGGTTAAAATGGCTTTAAATATTCTGAAAAATATTGCCGTTATCTCCCAGATAAGATATTAAATGTGGAATTTCCAGATTTTTATTCTTGCTATCCCTGTTTTACTTTTTGCCCTAACTATACATGAATTTTCCCATGGATTGGTAGCCTATCTTCTTGGAGATCCAACGCCTAAAAGGGCTGGAAGGCTTACCTTAAATCCACTGAAACACCTTGATTTACTCGGAACCCTCACCCTTTTTCTTACCCAAGCTATTGGATGGGCAAAGCCTGTGCCAATTAATCCCAACTACTTTAAAAATCCCTGGAGAGATATGGCCTTAACCTCAGCAGCAGGCCCACTTTCCAATTTCCTCTCTGCCATTCTTTTTGCCTTTTTTTATCATTTTTTTAATCTTTTTCCCATTCAATTTGGAGATTTTAAAATTTCTGAACCCCTAATGGTTCTTTCCCTCATCGGAGTTAAAATTAATCTTGGGCTTGCCCTTTTTAATTTATTGCCCATCCCTCCTCTTGATGGAAGCAAGGTCCTTGTAAAATTTTTACCCTCTCATTTAAGAGAAGACTATTTAAAACTTGAACTAATTGGCTTTTTAGTAATCTTGATTCTTGCCATCACAGGCCTTCTTGAAAAAACCCTTTATCCCCTATTGAAATTTTTTTCAAACATTGTTCTCGAAATAACTTTTTTACCATTTAGATAAAATTAATCATTTTATGACAAATTTATTAAATCATTATGTATTTTCTCCCAATCAGGAAGGTATGTATAAAGCAAAGTTTTGAATATACGGCTGTGGTTTGGAACAATGATATGCAAAAGTTCATGAACTATGACATACTCAGCATACTTAATCGGAAGTTTTAACAATTCCTTATTAAGTGTGAGTACACCCTTTGTTGAACAAGAACCCCATTTATTTTTCATGTCTCGAATTTGAATACATTTTACATTTACTTTTAATACTTCTTGCCATTTTTTACAAAGTTCTAATATTTCTTTGCGGGTAATTTTATTCATAGGCTTCTATTTTAATCATCTTATCAATGCCGAGAAGTTGATTTACTATTTCTACAATATCAACTTTATAATAATATGAATTGTTTTCTTTTGCTCTGAATAATTGTAAATCCTGCTTTTCAAAATTCTGAAGTAATAACTTATAAAGTTCCTTTCTTAATTCTCTTTCAATATTTTCATTAAATATCCAGTGCCCCCTTTCTAAAATTACTTTTGAGATATTTTTTGAAATTTCCTTTGCATTTTCAATCTTATATTTCTTTAATATCCAGAAATAACTGAATTCCTCTTTTGTTAATCCTGATTGTATCTGCTCTTTTTCTGCCTTTGCAATTTCTTCCGCTATTTTTGTCAGCTCTTCAAGAGCAGATTCTACACTTCTTTGCCTTTCCCTGAGTTGTGAGATTACCTCTTCAACTTTTTCTGCAATCGAGATTAAATAAGGACTTTCTTTTATTTTGCTTTCTATATGTATTTTTATACTTCTATAAAGATTTGCAATTTTTACTCTTTGAGAAATTTTGTCAGCTTTAATCGTATTAGCTATATCTTCATTTATCTCATATAAAGGGAGGTTATCAATAATATGCAAAAGTTCTACATTTTCTTTTATCAATTTTTCAGTCTTTTTGAGAATATCTCTTCTAATATTTCTTTTCTCAATATCAGGATTATAGGTCTGGTAAATTATTTCGTAAATTTGCACCAATAACTTATATTTTTCAATATAATCTCTTAAAAACTCATCTGGCGATAAAATATCATATATCTCCTGAATTTGCTTGAAGTATTTTACAAATTCTTTTCTCCTCTCTTCTTCAAAGAAATAATCAATTATGTTTTGGATTGTCTTTGTTTCATCTTCTAAGTCAATATCATTTAAAATATCGTCGGCCTTTTTCATCAACTCCTTAAATCTTTCTTTCAATCGCTCAAAATCAATAAGTCCAGCCTCTATATCTTTTGAATAAAAAGCCAGTGCTCTTTGCAAATTCTCAAAAATTCCTATGTAATCTATAATTAATCCGCAAGTTTTTCCAACATAGGGTCTGTTTACTCTTGCTATGGCTTGAAGTAAAGTATGGTCTTTCAATGGCTTATCAAGATACATAGCATAAAGAATAGGAGCATCATATCC
>CAZQQV010000047.1:0-11387 GCA_964595655.1 uncultured Caldimicrobium sp.
CTCCAAATTTTTTAATATTACAGGAATAATTTTCCCCAGGTCTTTGGCAGTGAAGCCAAAGGGCCCAAGCTTTTCTCTGAGAAATTTTCCAGCCATCCCGTGAAGATAAACTGAAAGGGAAGCTGCCTCAAAAGGCGAATATCCCTGTGCAAGAAAGGCCCCAATCATACCTGAAAGAATATCTCCCATTCCACCCTGAGACATTCCAGGTTCATCAATGGAAGAAACAAAGATTTTTCCTTGCGGTTCACCAATCAAACTGTGTGGCCCTTTAAGAACAACTATAGCACCAGTAAGCTCTACAAGCTCTTGAAGAGTGCCTAAGGGATCTTTTAAAACCTCAAAGGTTTCCACCTTTAGTAGCCTTGCTGCCTCCCCTGGGTGTGGTGTAATTATTTTAGGGGCTGAGTATTTTTTTAGAAGTGAAAGATCCTTTGAAATAAGGGTTAAGGCATCTGCATCAAGCACAAGGGGAAGCTCTATTTTTTCCAGAAGTTCAAAGAGCACCCTTTCTGGACCCTCCCCAAGCCCAAACCCAGGCCCAATAACAAGACTTCTCTTTCTTCTTAGGGCATCAAGAATAAAAGGGATAGCTTCTTCTGAGACCTCGCCGTTTTTTTCGGGAAGACCAAGGGTTAAGACCTCAGGAAGCATGTTACAATAGACAGGCTGAAGGCTTTTTGTTGAGGCAAGGGTGACAAGCCCTGCCCCTGCTTTTAAAGCCCCAAAGGCAGTAAGATAACCAGCTCCGCTTTTACCCTGACTTCCTGCAAGAATAAGCACATATCCTGCTCTTCCTTTGTGAAAGAATCCCCTTCTTGGCTGATAAAGAGATCTTGCTACCTCTTCGTCAAGATATATCCTTTTGGGAATAAGCTCAGGAACATTATTTTTGAGATAATTCCAGGGATAACCAATAGGAATAACTTCAAGATGTCCGGCATATTCTTTTCCTGGATAAATAAGATGCCCTGCTTTATAACATTCAAAGGTTACTGTTAAATCTGCCTGAACTGCAACACCAAGGATTTGACCATTATCTGAAGAGATTCCCGAAGGAATGTCAATGGAGACAATCTTAAAGGTATAAACCTTTTTTAGAGATTTAAGGGAGAGAACAATTTCTTGGTAAAGCCCTTTTAAAGGTCTTTTTAATCCGGTTCCAAAAAGGGCATCAATTACAATGTCTGGTTTATAGTGCTTGAAAAAATCCTCAAAATCTTCAAGACGCAAAATTTTATGAAGGGAGATTCCAAGAGTCTTAAGAATATCAAGATTTTTTCTTGCCTCTTGAGAATATTTTTCATCTTCTGAAAAGAGAAGAACCTCTACTTCATAGTTTTTTTCAGAAAGATATCTTGCGCATACAAAGCCATCTCCGCCGTTATTCCCCGGGCCACAAAGAATTAAAACCTTTGAAAAGTTTTCAACAGGAAAATATTCAGATATTTTTTCTGCAACCCCAAGCCCAGCCCTTTCCATAAGAACTTCAGGAGGAATACCGAGCTTTTCAATGATAAATTTGTCAAGATTTTGCATCTCTTGAGAGGTAGCCACATATAAGGGCATTCAATCCTCTCCCCAAAGCTGAACTATAGCTATAGTATAATTAAAATCATGGGATATGGAAAGATCTATTTTTTTTCCTCCCTTTTTTTTGAAAAGTTCTTCTGCAAGGCCAGAAAGCACTATACAAGGCCTTCCAGAGGTTTTATCTCGTAAAAGGGAAATTTCCTTGAAACGAAAGGGCCTATATCCCCCTAAGGCTTTATAAAAAGCCTCTTTTACAGCAAAGGCAGAAGATAAGGGAAAGGTAGGGTCCTTTTTTCTGAAGGCGTAGGCTATTTCTTCTTCTGTGAAGATTTTTTTTAAAAATCGTGTTTTATACCTTTCAAGTAAATTTTTAATTCTAGGAACATAAACTATGTCTATCCCTACGCCGAGGGGATGCATTTTATTTAAAGGACCTTCTCAGTTCCTCAATGAGATTGAGTCTTCTTTCGTGGCGGCCACCTTCAAATTCCGTTGAAAGAAAGGTCTTTACTATTTCCACAGCCATGCCATCCCCGATAAGCCTTCCTCCAAGGACAAGCACATTGGCATTGTTGTGAAGCCTTGCCATTTTGGCAGAAAAGGGCTCATGACAGAGAGCAGCCCTAATCCCGGGAAAGCGGTTTGCAACAATACTCATTCCAATTCCCGTTCCGCAAATGAGTATCCCCCTTTCAGCCTCACCCTTTAAAATTTTCTCAATGGCTTTAAAGCCATACTCGGGATAATCCACAGATACTGCGGAATTTGTACCCACATCAAGAACTTCGTAACCTTCACTTATTAGAAAATCTTTAATTTTTTCTTTTAAAAAATACCCTGCATGGTCTGAAGCAATGACAATCTTCATTTTTATTCCTCCCATTTTTTGAAAACAAGGCAGGCATTGGTTCCGCCAAAGCCAAAGGCATTGGAGAGGGCAATTTTTATGTTTGCCCTTCTTGCCTGATTGGGAACATAATCAAGGTCGCACTCAGGGTCAGGTTCTTCATAGTTAATGGTTGGCGGAACAATCCCTTCTTCAAGGGCTTTAACAGTGATAACTGCCTCAAGCCCTCCTGCCCCTCCAAGGAGATGCCCTGTCATGGATTTTGTTGAAGAGACCATAAGCTTATAAGCATGTTCTCCAAAGACCCTTTTTATAGCCTTGGTTTCGGAAACATCATTAAGAGGGGTACTTGTTCCATGGGCATTGATATAGTCAACCTCTTCGGGTTTTATGCCTGCATCAAGAAGGGCAAGTTCCATGCACTTGGCTGCTCCTTCTCCCTCTGGGGAGGGGGCTGTCATGTGATAGGCATCAGCATTGCATCCGTATCCAAGTAGCTCGGCATAAATTTTAGCTCCTCTTTTTTTGGCAAACTCAAGCTCTTCAAGAATAAGGATTCCACAGCCCTCTGCGATCACAAACCCGTCTCTTTTGGCATCAAAGGGCCTGCTTGCCTTTTCAGGCTCGTCATTTCTTGTTGAGAGGGCCTTCATAACAGAAAAGCCAGCAACTGTGAGAGGCGTTATGAGAGCCTCAGTGCCTCCGCAAATCATCACCTTGGCCTTGCCTTGCTGAATGATTCTTAAGGCCTCACCAATGGCGTGATTTCCTGCTGCACAGGCTGTGCAAACAGCAAGATTTGGCCCCTTGGCACCGTAAAGAATAGCCACTTGCCCTGCTGCCATATTGGGGATAATCATGGGAATAAAAAAGGGGGTAACCCTTTTATACCCCTTTTCGTCAAAGACCCTCGTATAATGTTCAATCTGCCCAACCCCTCCCATGCCAACCCCGATAATAACTCCTACTTCATCCCCAAGATCCTTTTTGGGAAGACCTGCATCCGTAAGTGCCATCTCCGTTGCAGCAATGGCATACTGAATAAAGGTATCCACTCGGGAGACAAGTTTAGCAGGCATAAATTCTTCAGGCTTAAAACCTTTGACCTCTCCTGCAATTTGACTGGGTAGATTGGAAGGATCAAATTTGGTAATCCTTGTTATACCTGATTCACCGGCAATAATTTTTTTCCAAGTCTCAGAAACACCTATTCCAAGGGGAGATAGGGCACCTAATCCTGTGACAACCACACGCTTTTTCACGGTTTACCCCACTCTTTGTTTTACATATTCAATGACATCCTTTACAGTTCTCAATTTTTCTGCATCCTCATCAGGAACCTCCATGCCAAAGGCCTCTTCCATGGCCATAACAAGCTCAACAAGATCAAGGGAATCTGCCCCAAGATCGTCCACAAAAGAGGCCTCAGGTTTAATCTGATCCTTGGAAAGATTGAGTTTCTGAGCAATAATCTCAATCACCTTTTCCTCAACAGACATAAAACCCCTCCTTATGAAAGATTTTTCCTCTTTTTTTACCAGATTTTTTCAAAAAAACAAGGAAATTTTATAGGGGATTTTATCCTAATTTTTGCTTGACAAATGAAATTTTTGGCGTAAATTTAGGGCAAAACTTTTTGGGAGGAAGACATGCCTTCTTTTCCATCTTTTTTGACAAAGCAGACCCCTTGGGTTAAAAAAGAGGAAGTTCAAAGAAAGTGGTATCTCATTGATGCCAAAAATCAAATTCTTGGAAGGCTTGCCTCAAAGATTGCCTATATGCTTCAGGGAAAGCATAGACCTGATTTTACCCCTCATGTGGATCAGGCTGATTTTTTTGTAATCATAAACGCTGATAAAATTAGACTTACCGGGAAAAAACTTGACCAAAAGGTTTATTGGCGTCACAGTGGATACATGGGAGGTCTCAAGCTTGAAACGGCAAGGCAACTTCTTGAAAAAAAACCGGAAATGCTTATCTACCTTGCTGTTAAAAGAATGCTTCCAAGAAATCGTATGAGAAAAAGGCTTCTTAAGAAACTTAAAATTTATGCTGGAGAAAATCATCCTCATCAAGCACAGAATCCACAGCCACTGGAAATTTAAAGGAGGGATAGCAAACTATGGATAGAATTTATGCAACAGGCAAGAGAAAAACCGCTGTAGCCAGGGTCTGGATTATTCCTGGTGGAGAGGGAAAAGTCATTGTGAATGAGAAACCCTTTAGCGAGTATTTCAAAGATCACATTGTGGCAGAAGATGTTATTTATGCACCCTTTAGAGTGACGGGGCTTCTTGGAAAGTTTGATGTTATGTGCACAGTGTGTGGCGGTGGAAAAAGCGCCCAGGCTGAGGCTATTAGACACGGCATAGCAAGAGCCCTTGTGACCTATAATCCAGAACTTAAACCTATTCTTAAAAAGGCAGGTTATATTACCAGAGATCCCAGGGAAAAGGAGAGAAAGAAATACGGACTTCGCGGTGCAAGAAGGGGCCAGCAATACTCCAAGCGTTAGGATTGTTCTTTCGTGATAAAAGCTGGAATAATTGGTGCAAGCGGATACACTGGTCTTGAGTTAATACGGCTTCTTGAAGGCCATCCTGAAGTTGAACTAAAGGTTATTACCTCCCGGGATTATGCAGGAAAAACCTTAAAGGAAGCCTTTGGCTTTTCCGGGAGGTTTTCAAATCTTTCTTTTGAAGCCCCAGATCCTCTCAAAATTTCTGAGAGGGTAGATGTAGTTTTTCTCTGTGTCCCCTCAGGAACTGCTCAAGATTTGGCCAAAATCTTTCTTGAAAAAGCTTTAAAAGTCATTGATTTGTCTGCAGATTTTCGATTTAAAGACCTAAGGCAATATGAAAAAACCTATAAGATAAATCACAAATTTCCAGAGCTTGCTGAAAGAGCAGTCTATGGTCTTTCAGAAATTTTTGCTGAAGAAATTAAAAGGGCAGACCTTATCGGAAATCCAGGGTGCTATCCTACCTCCATCCTTTTGCCTCTTCTTCCTCTTTTAAAAGAGGGGCTTATTGAAGGAGATTTCATTATTGCAGATTCCAAAAGTGGAACCTCTGGGGCTGGAAGAAAGGCGGAAAACTATTACAGTTTTTGTGAGGTAAATGAAGATTTTAAAGCTTATAAAGTGGCAAGCCATAGACACACACCAGAGATGGAAGAAAAGCTCACATTGATATCTGGAAAACCAGTTAAACTTATTTTTACTCCCCATCTTTTGTCCATAAATCGGGGAATACTTTCCACCCTTTATGTGAGGTTTAGAACCTCCCTTGAAGAAATTTATAGGTATCTTCAAGCATTTTACAAGGAAAAGCCCTTTGTGGAAGTTCTTCCTCCTGGAAGCTATCCGAGGATTTCTGAGGTTAAAGGGACTAATCTTTGTAAAATTGCCCTTTTTGAGGATAGGGAGAGGGGTTTTGGAATTATTATTTCTGTCATTGACAATTTAATAAAAGGGGCAAGCGGACAGGCTATTCAAAATATGAACCTTATGTTTGGTTTTCCTGAAGACCTTGGGCTTCCCAAGGCACCTATTTTTGTGTGAAAATTTAAGTATCTATGGGTGAACCTCTTGTTCGAAACATAAGGCTAACTCTTGCCTATGATGGAACCCATTACCTTGGCTTTCAGATTCAGCCAAAGGGGCCAACCATTCAAGGGATTCTTCAGGAAATTTTGAGTCAAATCCTTGGACATAAGGTAAAAATTCGCTCAGCAGGAAGAACAGATTCAGGGGTTCATGCCCTCTGCCAGGTTGCACATTTCTTGACCACCTCAGATAAACCCCTTGAGGTTATCTTTCGTGCTTTGAATGGGCTTCTTCCGCGAGACATTTCAGTTTTGCAAGTTGAGGAGGTGGATTTTAAGTTCCATCCCCAGAGGGATGTTTTAAAAAAGACTTATCAATACAATATCTACAATTATCCCATTAGAAATCCTTTACTTCGTCTTTATTCGCACTGGGTGCCAGAGCCCCTTGATGTTGAGGCAATGCGGGCTTGTTTGCCTGAAATTATTGGTACCAAGGATTTTGCAAGTTTTAGAAAGGCTGGAACGGATGTAAAAACCACAGTGAGAACCATATACTCAGCAGAATTTAAGTGGTCAGAGTGTTTCAAGCATTTATTAATATTTGAAATCACTGGAAAGGGCTTTATGCGCTACATGGTGAGAAATATCGTTGGGGCATTGCTTGAAGTGGGGAAGGGAAAACTTACCCTGGTAGATTTTAAGAGAATCCTTGAGGCAAGAGATAGAACTGTTGCACCTCCTCCAGCTCCCCCTCAGGGATTAATCCTAAAACACATAGAATATAAAGAGGTGAAAGTAATAGATAGATATCCGCCATACAAAGTAGAAATATGACGGAGGGAGACATGATTAAACTTTCAGAAAGAGCCAAGGCTTTAAAACCCTCTGCAACTTTAGCAGTTGATGCCAAGGCCAAGGCCTTAAAAGAACAGGGAGTTGATGTTATAAACCTCTCTGCTGGTGAGCCTGATTTTGATACCCCAGAGCCTATCAAAGAGGCCTGTATTAAAGCCTTAAAGGGGGGTTTTACCAAATATGTTCCCTCTCAGGGAATCTTGAGTTTGAGAAAGGCTATCTGTGAAAAAGTAAAGGAGGACTATGGACTTCATTATACCCCTGATGAGGTAATTGTAACCACTGGTGCCAAACAGGCCATTTTCAATCTCCTTCTTGCCCTGGTTGACGAGGGTGAGGAGGTTTTGATTTTTAGTCCCTACTGGGTTTCCTATCCAGAAATGGTTCTTTGTGCAGGAGGAGTGCCAAAGATTGTTCCCTCAAGCTTTGAAAAACGCTTTGAGCCAGATTTAACCACTCTTGAAAATCATATCTCCTCAAAGACAAGGGGCTTAATTCTAAATAGCCCGTCCAACCCAACAGGCCTCATTTATTCTAAAGAATTTTTGTTAGGCCTTGCTGAAATAGTTGAAAAACACAATCTCTGGGTCATAAGTGACGACATTTATGATAAACTGCGTTTTGATCTTAAAAAACCTGAAAATTTACTCTCAGTAAAGCCCGAGCTTAGAGACAAAGTCTTTATTGTGAATGGGGTTTCAAAGACCTATGCTATGACAGGCTGGAGGATAGGCTGGGCCCTTGGGCCAAGGGAGGTAATTTCTGCCTGCGTAAAAATTCAAGGGCAAAGCACAAGCCACGCAACATCCTTTGCACAAAAAGGGGCCGAAGCAGCTCTAAAACTTCCTGAAGCGGAAGTCTTGAAAATGGTAAAGGTCTTTGCCAGAAGGGCAGAGATTTTAACTAATGCTTTAAAGGAGATACCAGGGCTTGAATTTATTCCCCCGCAGGGTGCCTTTTATCTTTTTGTTAAAGTTTCTGCTTATTATGGAAAGAAGACAGAAGAGGAAAAAGAAATCCGCAACTCCCTTGATATAGCTGAATATCTTCTTGACAGGGTAAGGGTTGCAGTGGTTCCAGGGGTTGCCTTTGGAGAAGATGAGTTTATAAGAATATCCTTTGCAACCTCTGAGGAGAATTTAATTGAAGCCTGCAAAAGAATAAAAGAAGCTCTTTTAGCTTTACACTAATCCTATTTCTTCTAAGGGCATACTTTTTTCTTTTCTTCTTTAACCAGTTTTCCGTATTCGTAGTATTGCACTGTGACCCACTCACAATTTCCTTCAGTTGCAAGGGGTTTGGCGTATACTTTTTGCACCTTGTCTTCACTTTCGTAGACCACGGGTTTTTTGGTTCTTGCTGCCTCTTTACTTGCCCTGTCCATGATGTATGAGGCTGTTCCTCCGATTACCGCACCAATGGCTGCACCAAGAACCGCTCCTCTCCAGCGATTATTTTTATCAAGAAGGGTTCCAAGAACACCTCCTGCAATAGCCCCAACAGTAGCTCCTTCCTTGGTTTTCTGATCAATATCAATGTTGGTACATCCAAAAAGCCCAAGGAAAAATATTCCAAAAATAAGAATTAAAGAGAGAACCTTTGAAGTTCTTCCATACATGGCTACATCCCTCCTTTTAATTAATTTTAACCCTTGATGGTGGATTAAATTTAAATATTTTAGGTGAAAATTCCGCATTGTATTCAAGGTTTGTAAAAATAATTTTAACCTTTTCTCCAGAAAAATAAAGGAGAAGAATTTCCTTTACTTCTCCTTTTGAAAGCTCAACAAGTAGGGAAATTTTTTCAATTTGTGATTCTGAGGCTGGAGAGAGAAAGTTTAACTGCCAGAGATTTTTTTCCAGGGCTTTAAAACTTTCAAGTTTTAAATCCTTTCTTATATCACCTCTTCCGCTCATAAAGCCCAGGGCAAGCTGTGAGGAAACCGCCTTTCCGCTTGGATAGACAAAGGCCTGATTTTCCTCAGGATAGTAGACATAAATATTTCTTCCATCAGAAATGATAATAAATTTCTCTGGCTCAAGATACTCCCAGCGAAAAAGCCCAGGCTTTTTCATCCAGACACGGCCTTTACGAATCTCCCTTTTACCGCTGGGAAATATGGTTTCCTGAACAAAAGAGGCTCGAATGGTTTCAGTTCGTTCGTAAAAATTTTGAATGCGATCCAAAACCTCTTCAATGTTTTGAGCGCAGAGCCTGTTAAAGGGGCCTGCGAGGAGCAATAACAGGACGAGGACGAACACCATCACTTGGCCCAAGGATACCCTCCTCTTCCATTCTTTCAACAAGTCTTGCTGCCCTATTATAACCTATTCTTAATTTTCTTTGTAACATGGAAACGGAAATTTTTCCATACTGATAGGCAATTTTTAGGGCCTCTTGATAGAGTTCATCATCATAAGAACCAGCTGAAAAGTCTTCCCTGGTCTCAGGTTCTTCAACAAGGTCAAGGTCAGCAAGATATTCGGGTTCACCATAGGCTTTCAGATACTCTACCACTCTTTTAACCTCCTTTTCAGAAACAAAGGGGGCATGAATTCTATGGAGGTGAGAGCTTCCTGGTGGCATAAAAAGCATATCTCCTGCTCCAAGAAGCCTTTCAGCACCCTGGGTATCAAGAATGGTTCTTGAATCCACCTTTGAAGTAACCTGAAAGGAAATTCTTGCTGGGAAATTTACCTTTATAAGCCCTGTGATTACATCCACAGAGGGTCTTTGGGTAGCTACAATAAGATGAATGCCTGCAGCCCTTGCCATTTGCGCAAGCCTCGTCAGTAAGGTTTCAACCTCCTTGGAGGAGACAACCATCAAATCTGCAAGCTCATCAATAATAATTACAATGTAGGGTAGCTTTTCCTCAAATTGTTCGTTATAGGATTCAAGATTTCTCACAGAGAGTTCTTCAAAAAGACTATAGCGTCTTTCCATCTCTGAAACAGCCCATCTTAAGGCCCTTGTTGCCATTTTGGGCTCAAGTACAACAGGATGCAAAAGATAGGGGATGTCATCATAAACAGAAAGTTCAATTCTTTTCGGGTCAATCATAAGAAACCGCACTTCACTGGGAGTGCTTTTGTAAATAATACTTAAAATTACACTATGAATAAATATACTTTTACCGGAACCTGTGCTTCCAGCAATGAGAAGATGGGGCATTTTTCTCAAATCAGCAACCACGGGATTCCCGGATATATCCTTTCCTAAGGCAAAGGTGAGGGGAGACTCTGAAGATTTAAAAACATCCTTAGAGATTATCTCTTTCAGATAGACCCACTCTCTTTGAGGATTAGAAATCTCAATACCTATAACACTTTTCCCAGGAATAGGGGCAACAATTCTTACACTTTTGGCAGAAAGACCAAGGGCAAGATCATCCACAAGACTTAAAATTTTGCTCAATTTGATCCCCGGGGCAGGTTTGAATTCAAAGACAGTTATCACTGGTCCAGGATTAATGCCTGTGACTTCCCCTTCAATCCCAAATTCTCTGAGTTTGGCCTTAAGAAGAAGAGCCCTCTCCTTTAATTCTTCAGGTTTAATTCTATACGAGGTCGGGGAAGGATCGCTCAATAAATCAAGGGGAGGTGGAAGCTGAAGCCTTTTGGGTTCAAAGGAGGTATCAGGGTTTTCTTGAGGGGTTTCCTGAGATAAGGGTGATACAGGTTCTTCCTCTTTAGGAGTGGGTGAGACCTCCTCCTTGGTAATGGAAAGACCCTCAGAAGGGGATTTTTCCTTTTTTTTGGGGAAGAATTGTTCAAATTTTGTCTTAAAGAACTTAAATCCCTCAAAGGCAATGAAAAAAGAAAGGGTGAAAAGGAGTAAAATAAAGATCAAAATTCCTGGGATTCCTAAATAGGCAATGAGGATATTTGAGAGCTCTCCAAAAAAACCTCCGTTTAAGGGAAATTTTCCCCAGAGAAGGTTATTTTTTATTTTCAGAAGGTCAAAAAGTAAAGAAAAACTAAAGGAAAAAGAAAAAAGAAAGCCCATCAAGAGAAGAGAGATTTTTTTTAAAGAGAGCCCCTTAAGGTATAATAGAAAACCAAGGAGAATTAAAGGAGGTATCAAAAGAGCTGAAAATCCAAAAAAGAAGTAAAAAAAAGAAGAAACATAAGCTCCGAAAATTCCACAATAATTTCTGGGGAATTCACCACTGACAATTCCAATTCCTGGATCTTGAGGATCATAAGAATAAATAGAAATAGAGAGAAACACAAGAAGTGCTAAAGGGATTGCATAAATGAGAAAAAATTTAAGCCCTTGCCGCATAATGTATAATTATATTATAAATTGTTTTAGGGGAATTTAAACTCATCTTCAAACTGAGCTTATGTGGAATCAAGGGCTTTCACATGTTAGTGCAGAGCGAAAAGGTCACTCTATTTGCAAAGGCAAAATGTCACTCCCTCTTTTTAATCCTCTTTATCCGAAGTTTTCTTTTTTGACGAAGTCCCCTTTTTTACCAGATTCCTCATAAGGAATAAGCTTTCCACTTGGATGGTAAATTTCAAAATCTCCCTGAGATTCTTTGGGGCTTTCCTCCATGCAGGCTCTGGAAGTGTACACATTTTAAGTGTTCACATTT
>CAZQQV010000048.1:0-11334 GCA_964595655.1 uncultured Caldimicrobium sp.
TTTGCTCCCTATTTCCTAATAGTTGACTCCTTAAGAGTTATTTTTAAAAATTATAAACTAAAACTTCTTTTCAGACAAGCCCTAAAAGTACTTGTGAATCCCTTAGGTCTCTTCCAGCCTTACCGCAAACCCAAAGGTTTAAGTATAAATTTTTCAACTTGCTTTTTTTTAGATTTTATAAATAATAATCTTATAAAAATTAGAAAAGGAGGGTACCAATGAAGGGAAGGGTTATCTCTTTTTTTGGCACCTCTGAAAGTGGGAAAACCACCCTAATTGAAAAAATTTTATCCCTATTTAAGGAAAGGCTTAAAAATACTAAAAAAGAACCCACATATTCCCTCAGGACATATGGAGCCCTTCTTGGAGATATCCCTTTTTACTTTATTGATACCCCTGGAGATGAAAACTTTATAGGAGAGATCATCTGGGCTATGACTGTTTCAGATCTTGGAGTCCTCGTTGTAGATTCCACAGCTCCTCTTAAATACCATATTTATAGAATCTTTGAACTGGCCAAGAAAAATCATTTACCCCTTGCAGTGTTTGTTAACAAAATTGATTCTGAAAATACTCAATGGGCTCAAACCATCTGTGACCTTCAGGACATGCTTGAAATTCTGCAGATTCCTGTCATTTACGGATTTAACACCAATACACCCTTTTTCTTAGTTGATTTGATACACAAAAAAACCGTTAAGGAATCAGGCATCAAACTTGAATTTGAGGACTATCCTTCTCAATATGAAAACAAAATTCAAACCCTCTATGAACAGTTGGTTGAGGTTTCTGCTGAGGCCAAAGATGAGTTTATAGAAAAGTATCTTGAAACTGGAGAGCTATCCTCTGAAGAAATTCTTGAAGGTATTAAAATTAATCTTGAAAATTTAAGAATGAGCCCTGTTTTTATCGGATCTGCTGAGACAGGGCTTGGAGTTCCCTATTTCTTAAAAAGGATTTTAGATTTCTATCCTCAGAGAAATTTTCCATCCCTTGATAAGGTAAGTTCATATGCATATATCTTTAAAACCTTTTATGATCCCTATGCGGGGAAACTTTCCTATGCGAGGGTTTTAAAGGGCTCTATTAAAGCAGAAAGAGTAATCAAGACCTCAAAGGGCAAGGAAGAAAAATATACCCAAATATTTGTTCCCCGAGGAGATAGTCTTGAGGCTGTGAAAGAGGCAGATCTGGGAGAAGTGGTTGTTTTTGCCAGAGTGGAATGCCTTAAAACTGGGGACACCCTTTCAGAGGAGCCTCTTTCTGAGGGGCTTCCTATTCCAGAGATGCCAACCCCCATGTATACCCTTGCCCTTCATCCAGAAACCAGGGCCGACGAAGACAAAATTAGCGGAGCCATGGTTAAATTGCAAGATGAAGATCCCTCCCTTCTCATTTACAGACATGAAGAAACAAGAGAACTACTTATTTCAGGCCTTGGAAGTATGCACATTGAAAAAACTCTTGAAAAGTTAAGAGATAAATACGGAGTAAAGGTAAAAACTTCTCTTCCCACTGTTCCCTATCGGGAGACCATAAAAAAACCCGTTCAGTCTGTTATTTACAGGCACAAAAAACAAACAGGAGGAAGGGGCCAATTTGCTGAGGTACATTTCCATGTTTTTCCCCTTGAAAGAGGTAGGGGCTTTGAATTTGTGGAAACACTAACGGGAATGAATGTTCCGAGAAATTATGTTCCAGCTGTGGAAAAGGGAGTCAGAGAGGCCATGGAAAAGGGAATTCTTGCGGGATTTCCTGTTGTTGATATAAAGGTTCAATTTTACGATGGCAAATCCCATGAAGTGGATTCCTCTGATCTTGCCTTTAAGATAGCTGCCTTTCATTGTTTTAAAAAGGCCCTTGAGCAGGCAAATCCTGTTCTTCTTGAGCCCTATATGGAACTTGAAATTTTTGTTCCTGATGAAACAGTAGGGGATGTGATTGGAGACTTAAATTCCCGAAGAGGAAGGGTTCTTAATCTTGAAAAGGAAGGTAAACGCACTAAAATAAAAGCTCAGGCTCCCATGGCAGAAATCCTTGAATATGTGATTACTTTACACGGTATTACAGGAGGAAGAGGCTATTTCATAAGTAGATTTTCCCATTACGAAGAGGCCCCACCTCACATTTCAGAGAAAATTATTGCTCAGGCAAAATCTCAGAGCTCTGAAGGATGAGATGCGGAATTCTTACACTGAGTGATAAAGGGGCAAGGGGAGAAAGAGAAGACCTATCAGGAAAATACTTAATAGAATTTGCCAAGGCCCAAGGCTGGGAAGTAGAAATTTATAAAATTCTTCCTGATAATGAGGAAGAAATCGCAAAGACCCTATTAAATTGGTGTGAAGACCTTAAGCTTGATCTTATTCTCACTACTGGAGGCACAGGGGTTCATCCAAGGGATGTAACCCCTGAGGCTACAAAAAGGGTCATTGAAAAGGAAATTCCTGGCCTTGCAGAATTCATAAGATATATAAGCTATTCAAAAACTCCCATGGCCTCTCTTTCAAGGGGGCTTGCAGGAATCAGAGGAAAAACCCTGATTATAAATCTTCCTGGAAGTCCCAAGGCTTTGCAAGAAATCATGCCTTTTATAAAAGAGGTAATTGAACACGCTGTAAGTAAAATTAAGGGTGATCCCAGTGAGTGCGCAAGAAATTAAATTAACCCAAATGGTAAAAGCCTCTGGCTGAGCAGCCAAGCTTCCGCAGGAGTTTCTTGCGGAGATTCTTAAAGAGTTACCTCTTCCTGTGCATCCTAATTTAATTCAAAGTTTTGAAAACGGGGCTGATGCGGCTATTTTTCGGTTGACCCAAGAAATAGCCCTTGTTTTTAGTGCTGATTTCTTTACCCCGGTAGTAGATGATCCTTTCGTATTTGGACAAATAGCTGTGGCAAATTCTCTTTCGGATATTTATGTTACCGGAGCAAAACCCCTTCTTGCTTTAAATCTGATTTGTTTTCCCAAGAAGGGGCTTCCAAGGGAAATATTAAAAAGAATCCTTGAGGGTGGGCTTTCCAAAATCAAAGAAGCAGGGGCTCTCCTTGTTGGGGGACACAGTGTTGATGATCCCGAACCCAAGTATGGACTTGCTGTGATAGGAATAGCTCATCCTGAGCGAATTATTACTTCAAAGAATGCCAAACCAGGAGATCTTCTCTATTTAACTAAACCCCTTGGAACAGGAATCCTTGCAACTGCTTATAAAGGAAGACTTTTTAATGAAAAAAGCCCCCTTTATAAAAGAATGATTACAGCCATGACGGAACTTAACAAAATCCCTGCCGAAATCATGCTTGAAGCAGGAATAAATGCGGCAACCGACATTACCGGATTCGGTCTTATTGGACACGCCTTAGAGATGGCTCAAGCAAGCCAAGTTAAAATGCGCTTTTTCTTTCACAAAATTCCCTTTTTTAAAGAGGCCCTTGAATTTGCCAAACAGGGGATTATCCCAGAAGGGGATTATGAAAATCTTAATTTTTGTGAAAGGCTTGTGAGATATGATCCCACTTTAAAGGATCCACAAAAAATTATCCTTGCTGATGCCCAAACTTCAGGTGGTTTTTTAATAGCCTGCCCTAAAGATAAAAAAGACCTCTTTGAAGGATTGGCCTTTGAAAGGGGATTTTACTCTCTCTATTTGGTAGGAGAAGTAGAAGAGGGAGAACCCTCGGTTGAAGTTCTCCCTTAATTACATTTTACATATTGTTTTAAACTTTCAAGCCATTCCTGATAATTTTTGTATCCCACGAATTTTCCCAAACGATTCCCTTTCGGATCAAGAAGATAAGTGGTTGGAGTAATAGAAAAATCGCTAAAGATTTTAAAAACCTCAGAACTTGCCATTCCAACAGGATAAGTTAGTCCTCTTGAGGAGACAATTTTAGGAAGAAGGGGGGCTCCTTCATTATCTATCATAAGAGAAATTACCTGAAGCCCCTTTTTTCCACAGGTTTCATTAAGTTTCTGTAATACTTTAAGTTCTACCATGCAGGGAGGGCAATAACTGGCAAAGAGATTTAAAAGCAAGTACTTGCCATAGAAATTTGAAAGCTCCATCTTCTTGCCATCATGAGTATAAAAGGAAAAATTGATAGATTTTGCATTGATATGGGATTCTGAAAAAAAGAGAATTCCTAAAGCAAGAAAAATAATCACAAGAAAGTACTTGATTTTCATCCCCATCCCCCTTAAATTAATTATATAAAAAAATTTATATCCCTTTTTCAATTTGTAAAGTGGTAAAAAAATTATTTTCAAAGCTTTCCCTTTCAACCAAGGTTTCTCTAATTATCTTAGTCATTCTTATAATATTTTCGGTTCTCTTAAGCACATTTTTTTACTTCTATCTACGAGAGAGAATCATCGAAAATTCTTATAAAAATCTGAAAATCTTTTTTGCTCAAATGGAGGCCCTTGGATTATATGTAAGTGAGGATCTGAGACCTGCGCTCTTTGAATTCCTGAAAAATAATCTCTCTAAAAGGGATTTTATTCTTGAAGCCATGTCCACAACCCATGTGAGGAAAAGGGTCTTTTCTTATTTTGAGAAGCAATATCCTGAAATTATTAAATATGAAAGGGTCTCCTTTGATCCCATTAATCCAGAAAATTCTATAAAGCCCTTTCATAAATTAATTTTGAATAAACTAAACCCTAAGGAAACCTATCATGGAATTCTTAAAGGGGAAAAGGAAGAATATTATGTAATAGCTAAACCGATTTATGTTTCTAAGATTTGTCTGAATTGTCATGGCAAGCTAAAGGACGCTCCCAAGGATTTAAAAAAACTTTATGCCTTAAAGAGGGACTTTTCCTGGAAAGAAGGCGATTTAATGGGACTTGAGGTGGCAACCTTGCCCCTCAAAGACGCTCTAAATGAAGCTAAGGCATTGGCTCTCTCTATTTTGTTGGTATGTCTTCTTTCTTCCCTAATTCTTTTTTTGTCTTTAGAAGGAATTCTATATCCTCTCATTTTAAGACCCTTGAAAAAACTTACTGAACATTTTAAAGCCCTAAAAGAAGGAAATATTCCCTTGAATATCTTCATTGATCTTAAGAGAGAAGATGAATTTGGATTACTTGCATCCGCCTTTAATGCCTATATGAAACATCTTGAAGATGCCCAAAGAGCCCTTAGAGAAAACTTAAAAACCTTAGAGACTATTTTTGAAAGTATTACCCACCCCATAGCCCTTATTAACAGAGATTGCGAAGTTGAAATTTCCAATAAAGCCTTTAAAGAAAACCCTTACAAAAAATGTCATCAAGATCTTCTATTAAAGGTCTTTGCTGAGGGAAGCCCCATATCTGAAGAGATTGAAACACCTGATGGAAAAATTTATCGCTTATTTTTATACCCGGTGTTTTCAGAAAAAAATAAGGTTATAAAAGCTGTGGTCTTATTTGAAGATATTACTGAAATGAAAAAAATGGAAGAAAAGTTAATTCTTACTGAAAAATTAGCAGCTATAGGCCAATTAACGGCAGGCCTTGCCCACGAGATAAATAACCCCCTTTCAGGAATACTCTTAATGTTAAAACAACTTCAAAGGAGCTCTTTAAATGAGGAAGAGAAAAAACTCTATCTAAATCTTATTGAACAGGGACTTTTAAGAATTCAAAAGTTAATCCAGGATCTTCTCAATTTCTCAAGATCAACTGAGATAAAGAAAGAAAAAACCTCTATAAATGAACTTCTTGAGGAGGTATTGGAACTCAGCTCTTACCTGATTGAAAAGTATCAGATTACTGTGAAAAAGGACTTTGCAGAAAACCTTCCTCAAATTCTTGCGGATAAAGATAAAATAGAGCAAGTTTTTTTGAATTTAATTCTAAATGCCCTGCAAGCTATGGAGGAAAGTGCAGAGAAAATTCTCACTATAAAAACTGAATTAAAAGAAGGTTATATAAAAATTTCCTTTCACGATACCGGGCAGGGAGTGCCTGAAGCAATAAGAAACCGTATTTTCGATCCCTTTTTTACCACTAAACCACCAGGGAAAGGAACAGGGCTTGGCCTTTCTGTAAGTCTTGTTATCATTGAAAAACACGGTGGAAAACTCTATCTTGATAAATCTGAAAAGGGAGCAAAATTTGTAATAGAACTACCCCTCAATTAAGGAAAAAATGAAGCACATCAAAATCCTTATAGTGGATGATGAACTTCTTCTAAGAAAGGCCCTTGAAGGAATTTTATCCTCTCAAGGATATGAAGTTAAATCTTGCGAAACCGCAAAAAAGGCCCTTTCTCTATTGACTGAAGTCTTCTTTGATATTGTTTTAGTTGATTTAAAGCTTCCTGATATGCACGGGCTTGAGCTCCTCAGAGAGATAAAAAGGCTTTCTCCTGAAACGGGGGTAATCATTATAACTGCCTATGCCGAAGTGAAATCAGCAGTTCAGGCCATAAAAGATGGAGCCTTTGATTATCTTTCCAAACCCTTTCAGGAAGAGGAATTGCTCATCACCATTGAAAAATTTCTCAAATTTCGCTCCCTCGAAAGGGAATTAAAAACCCTTAAGGAAACCCTGTCAGAAAAAATTTACGAAAAAGATCTCATCGGTGAAAGTAAAGCTATAAAAGAATTGATTCAAAAAATTGAGATTTTATCTCAAGTGGATGTGCCTGTTTTAATTTATGGAGAATCCGGAACGGGAAAAGAGCATGTTGCAGACCTTATTCAGCGCAACTCCCCGCGCAGGGACAAACCCTATATCAAAATTAATTGCACAGCTATACCAGAGAATCTCTTTGAAGCAGAACTTTTTGGATATGAAAAAGGGGCTTTTACTGGAGCTTCTGAGCGCCGAATTGGAAAACTTGAGCTTGCAAACGGAGGAACCCTCCTTTTGGATGAAATAGGGGATCTTCCTCTAAGTCTTCAACCAAAACTTCTTCGTGTGCTTGAGACCAACACTTTTTATCCTCTCGGCTCAAAAAGAGAGGTCAAGGTTGATGTGAGATACATCTTTTGCACTGGTAAGGACTTAAAAAAAATGGTTGAAGAAGGAACTTTCAGAGATGACCTCTATTATAGAATAAATGTGGTTCCATTAAAAATTCCTCCTCTTCGAGAAAGAAAGGAAGATCTTCCTTCTTTAATTTATCATTTCCTCCGCTATTTTTCTGAGAAATATAAAAAGGACATTCCTAAAATTACTCCTGAAGCTTATACAGCTCTTTTAAATTACGATTATCCTGGCAATGTAAGAGAACTTAAGCATATTATTGAAAGGGCAGTCCTTCTCTCTCAAGACTCAGTTATCACTCTTAGGGATCTTCCTGAAGAACTTCAGATGAGGTCTTTGCAAGAGCCTTCTGTCTTCCAGAATATAAAGAAGTGTAAAGAACTTCTTGAAAGGGAATTTATTCTAAAAACTCTTGAAGAATGCAAGGGGAAAAGAAGCGAAGCAGCCAAAAAACTTGGTATCTCTCGAAAAACCCTCTGGCAAAAACTCAAGAAATTTGAATCTCACTGAAGTCTCTTTTTAAGCCTTTCATACCAGAGAGGATGCCTGTGTTTCACATATTCTTCATCTACATAGCCAGTAAGCATAGCCTTAAGAAGGGGCCAATTGGCTCTAATAATAAGGACAAAAAAGATATGAATAAAGAATAGAAGTATAAACAATCCTCCAAAAATGGTGTGTAATAGATTAACCGTTGACTCAACCTTTGGTCCGAAATAAATCCATTCTAAATTTTTTAGGATTTTTATAATTCCAGTGGTAACAACAGCAAGGGTCACCACTCCTATCCCCACATAGGCCCACCTCTGTTCGGGAAGCCACTTATCGGCTGGAGGCTCCTTTGAAAGACCAAAGGAGGCCAGAATCATTTGAAAAGAAGCTTTTAAATCACCCTTTTTCGGAAGAAGCCCAAAGTCTTTTCTCAAACCATGATAAAAAAGATGAAAGAGAATGGCCCAAACAAAAAATATGGCGAAAATATAGTGGACTTTAGTAACGGTGTAGAAATCAGCTGTCCACTTAAAACCCGGTATTTCTGTTATGTAATATCTTTTAAACAGGGGCAAACATCCAAGGCCAGTAAAAATAAGCATAATTCCAGAGATAGCCACAGTCCAGTGAATGAGCCTCACAATGGCGCTGTAACGCTTAATTTTTCTCCCCATGCTATATCACCTCCTCATTATCCTCTTTTTTACCAACTAAAGCTCCAGCAACTCCTGTAAGTATTCCGAGAGCTCCTGCAGAAAGCACAGCTATTCCGATAGGATTTATTTCTTCAAGATAACGATTTTTTACCTTAACTGGCATCTGGAATCGGGCCTTCATTTCTTTAAGCTTTGCTTCAATCTTTTCAAAAGGAATAGCTGAAAGATAAAGGGTAGCGGTGCCACCATTTTGAGTATCTCCATAAATATATAGTCCCTCTTTTTCAGCCCTTCTTTTGGCCTCAGCATAGATTTCTTCTCGTGGACCAAACTTATAAACTGCACGATCTTTAAGTCTTTCTCTACAAGCAACCACACAGGCTGGCTCTTTTCCGTTTTTTATACGACTGTCACAGAGATCACACTTATACATAACCCCACCACCTGCAAACTTAGGCATAAGCTTTAGATAAATTCCCACTCCAGCCTGTCTTTGAGGAATGTGCCAGGGACAAACATCCCTGCATTTGGCCCCACCAAAACAGATTGTGTGATCAATAACTGTGTTTCCCTCAGGTTGCTTAGACAAAGCTCCAAAGGGACAACCTTTCACACAGGGAGGGGAATCACAGTGCATACACCTTCTCGGAATGTAAAGGGTTTTACCATCAATTTCTACTTTCTGGATAAAAAGCCAGTTATAGGGAGTAAGGGTATCAATTTTGTCCCTCTTATCAGACCAGTCTTCATAATATTTTCTTGGCCAGTAAGGCTGAATGGGTTTTTTGGGTTCAGGAAAACGATGCTTATTTTCCTCTCTGCAGGCCTTAACACATCTTGGAATGGGCTCATCCTGACAACCATCGCACTTTGTAAGATCTATAAGTGTGGCAAACTTTCCCTTGTAGGAATGCCCATCTTTGGGAGATAATAGGAGAGCTGTAAGCCCTCCAAGAACTTTAAAAAACTGTCTTCTACTAAGGTCCATCTAACCCTCCTCATTTATAATTCATTATAAAATTTTAAATCATTTTAGTAAATTTGTCAAGAACTTATGTTACCTTTTGGTAACATTTTAAGGAAAAATGGGTTTCATGTAAGTAACAGCTCCTCCTTAAAAGGGAAAATTTTAGCCCATTCCTTATGGGTATAGCCTTTGCATTTTTTAATAAAAGACCTTATTAAGGATTAAGGAGGTGAGGCCTATGAAGGGTAAGGGCTGAAGGTTAAAGCAGCTGGAAGGTTTTTATAGGTTATAAAAATTTTCTGAAGAGGAGGTGAGGTTATGGCTGAGGCAACTAAAAAGGGTGTTCTAAATGAGGACTGGCTGGCCTTTTGGTTAGCCGTTATTTTATTTCTTGTGTCCCTTCTTGCCTACAAGGGAATTGATCCCTTTGGTTGGGTAGTAAGTACCAAAGAGTGGCTCCAGATTGAAAAGGCCCTTGGTCCTGTAGGAAAAAAATATCAGGGAGTAAAAGGTGAAATAGTAAAGATTGAGGGGAATAAACTCACGATTAAAACCAAAGACGGAAAAGAACAAACTGTGACTGTGGAGGACCCTACCAAATATCAGGTTGGGCAAACCTACGAGAAAAAAGGGCTTTCTGGATTTGCCTCTCTTGTTCTTACCTATATTTTCTTAACGATAATACTTGCCATTGGAGCCTATCTTTTGGGAGCTAATGTAGGTAAATTTGTAGTGGGCTTTTTCTTTGTCTTTTGGTTAAGTTATCTTTGCTGGTTAATTGGTCATTATGCCTATTTTGCAGCAACAGACCCAAAGAAATTTAACATCCCTTGGTCTTTAAAGCTTACAGGAGAGGGAGGTTTTATCTTTGCTTTGGCTTTAGGGCTTATTATTGGAAACTTCTTTAGACCCTTTGCCCAGTTTCTTTCTGAGGCATGTAGACCGGAGTTTTATATCAAAACTGCCATTGGTCTTATGGGAGCCCTTATTGGTTTAAAATCCGCAGAGGCCTTTGGACTTGCCTCAGCGGTATTTTTCAGAGGTCTTTGTGCAATAGTTGAAGCCTACTTGATTTATTGGGCACTTGTCTACTTCATTGCAAGAAAATATTTTAAATTCAGCAAAGAGTGGGCTGCTCCTCTTGCTGCAGGAATCTCTATCTGCGGAGTCTCAGCGGCTATTGCTGCAGGTGGGGCCATTAGGGCAAGGCCAGTTGTTCCCATTATGGTAGCCTCTCTGGTGGTTATCTTTGCTGTTGTTGAGCTCATTATTTTACCCTTCCTTGCCCAGATCTTCCTCTGGAAAGAACCAATGGTTGCTGGTGCCTGGATGGGGCTTGCGGTAAAAACTGATGGAGCTGCCTTTGCGTCAGGAGCTATAACAGATGCGCTAATAAGGGCCAAAGCTGAGGCTGTGGCAGGAATTAAATACGAAGAAGGATGGATTCTTATGGCAGCTGCAACAACTAAGCTCTTCATTGACATTTTTATCAGCATCTGGGCCTTCTTACTTGCCTACCTCTGGTGTGCTTATGTAGAATGTAAGCCAGGAGAAAGGGTAAGTTTTGGAGAAATCTGGAGAAGATTTCCCAAATTTGTGCTTGCCTACTTCATAGGCTTTTTTGTAATCCTTCTCATTTCAGCTCCCCATGCTCCTAAAGTTAAAGCGGTAGAGGATCAAATCAAGTCAATGGAAAAGAATATTAAAAAAATAGAAGCCCAGTTAGCTACCACTCAGGATGTAACTCAACAGGCTCAGCTTAAAGCTAAAATAGATGAACTCAAAGCCCAGATCAAAGCTAAACGAGAAGAGATAAAGGATTCCAAAAAGGTGGTTGACCAAACTAAAACTGCAACAGATGGAACCAATGCCTTAAGAGTTCTTTTCTTCCTCATCACTTTCTTCACCATTGGTGTTATTTCTGACTTTAGAAAACTCTGGGCAGAAGGTATAGGTAGATTAGCTGTGGTTTATGTTGTTTGCCTCTTTGGATTTATTATTTGGATCGGGCTTCTTATTTCCTGGATCTTCTTCCACGGTGTAAAACCACCTGTTGTGGGACAATAAGGTAAAGGGGGTGATATTATGGCAGAAGAAATAAAAACTGAACAGATTGCCGAAGAGCTTGAAAAGATGCAATATGACCCCTGGCTTCCCTTTGAAAGTAAACTTGTCTGGGGTTGTATCGGGCTGGGAATTATACTTCTGATCATCCTTATCTGGATAAGCTATACCTTCTTCCC
>CAZQQV010000049.1:0-11284 GCA_964595655.1 uncultured Caldimicrobium sp.
TATGAAACTTAGGCCTCTCACCCTCAAAGAAAACCTCTTTCTCTTACAACTTCTGGCACTCATCCCCTGGATTCTTGGAAGTATCTTTATCCTCTGGCACTATTCACCTGAAATCAAACAGCTGCGCTATAGACTTGAGGCCAAAGAAAAAATCCCTCCCCTTTTTGAAACCATAAAGCTCCTTCAGATCCACCGGGGACTTTGCTATTTAAGGTATGTCACCAAGGACACAAAGGAATTAAACCAAATAAAATCAACCCTGCAAGAAATTGAAAACCAGATAGATAGCTCCTTTAATAAGACCCTTTCTATTTATTCTTCCGAGGAAAGGACTCTTCTTTTGAAATACCATAAGGATTGGCAACAACTAAAAAGGGACCATCTCCATATCTCACCTCTTGAATCCTTTTTTCAGCATACCGGGATTATAGTGAGCCTTCTTCAATTTCTGAAAGCAGAGGGGGAAAAATATCGGCTTTTTGCTGAGCCAGATCTCTATCTTCGCACCCTTGCCCAGGTAAGTTTGCTTGAACTTCCCAACATAGTTGAAGCCCTTGGAAAATTAAGGGCTATAGGGAGCGCAGCCGTAGAAAGAAATCACATGCCCCCTGAAGATAAAAAGATTTTTTTTTCAGAATTTTCAAGCCCTGCAAGGGTATCAGGAGGTCTTACGCTGGACCCTTTTAAATATCAAGTTTCCGAGAAAAATTATTATTGCCCTGGAAAGCTCTTTTAAACTCCTTAATGACTTTATGAATTTATCTCAGACCTTTCTTAGTAGCGATTTCCGTGGAAGTTTTGCCCTTACCGGTTATGGCTATTTTAAGCTGGCAACGGCTGTGATAGATATTTTTTATGAACTCCATTCTTTGATTATGAATGCATATCTTCAACAAATTGAGGAGAAAAAGAAGGAACTCATAAGAAATGGCCTCCTTAGTTTTCTCTTTCTCAGCCTGATTTTGGGGAGCATCTGCCTTTTCTTTTATCTTAGTTATCAAAGGCTTGCCCGAAGGCTCTCCCGCATAGCAAAGGAGACACAAAAGATAGCAAGTGGTGATCTCTCAGCCCGGGTCACCCTTGACTATGAGGACGAAATAGGAGAGGTGATAAGGCTTCTCAATGCCTCTTTGGATGAACTTGAAAGGCGCTTAAGAGAAATTTACTTCCTCCACTATTACGATCCCTTAACAGGGGCCCCAAATAGAGAAAGCCTCCTTTTAGAGTTTAAAAAGAGAAAGGTTATTAATCTCTTTCTCATTGACATAGACAATTTTAAGACCATCAATACCCTCTACGGCGAGTTCATAGGAGATGAACTTCTTAAATACCTATATCAGAGACTAAAAGAGACCTTTAAGACCGAGGTCTACCGGGTTGGGCCGGATGAATTTGCCCTTATCCTTCCAGAGGAGGATCTAAAAACTCTTTTCCCCAAGGTGGAAACTCTCTTACAAGCTATAGAAAGGGAACCTTTCCGTTATCAGGACCTTGAGGTATTCTTTCACTTAAGAGGGGCCTTGATATGTGAGTGTGTACATCCTGAGTATACCTTATCCTTTGCTTATACACTTTTAAAGGAGGTTAAAGAAAAAGCAAAGGTGATTGATTATTCAGAAATATCCTATCTTGAAAGGAGCTCTCAATATGAAGAAACCATCTTTTATATAAGAAAGATCCGATCAGCCATAGATGAAAGGCGCATCATTCCCTACTATCAGCCTGTTTTTGACAATAAAACCAGAGAGATCGTTAAAGTTGAGGCCTTAATGAGGATTCAGGAAAAGGATGGTGAGATCTTGTCCCCTT
Organism: uncultured Caldimicrobium sp.; assembly: GCA_964595655.1. Classification (GTDB taxonomy): domain Bacteria; phylum Desulfobacterota; class Thermodesulfobacteria; order Thermodesulfobacteriales; family Thermodesulfobacteriaceae; genus Caldimicrobium. Next base: position 1,810 of record CAZQQV010000049.1, read on the forward strand.
CCAAATTTCTTCCCATTGCCAAAGAGAGCGGATATTATCCCCTGCTAACTCTGAGGATCTTTGAGGAAGTGAAAAAAGACATTGCCCTTATACCCTGGGATGTCTCTTTAAATCTTTCCTTTTCAGATCTACTAAACAAAGAGATACTTGAAAGCTTTTTATCTCTTATTGAAAATGGCTCAAAAAAGCTCCTCTTAGAGCACAAAATCGTCCTTGAACTTCTTGAAACCGAAGAGATAGAGGTCTATGAAAAACTACTTCCTCTCCTTCTTGACCTCAAGAGAAAAGGGGTTCATCTGGCCATTGATGACTTCGGAGCCGGTTATTCCAATCTACTGAGATTGATTGAGCTTGAGGTGGATTTTATCAAAATTGATGCCTCCATTATAAAAAACCTTCCCGAGAGTGAAAAGGCAAGGAATCTTGTGAGGGCTGTAGTAAGTTTTGCCAGATCTGCAGGCATTAAAACCATTGCCGAGTTTGTAGCTGATGAAAGGATTTTTAACCTGGTCTGTGAGCTTGGGGTTGATTTTTCTCAGGGATACTATTTTTCCCCACCCCTTCCCTTAGAGGATCTTCTTAAACTTCGCCCCCAGGTTTGATTTTTTGAAACTTACCTTTTCCGGATCCTTTTAAAATTTTTTCTGATAATTTAATTGTGGATTGACTTACCAAGAGAATTGGTTATCTTTTAGTAAACCTCTTTCGGGGATCCATTATGAGGCCTCATGATATTAGCATTGGAATTCTTGGTGGGGGACAGCTTGCCAAGATGTCTGCACAAGCTGCAAGAAAGATGGGTTTTTCGGTGAAAGTTCTTGATCCCACACCAGGATGTCCTGCAAGTATGGTGGCTGAACAGGTAGTTGGCTCTTTCAAAGACCCTGAAGAGATAAAAAAATTTGCCAAGATCTGCGATATCATAACCTTTGACATTGAACATGTGGAAGTTTCTCCCCTTTTTGAATTACAGGAAGAAAAAAAGATTATTCCTTCTCCTCAGGTTCTCTCTATAATTCAAAACAAACTTGAGCAAAGAAGAGCCTACAAAAGGGCAGGGCTTCCTGTTCCTGAATTCAAAGAAATAAAGGATCTCACTGAGCTTGAAAAGGCTATACCCTGCGTTCAAAAATCTATTACTGGAGGATATGACGGAAGAGGAACAGTAATTTTGAGAAAAAGAGAGGACCTCAGCAAGGCTTTACCTCTTCCCTGCTTCATTGAGGAACTTCTTGAGATTGAAAAGGAACTTGCCCTTATGGTTGTTAGAAGTGAAAGGGAAGAAATTGCCGTTTATGATGTGGTTGAGATGGTTTTTCATCCAGAGGGAAACCTTCTTGATTATCTCTTTTGCCCAGCCCAAATTGATCCAGAGACTGCTCGTTTAGCTAAGGAGCTTGCCATTGAGGCAGTAAAAGCCATTAATGGATATGGGCTCTTTGGAGTTGAGCTCTTTCTTGATAAAAGAGGAAATATTTATATTAATGAAATAGCCCCAAGGCCTCATAATTCAGGTCATCACACCATTGAGGCCTGCTATACCAGTCAATTTGAACAGCACATAAGAGTAGTGACCGGGCTACCTTTGGGGTCAACGAGGCTTCTATCTCCAGCAGTGATGATAAATTTACTGGGAGAGGAGGGCTACTACGGAAAACCCATTTATGAAGGCCTGAGAGAGGCTCTTTCTATTCCAGGGGTTTCTGTCCATATCTATGGAAAAAAAGAGACCTTTCCCTTGAGAAAAATGGGACATGTAACCATTCTTGGCGAAACCTTGGAAGAGGCCCTATCTAAGGCTCAAAAGGTAAAGGAACTTTTAAAAGTAAAAGGTGAGGTGAAGAAATGAAGGTGGGAATCATTATGGGAAGTGATTCAGATTTGCCAGTTATGAAAGAGGCAGCAGAAGTGCTTGAGGAATTCGGAGTTCCCTATGAAATAACGGTAGTTTCTGCTCATAGGACCCCTGAACGGATGTTTGAATACGCAAAAACTGCGGAAGAAAGGGGAATTGAGGTGATTATTGCTGGAGCCGGGGGATCGGCTCACCTTCCAGGTATGACAGCCTCCATAACAACTCTCCCTGTGATTGGTGTTCCCATAATGAGTAAGGCCTTAAAGGGAATGGACTCCCTTCTTTCCATTGTGCAAATGCCTGCAGGTGTGCCTGTGGCAACGGTTGCCATAAATAATGCAAGAAACGCAGGGCTTCTTGCAGTGCAAATCCTTGCCATAAAATATCCTGAATTAAGAGAAAAACTAAAACAATTTAGAGAAAAGATGAGAAAAGAAGTTGTTGAAAAGGGCGAAAAACTGAAAAACCTCGGGTTTAGAAAATACTTAGAAGAAAAGGCCTCTTAGAGGTATTTCAAGGCCTTTTTGCCAATATCAGTTCTATAGTGAGCCCCTTCAAAGTGAATAAGCTTTACTGCAGAATAGGCTCTCTCTATGGCTTCTGGGATGGTATTACCAAGGGCGGTAACTCCAAGCACCCTTCCTCCATTGGTTAAGAATTTGTCTCCCTCTTTTTTGGTTCCCGCATGAAAAACTATTACATCCTCCATTTCTTTTACTTTATCAAGCCCGGTTATAATTTTTCCCTTTTCATAACTTCCAGGATAGCCCTTGCTTGCCATAACCACACAAAGAGAAGCCTTGGGGCTCTCTTTAAGCTCATACTCCCTTAGCCTTCCCTCAAGGGCCCTTTCAATCATCTCAAGAAAATCGTTTTCAATGCGAGGAAGAATGGCCTGGGCCTCAGGGTCACCAAGCCTGCAGTTAAATTCAAGCACATAGGGCTCACCTTTACTAATCATTAGACCTGCATAGAGAAATCCCTGATAGGGATGCCCCTTTTCTTTCATCACTTTTAAAACAGGAGAAATAACCTTTTCTTCAATCTTTTTTCTTAAGACCTCATTTACAAGAGGTGCTGGAGAATAGGCGCCCATACCCCCTGTATTTGGGCCTTCGTCATTATCAAGAAGTCTTTTGTGATCCTGGGAGGTGGGAAGGGCCTTAAAGTTTTCCCCATCGGTTATGACAATGTAAGAGGCCTCTTCTCCCTCCAGACATTCCTCAATCACTACCTTTGAGCCAGACTCACCAAAGATTTTCTCAACGAAAATTTTATGGAGAGCCTCTTCAGCTTCCTCAAGGGTTTTGCAAACAAAAACTCCTTTCCCTGCACAAAGACCATCTGCCTTAACCACAATGGGCGCACCCTTTTTTCTGACAAAATCCAAGGCCCTTTCATAGGTATCAAAGACTTCAAACTGGGCAGTGGGGACCCCTGCCTTTTTCATAATCTCTTTGGCAAAGGCTTTACTTCCCTCAAGAAGGGCTCCAAATTTATCTGGGCCAAAAACAGAAATTCCCACCTCTGAAAGATAATCTCTTATTCCCTTAACCAAGGGTTCCTCTGGCCCAGGAATAACGAGGTCAATTTTTTCTTTAAGGCATAATTCTTTTATTTTTTCAAAGTCACTAAGACCTATTCCTTCTGGAATTTCTGCTATCTCAGAAATTCCGCCATTTCCCGGGATACAATAAAGCTTTGATAACTTTGCACTTTTAGAAAGGACATAACAAAGGGCATGTTCCCTTCCTCCCCCACCAAGGACAAGAACTTTCATTTCTTAAAGGCCTCCTTTACCCTTTTTTCAGAAAGGACAAAGAAAGCAAACAAAAGGGACTTAATCACATCCCAGGGAAGAAAAGGGAAAACTGTAAGAGTTAAAATTTCCCTCAAAGTATAAGAGGTGCTGAAAAACTTGTAACCAGAAACAAACCATAAAACTCCAAAAAAGTAGATGACAAGATGAGCAAAAACCCCGCAGAAAAAGGCATAAATGGGTTTTTGAATAAGGGAAAGTTCTTTTGCCTTCCCCACAAGGTAAACCCCTGCAAGAAATCCAAGGAGATAACCCCCTGTGGGGCCACTCAAAACAAGAATCCCCCCTTTCACCCCTGAAAAAAGGGGAAATCCCAAGGCTCCTAAGAGAAGATAAAGAAGAATGCTAAGAATGCCTAACCTTGCACCAAGATAATATCCAATTAGGAGAACTCCGAAGGTCTGAAGAGTCAAGGGAACAGGAGTAAAGGTAAGAGGAATTCTTATTTGAGAAAGTAGAGCAAGTAAAATTGTAAAAGAAAATGCCAAAAGGCCTTTACCAAGGAATTCCCTTTTCAAGTCAAAAGCCTCTTCTGCCTTTTTCATACTGTCCTCCTGCAAATTCTCCTGCAAAATTCTAATGGAATTATAAAGAAGATTTGGCAAATGTCAATTAAATGAAAGACTTTCCCTTGAAAAAAATTTTTAATAATCTATTATATAAACCAGAAAAAATTTAAAGGAGGGTGGATTAAAGGTAATGGCACAGATGGTGCATGATGAGGTAAAAAAGGGTGTTTTTGAGGGTAATCCCTATACTAAGGAGTTAATTTTTGAGGATTATCCTATAGTGAGAGCCCTATACGGGGAGCGTGGGTCTCATTTTAAAATTCTTGAAGAAGCCTTTAAGGTTAAGCTTATCCTTAAGGGAAATCACATAATCATCACAGGTGAACCTGAGGATCTTGAGCTTACTGAAAAAACTCTTGAGGAACTTTATGGTCTTATTAAAGCTGGATATTCCATTTATCCCTCTGATGTTGAATATGCCTCAAGAATCCTTCTTGAAAACCCAAGGGCAAACCTCAAAGATATTTTTCTTGATACCATTTTGATTACCTCGGGAAGAAAAATAATAAGCCCTAAGGGATTAACCCAAAAAAGATATGTAGAGGCTATTCGAAAGTCTGAAATTGTCTTTGGAATCGGGCCTGCAGGAACTGGAAAGACCTATCTTGCTGTAGCCATGGCTGTGTCCTTCCTCATGAGGGGGGAAGTAAATAGAATCATTCTTGTTCGACCTGCTGTTGAGGCAGGAGAAAAGCTGGGTTTCCTTCCAGGAGACCTTGTTGAAAAGGTAAACCCCTATCTTAGGCCCCTTTATGACGCCCTCTATGACATGCTTTCCTTTGATAGGGTAGTTAAGCTCTTTCAGAAGGGTGTAATTGAGGTTGCTCCCCTTGCCTTCATGCGAGGAAGAACCCTCAATGATTCCTTTATTATTCTTGATGAGGCACAGAATACAACTACCGAACAGATGAAGATGTTCCTCACAAGAATTGGGCAGGGATCAAGGGCGGTTATTACTGGAGATGTTACCCAGATAGACCTTCCTGATCCCAAAAAATCCGGGCTTCTTGAAGCCATGGAAATTCTTGAAGGAATTGAAGGGATAACCTTTGTGTATTTCACTAAAAATGATGTGGTAAGACACCCCATTGTACAAAAAATCATTGAAGCTTACGAAAAAAAAGAAAAAGAAAAGAGGGAAAAAAATGAGGTATAAAACTATTCCTGTGGAAGAAGCCATAGGTATGGTTATACCTCATGATATTACAGAAATTGTTCCTGGAAAATTTAAGGGGGCACGTTTTAAAAAGGGCCATATTATAAGAGAAGAGGATATTCCCAAGTTAAAGGACCTCGGGAAAAACCATATTTATGTCCTTGAATTAGAGGAAGATGAAATTCATGAAGATGAGGCTGCCCTCAGGCTTGCAAAGGCGGTTGCAGGGGAAGGAGTTGAGTGGTCTGAAGAGATAAGGGAAGGAAAGGTGAATTTTAAGGCAGCCTATGAGGGTTTGTTTAAAGTTGAAACAGAGGCCCTTTTAAGAATTAATCTTCTTGGAGAAATAAGTCTTTCAACCAAGCATACGAACCTTTGGGTGAAAAAGGGAGAAGCTCTTGCTGGTGGAAGGGCTATCCCCCTTGTTGTCAAAAGGGCCCTTCTTGATGAGGTAGAAAAAATATGCAGTGAATACCCAGAGAAGGTTTTAAGAGTTCTTCCAAAAAAAATAAATAAGGCAGGGCTTGTCATTACAGGTTCTGAGGTCTTTTACGGAAGAATTGAGGATGCCTTTGCTCCAAGAATGATTCCCAAATTGGAAAGCTTTGGGCTTAAGGTGGAAGGCCCTCTTTTTTCCCCAGATGATAAGGATTTTATTAAGGAAAATATTGTAAATCTGTTAAACCGGGGCTGTGAGGTTGTGCTTGTAACTGGAGGGATGTCTGTTGATCCCGATGATGTCACCAAAGTAGCCATAAGGGAATTAAATCCAGAGATTTATCTTTATGGTACCCCTGTTCTTCCAGGGAATATGTTTCTTTATGCCTGCCTTTCAGATAACAAAGTAATTCTTGGAGTTCCTGCCTGTGCCATGTATTTCAAAATTACTGTTCTTGATCTGGTTTTACCCAGGGTACTTGTGGGAGAAAAGCTTTCCCGTTACGATATTGCAAAGCTTGGGCATGGTGGTTTTTGCTATAATTGTGCGGAGTGCAGATATCCCATTTGTCCCTTTGGAAAGATATGTTAGTGATTGATGCCTTCCTTAAGGCCCTCCTTCAGGTTATAGATTTAGTTCTTACTATTTATGTTTGGATAATAATTGCAAGGGCTATAATTTCCTGGGTAAATCCCTCCCCTTTTCATCCCTTAGTAAGATTTCTTTACAGGGTTACTGAGCCCGTTTTAAACCCCATAAGAAGGCTTATTCCCCCGGTATATGGTCTTGACCTAAGCCCAGTTATTGTAATTTTTTTTATCTATTTTATAAAGGAGCTCCTTCTTCACTTGAGAGCGGGCCTTTAGAAATGCTTCTTGAAATAAAAGTTAAACCGAATTCCACAAAAGATGAAATTCTCTCCTTTAGGGCACCTAATTTTCTTGAAATTTCTCTTAAGGCAAAGGCTGAAAACAATCAGGCAAATGAGGCCCTCATTAAATTTTTAGCAAAGACCTTGAAAATTGATCCCGAAAAGATAAAAATTATCAAAGGAAAAAGCTCAAGAAAAAAACTCCTTAGCTTAGAGGGTATAACTGAGAAAGACTTCTTAGAGGTGCTTTCTTTATGAAGGAATTTATTTTTTTTGATCTTGACGGGGTTCTTCTTGATTCTATGCCCTATCATGCCCAGGCCTGGATTCTTGCTTTCAAAGAGTTTGGGCTTGAGTTTAGTGAAGAGGAAATCTATCTTCACGAAGGGGCTATAGAGCTTGAAAGTGCAAAGACTCTTTTCTTAAATAAAGGAGTAAATCCAACCCCTGAATTTTTTGATAAGGCCTTTAAACTTCAGAAAAAAATTTTCAAGGAAAAATTTGCTGACAAAATCCGGCCTTTTCCAGAGGTCCCAGATTTACTTTCAGAGCTTAAAAAAGAAAAGAGAAAACTTGCCCTTGTTACTTCTTCAAGTAGTGAAATCTTGAAGGAGGTATTTCCAGAAAAATTCCAGGCCTTTTTTGAGGTTATAATAACAGGGGATAAAGTGGAAAGAAGAAAGCCCCATCCTGATCCTTACTTGAAGGCCAGGGAGGCCTTAAAAGCTCCTAAGGAGGAGGTTGCTGTGGTTGAAAATGCCCCGGCAGGGATCCTTTCTGCCAAAAGGGCAGATCTTTTCTGCATAGGGATAACCACCACCCTAAAACCCGAACATCTCTCCCTTGCAGACCTCATTGTAAAAAATCATCAGGAACTGAGAAATCACCTCCTCAATGGAAAAAAATAAAAGCCCATTAAACTTTGAATACATAGAGTATTTTTCTCGTTATAAGGAGATAATTCCTGACTTTGAGGAATTCCTCGAGTATTTAAAGGTCCCTCATCAACAATATTTTCGAATAAATACGCTCAAGGTTTCTGAAGAGGAACAGGCTAAACTTTTAAAAATTCTTGAAGAAAAAGGAATTATTGCAGAAGAAATAAAGGCTATTCCCAAATTTTACAGGGTGGTGAACAATGAAGAGGTTTCCCTTGGAAATGTAAAGGAATATGGGCTTGGGCTTATTCATTCCATGACCCTTTCAAGTTCTCTTCCTGTGATAGCCTTAGATCCAAAGCCTGGAGAGCTCATTCTTGATCTCTGTTCAGCACCTGGTGGAAAAACCGCTCTTATGGCCATGCTTACTGAGGACAGAGCCATAATTGTTGCAAACGACAAACGCATAGATAGACTTACAGCACTTTCAGCCAATCTTAAAAGACTGGGAGTTACCTGTGTGATTATCACCCGTTCCAAAGGAGAAGAATTTCCCTTTGGGATTGAATTTGACAAGGTGCTTGTGGATGCCCCTTGCTCAGGGGAAGGAAGATACAAAGTGGGGCTTGAGGGAGAAATTCTTTATCAAAAAGGCCAGGGAAGAAGTAATCTTCCTTCCATTCAAAAGGGTCTTCTTGTAAGAGCCTGTGATTTAACTAAACCCGGCGGAATCATCGTATACAGCACCTGCACCATTAATCCCGATGAAAATGAGGCTGTGGTTGACTATTTGCTGAGAAAAAGACAGGTAAAACTCCTTGACTGGGAGCCCCCCCTTCCTTGCTATCCCGGGCTCACTGAATGGAACGAAAAACCCTTTCATCCAGATATGACAAAAACCAAAAGATTTTATTCCCACAAAACCAGGGCTGTGGGATTTTTTGTTGCAAAAATTCAAAAATTATGAAATTAAATCACCCCTTAGGATCATCTTGTCCATAAGGTGAAGTTCCCCTGACTGAAAAAAGAGGATGAAGAAAGTCCACTGACTCAACTTTTGAATTGTGTATAGAGGGCTGGGAAAGGAACTCCCAGCCCTTTTAAATTTTTTATTTTAAGACTTGGGAACTTCAGGAATATTAGTTCCGTGACACTCACCGCAATTTTGTTGAGCTGGAATACCAAAGATAGATTGCGCATTCCAGGGATCTCTAGGTTTGTAAGTGCCCTCAAAATAGGCATTCAGCATCTCAGCAGTTTTATAGGCTACACTAGCTGCAACCCTCGCGCAACGGTCCCTTCTTTCAATACTCTTAAAGGATTTGTTCGCTGCTTTCATCCATTTTCCCACAGAGATGTGACAGAGAGGTGAATGACTCACTGTAGTGATAATACCCTCTTTGTTTGCACGAGGATTCTTAGGTTTATACACAGGTAGAGCCGTCTCAGCATACCATTGAAGCAAATCATGAATCATTAAATCTAGAGTATTTTCATCCGGAATAACTAAGCCCATCACAATGGAGGCTGCAACAGGAGTCCCGCAGGTAAGCCCCCAACCTAACATTCCACCCATACCCATTTTGAGAGAATGTATAGGATAATCTTTCCAGGGGCTACCAATTTTTTTCATCAGAGGAGTCATAAGCCCAGTAGCAGTTGCTTGAGCACAATAAACCTCAAACCAGGCATTATAAGCAATTTCTGCGACCTCTGCCGGGTCAAGCTTTTCATAAGGCCATTTTTTCCCTTTTTCTTTTGCTTCAACAGGCGTAACAAGGTCTTTAAAATTCATCATCATAGTTCCAAGGGCTAAAGCCCCAATACCTGTAAGAAGCTGCCTTCTGGTAATTCCTCCCATCATATCTACACCCCCTTTGATTTTTTT
>CAZQQV010000050.1:0-10922 GCA_964595655.1 uncultured Caldimicrobium sp.
CCACTCATACAACCCTCTTGCTAAAATTTAAAAAGGTGTTATATTAAAAGTTGCTCTGGGGCTGTAGCTCAGCACGGTCAGAGCGCCTGCCTGTCACGCAGGAGGCCGCGGGTTCAAGTCCCGTCAGCCCCGCCACTCTTAAATCAAATTTATATGTCAGATTACGGATTCCTACTAAAAAAAATAATCCTTCATCTTTTCTATCCTTCCACTTTGATTTTTCTTTTTCTTCTTTTGGTTACCATTTATGTTGTCCTTGGAAAAAGAAGAGGAAGAAGAAGGTTTTTGCTCTTTGTGGCAGTTTTTCTTTATTATCTCTCAACTACCCCTTTTTTGCCTTATTTTCTTCTTAAAAAACTTGAGAAAAATTATAGAGTCCCTACGGAAGCAGAGCTTTCTAAGAGTAATACCCTTGTTCTTCTTACAGGGAGAATTTATGGTGACCCTGGGCTTTCCCTTGAAGAAAGATTTAGCAGAGAAACCCTTATTAGATTCCTTTCGGCCTTAGAAATAAAAAGAAAATATCCCCAAAAGCGCCTTATTATTGTGGGGGGTTCCTTTGAAGGAAAGGGGGCCTCTTATTTAAAAGAGCTTGCAAGAAGATGGAATATTGAGGTTGAGGCCCTTGATACCCCTCTTGATACCCTTCAGAGCGCAAAGGAGCTCAAAAAAGTCCTTTCTCCAGGAGAGCCCTTTTTCCTTTTAACCTCTGCCTATCACCTTCCCAGAGCTACCTTTTTATTCAAAAAAGAGGGCCTAAATCCCATTCCCTATCCCACAAACTTTAATCATATGCTTTGTAAACCCTCAAAGCTCTTTCTTTATTTCTTTCCCTCTGATATTTATTTAAATCTTACCAATCTTGCTGTTCAGGAATATCTTGCTTTAAGTTATTATAAACTTAAATATCTAATCAAGAGGGATTGAGATGAGGGAGATTCTTAAGAGTGTAAAGGAGGCCCATCTCAAGGTGATAAATGAATTCATTGAAAGAGAGGGGGAAAAGATTTTGCAGGTTGTTGAGCTTGCAAAAGAGGTTATCCTAAAGGGTGGGAAGATTCTTATTTTTGGAAATGGAGGCTCTGCAGCTGATGCCCAGCACCTTGCTGGAGAGCTTGTGAATCGTTTCAAAATGGAAAGAAGGCCTCTTCCAGCCATTGCCTTAACTACAGATACCTCTGTGCTTACTGCCATTGCCAATGACTACGACTTTTCCCAAGTCTTTGTTAAGCAAATTCAAGCCCTTGGAAAAGAGGGGGACATAGCTCTTGCTATCAGCACAAGCGGAAAATCTCCAAACATTGTTTCTGCCCTAAAGGTTGCAAAGGAAATGGGGCTTCACACTGTAGGTCTTAGCGGAGGGGGAGGGGGAGATATGCCTTCTTACTGTGATTATCTCATTCTTGTTCCCTCAACTGAAACCCCAAGAATTCAAGAGGGTCATCTCTTATTTTTACATCTCTTTTCAGAACTTCTTGAGATTGCCCTTTTTAAATAAAAGATGCTTCTTGCCATTGAGACCTCCTGTGATGAAACAGGGGTTGCCCTATTTTCTGAAGAGGGAAGGTTAGTCAGGGATTATCTTTACTCACAGGTTGCCCTCCATTCTCCTTTTGGTGGAATTGTTCCAGAGATTGCAAGCAGAAAACAGTTAGAGGTTCTTCATCCCTTAGTGAAAAAGGCCCTTTTTGAGAACGAAACAAATCTTTCTGACCTTAAAGCTATTGCTGTGACCTTTGGCCCTGGGCTTATTGGTTCTCTTTTGGTAGGGGTTTGTTATGCTAAAACCCTTGCCCTTACCCTTGAGATTCCCCTTATTGCTGTGGATCACCTTGAGGCCCATATATTTTCAGTTTTTCTTAAAAGGGAGGTATCCTTTCCTTTTGTTGCCCTTCTTGTTTCAGGAGGGCATACTGCCCTTTTTCTTGTTGAGGACTTTGAAAGGCTTAAGCTTCTTGGGCATACAAGGGATGATGCAGCAGGGGAGGCCTTTGATAAGGTAGCAAAGCTTCTTGGCCTTCCCTATCCTGGAGGGCCTCATGTGAGTGCCCTTGCAGAAAGGGGAAATCCCGAAAGATATTCCCTTCCAAGACCCATGCTTGATGAGGATAACTTTGACTTTAGCTTTTCTGGTTTAAAAACTGCTGTTTATCAGCTTATAAAAAGGGAAAGAGAAGTTTCCAAGGAAGATTTGTGTGCCAGTTTTCAGAGGGCCTTATGTGAAGTTTTAGTGGAAAAGACTTTAAGGGCAGCCAAGGCCTATAAGATACCAAGAATTGTGGTTTCAGGAGGAGTTTCAGCCAATCCCTACTTAAGAAAACTTTTTTTTGAAAGGGCTTGCAATGATTTTGAAGTCTATTTTCCCCCTTTGAGATTTTGCACAGATAATGCCGCAATGGTTGGCTTTCTTGGCTGGATTAAGTGGAAAAGAAAAAATTTTACTGATTTAGACCTTGAACCTTATGCCAGAGGAATTTATAAAAGACTTAAAACCTAACTTTCACCTCTTATTCCCAGTTCCTTTAATTTCTTTTGAAGATAGGCCCTTTCAATGCCAATTTCTCTTGCCGTGAGAGAGATATTTCCACCAAATTCTTCAAGTTTTCTCTTTAAATATTCCCTTTCAAAGAGAAGTTTGGCTTTTTTGAAGTCCCTCTCTTCAAACCAAGGCTCTCTTGAGTCTTTAATAGGGGCCTTTTTTCCTATTGCATAAAGAAAATCCTTGGGGAGGTCCTCAACGGTGATGGTATCTCCCTTTGTGAGAATAACCAGTCTTTCAATGAAGTTTTTGAGTTCCCTTACATTTCCGGGCCATGAATATTCCATAAAAAGGGCAATGACCTCGGGATGAAGTTTTTTTCTTCCAAGGCCGGTTTTTAAGGCTATTTCTTCAAGAAAGGTTTCACAGAGGGGCTCGATATCCTCTTTCCTATCTCTTAAAGGAGGAATGTGAATGGGGAAAACATTCAATCTGTAATAAAGATCTTCTCTGAAGCGCCCTTCGGAGATCTCTTTTCTTAAGTCCTTATTGGTTGCTGCAATAATTCTTGCGTCAATTTCAATACTCTTTTGACTTCCAAGCCTTTCAATTTTTTTCTCCTGAAGGGCTCTTAAAACCTTAGCCTGAGCTGAAAGATTCATATCTCCTATTTCATCAAGAAAGAGGGTTCCCCCGTGGGCCTGTTCAAATTTGCCCTTTTTAGGGGCCTTGGCATCGGTAAAGGCCCCCTTTTCGTAACCAAAAAGTTCAGCCTCAATGAGGGTCTCAGGAATAGCTGCACAGTTAACTTCAACAAAGGGCCCCTCTCTTCTCTTTGAATGAAGATGAATAAGCCTTGCCACAACTTCTTTTCCAACCCCTGACTCTCCAGTTATTAGAACAGTTGTGTCTGTTGGGGCAACTTTTTTAATGAGCTCTCTTATCTCTTCAATAGCCTTTGATACTCCTGTAAGTTCAACCTTGCCAAAGACCTCATCTTTTAAGCGCTTGTATTCCTCTTCAAGCTGGAAAAACTTTAAAGCATTTTCTAAGGAGACAAGGATTCTTTCATAAGAGAGGGGTTTTTCAATAAAATCAAAGGCCCCCATTTTTAAGGCCTTTACTGCCGTTTCAATGGTTCCATGTCCAGAGATAATGATTACCGGAACCTGAGGAATTCTCTCTCTTAATTCTTTTAAAACTTCAAGGCCATCCATATCTTTTAGCCAGAGGTCAAGAAAAATAGCCTGAGGTGTTTTTTGAGAAAGAAGTTTTAAAGCCTCCTTGGCATAAAGAAATGTGCTAACCTGATAGCCTTCATCAGTTAGTATTCCCCCAAGGGTTTCAAGAATTCCCCTTTCATCATCAATTACCCACACTTCAATCATACCATTTAATATAAACTCTCCTTTAAATTTTTCAGCTTTTTAATAACTGAAACCCTTAATCTTATTCCCTTTAAAACCTACTTTAAGGAAGCTTGTCCTTTTAAAATTAATTTGCTATTTTTACTAAAAAACCTTAATTCAGGGAGTTTCCCATGGTTGAGGAAGAGATTTTTTTAAAAAGGCTACCAAAAGTTAGAGAATTTTTAATGGAAAAGGGCCTTTCTGCCTTTCTTTTTTCTTCTTATCCTAATGTTTTTTATCTTTCAGGCCTTAGGGCTTCTCACGCTTATGTCATAATAACCGAAAAGGAGGCATTTCTTTTGACCGATGGGAGATACTTTGAAAAGGCCAAAGAGATACTTCCCTCCTTTATCGAGCCAAGACTGATTGTAGGAGATCCCTTTAAGTACTTAAAGGGCTTTCTTAGAAGCTTAAAGGTAGAAAAAATTGGTTTTGAAAAAGAGAGAGTTCCATGTGAATTCGTTGAAAGGCTTCGAAACAAGGGATATAGATTGATTGGGCTTTCTCAGGTGTTAAAGAATATGAGAATGTTAAAGGATAGCACCGAGCTTGCGATAATGAAAGAAGCCGTAAGGATAACAGATAGAATTTATCGGGAACTTTTAAACCATTTAAGACCAGGACTTTCTGAGCTTGAAATAAGGGGAAAAATAGTGGAATTAATTTTTAAGTTTTCAGGAGAAGGAGAGGCCTTTCCCTCCATTGTTGCAGGAGGGGCCCATTCAGCTATTCCTCACTGGGAGTCTTCAAGAGGTCTTATAGATAAAGGCCCCCTTCTCATTGATATGGGCACACTCTACAAGGGTTATTGCAGTGACTTTACACGAACCCTTTTTTTGGGTAAGGCTGAGTCAGAGTTCAAAAAATACTTTGAAATGGTTAAAACTGCTTGGTATAAAGCCTTTGAAAAGGTAAAAGGGGGGGTTCCTGTTTACGAAATTGACAAAGCAGTGAGGAATTATTTTGAAAAAAAAGGAGTGCTTTCATACTTCACACATGCCACAGGTCATGGTATAGGAATTGAAATTCACGAATTTCCAAGGATTTATTATCAAAAAAATAGAAAATTTTTGAGAGAGCTGCCCCTCATTCAGGAGGGTATGGTTTTTACCATTGAGCCAGGGCTTTATTTTCCAGGTAAATTCGGAATAAGACTTGAAAACATTGTATTTGTTGAGGATGGAGAGGGAAAGGTCTATTCAGAAATTTCTATGGATTTACTTGAACTCTGAGAATGCTCAAGGAGTTTTAGAAAATCCCTTTTTAAGAGGCCCTGGGTTTCCTTAAGTTTATTTAAAAGATTTTCTGCGCTTTTTAATTCTTTTGAGAGTTTCTCAAGGTCCCTTTCAAGTTCAAGAATCCATTTTTCGAAGTTGGAAAGGGCTTCTGCAATTTTGTTTTCTTCAAAAAACTTTCCAAAGCGCACCCAGAGAAAATGTAAAAAAAGCAAGACTGAAGGAAGAAGAGAATAGGGAAGAAGAATAATTTTTTCTCTTTCAAGCTCTTCGTAAACCCTTCTTTGAAGATAAGGAAAGAGGCCATCAGGACAGGTCATTATGGCAAAGCCAGGAGATTTTTCATCCTGAAGATAGGGCTTTATTTCCTTTGCCCTTGCTCTAATTCTTTTCAAGAGTTCCTTTTCATCCTCAGTAGAAATTTCCCCCTTTTTCAAAATTTCTGGTGCCACAAATTTTGAGTCAATGGGAAGATATTTTTCTCCTGGAAGAACAAGGGCAAATTCAACTTCGCCTGTTGAAAGCTTAAGATCCCTTTTTAAAAGGTGAGAGGGAAAGATACTCAAAATATCTTCAAGAGCCCTCTCAGCAGCTTTTCCTGATGCTCTGCTTATAAAGATCTGGCTTAGCTTTAAAAGTTCTTCTCTCAAATCCTTTAAGAGATTTTCTGCAAGATATAGCCTTTGAAGGTCTGCTCTCATCTCCCTTAAATCATGGAGCCTTTCTTTAAGAGAAATTAAAGGATCATTAAGCTGAGTTAGAATGAGGCCTCTCAGTTTGGAATAAATTAGGAAAAGTCCGAGGATAAGAACGATCAAAAGTAAAAGAAAAAAGAGGATTTCCATCATTTATTAAGTCCTAAATCCTGAGATGAAGGCAATCCCCAGAGGAAATCCTGATAATTTCTCCCTCTTTGGTTTCAAGAATAAGCCTTCCCTCTTCATCAAGATCCCGGGCAAGGCCAATATAGGTTTTAGAAGGAGTAATAACCTTTACTTCCTTTCCCAAGGTCTCACTTAAATCTTTCCAGATTTTAAGAATTTCTTCTTTTTTGGAAAGTAAATTTTCAAAATTCAAAAAAAGGTTTTCAAGGAGAGGCTTTCTTTCAACCTCTTTTCCCAGGGCCTCTTTGATTGATATGGCAGGAAGCATAAAATTTTTCTCACCCACAGGATTGTTCACATTCACACCAATTCCTATAAGAGCATATTCCAGGGCATCAACTTCTGCCTTGATTTCAAGAAGAATACCAGCTACTTTTTTTTCGTAAAGGAGCACATCATTTGGCCATTTGACTTTCGCAGGAAGATTAAAGGTTTCTTTTATGGCGTTAGCAGTAGCTACTGCGGAGAGATAGGTTAATAGATAGGCCTCTTTAAGGTCAAAAGGAGGTTTGTAAAGCAAAAGGGTTAACCAGAGGCCTCCTTGAGGGGACTCCCAGGATCTTCCAAGCCTTCCTCTTCCAGAGGTTTGTCTTTCTGCAAGAATTACCGCATCTTCCCTTTTTTCTGCAAGACTTTTTGCCACCTCCATAGTGGAGGAAACCTCTGGATAGAGGTAGATTCTTTTAAAAAGTAGACTTTTTTTGATAAGCTCTTCTAATTCTTCATTGAGAAATATATCCCTATTTTCCAAAAAATAGCCCTTTTTAGTGGTTTTTATAGGGTAGCCCTTTTCTTTGAGTTTATTTATGTTTTTCCAGACAGAGACTCGGCTGATTTTAAGTTCCCTTGCAATGGTTTCGCCAGAAAGGGTAGAATTGGCCTTTTTTAGAAGTTTTAAAATTTTTTCTTCAAGCATTTAAAGGGTTTTTTCGTATAAAGGATTTTTTCGTAGAAGCGGAGGAGGAGGGATTCGAACCCCCGGAGGGGGCTTAACACCCCCTCAGCCGATTTCGAGTCGGCCCCCTTCGACCACTCGGGCACTCCTCCACTTTTATACCAAATGTAAAGCCACTTTAAAGCTGTGTCAAGAAGGTTGTAGAGGGCCTACAATTTGCTTGCAAAAATTTTTTAAGAAGATAATATTACAATGATGAATTGGGCAGAAAAATATCTTTTAGCATTAAAACATAGAGAAGAACAAAGATTGGACTATCTTGAAAAAATCCTATTAGAGCGTCCACTCAGGGAGTGGGGAAATTTTTATAAAGACTTTTTGAGTTATTTAAATTGTGAGAGAGAGGAATGCAACCTTTTAATAAAAGATCTTCTTTTAGTTTTTGAAAAATATCTCCAAAGAGAGAAAGAAGAACTCCTTCAAAAAAGTAAAACCGTTGAGGATGTGCTTTACATTTATTATTTTATAAATCGGGTTTATGAGGCTCTTTGGAGGGTAAAATCCGTAGACGAGTTTTTAGAGGAACTTCCTTCTCTCATAAGCTTGGTTCCCTTTTTTGCACAGGTTACCTATCTCACCTCTGGAAAGGATCTTTGTAAGATAGATACAAGGTATCCTCAATTTCAAAACTGGCTAAGTCACTATCTTTCATATTCTGGAAAAATAGATAAACCTCTATTGCTCAATCCTGAAAATGTTCCTGAGTATTTAGGATACCTTTTTACCCATCCTCAACAAGCTATATTACTTATACCTATTGCTACAGAGAAAAGTATAATTTACCTTGCCTTTCAGCTTAGGAGAAAAGAATTAAGTGAGTGGGAAAGGGTTTTATTGCTGGAGGAATTACCCTCTATTTTCACTCTTATAATACGCTTAATTGCGGAGAAAGAAGAGGAAAAGGTTTTTTTTGATAGGGTTACAGGTCTTCCCCGACAGAGCTACTTTTTTTTGAAGTTAGAGCATCTTATTGAACAGGCTGCTCTGAATAAAGAGTCTTTACTTGTTGGTATTGTCGATATTGATAAATTCACTGCCATAAATCAGGTTTATGGATATGAGGCAGGGGATGAGGTTTTAATAGCTATTTCTCGCAGGCTTAAGGAGTTTTTGAAAGAGGGAGAAATTGGAAGGGGTAGGGGGAGCAGTTTTATTTTTGCTATAAAAACTTCTTCTCCTTTTAATTTACTTAAAGAATTGAAAACAATTCTTGAAAAACCTGTAGAAACCTCTAAAGGCACCATTGAATTTACCATTAGTCTTGGAGGAAGTGTTTTTCCTGATGATGGAGATGAACCAAAGATACTCTTAAGGTGTGCTGAGAGTGCCCTAAAGGAGGCCAAAAAAGAGGCAGGAAATACCATTTATCTTTTTAAAAAGGAGATATTTCACAAGGCCTCAAAATACCTTCAGAGACTACCTCAACTTAAAAAGGCCCTTCAGGAAAATGAATTCGTGCTCTATTGTCAGCCAAGAATTAATTTGAAAGAGAGGAGAATTTCAGGGGGTGAGATCCTTGTTCGGTGGTTCCATCCAACTGAGGGGATTATTCCTCCAGGAGAATTTATTTGGATTCTTGAAGAATCTGGATTAGTGAGAGAATTGGGTTACTGGGTATTAGAAGAATCCTGCAAGTTATTGAAAAAAATGCCAGAGGAGATGTTTTTGGCCATTGATCTTTCCATTAACTTCTCTCCTCAACAACTCCGAGAAATAGATCTTTTGGAAAATTTAAAAAGAATTTTTGAAACTTATGATATCTGTCCTACCAAACTTATTGTTGAGATTACCGAAAATATTTTCATTCAGGATGCAGAGAAAGTGGCTGAACAAATCAAAAAACTCTCTGAATTTGGAGTAAGAGTAGCTCTGGATGATTTCGGAACAGGGTATTCCTCCTTTCGTTATCTTTCTACCCTTCCTTTTCATGAACTCAAAATTGATCTTATTTTCGTTCATAATATGCTTCAATCCTATTCAGATTTTGAAATTGTAAAAACCATAGTCTCCCTTGGAAGAATTCTCAATAAAAAGGTGGTGGCTGAAGGTGTGGAAACCAAAGAACAACTTCAGCATTTGATAATGTTGGGGGTTGATGAGGCTCAGGGCTATTATTTTTATCCACCTTTACCCTGGTCAAAATTTTTAGAAGTTTTAAATACTTTTAAACCCGAAAAATTCTTTCCTGCAACCCTTTAAGTTTCTTGGCTTCAACATGCCAAACTAAAAAGAGGAATTATGCATAAATTCTTAGCAAAGAGTCAAAATCTCGGACATTTAGGATTTGATCTGCTTACGGGAAAAAATTTTCTATACCCTTCAAGCTTAGAGTAATCAATAATACTTTAAGAGAGTTTTTAGAGACCTTAAATTTCTTTCTTGACGATAAAGAATTTTGCTTTTAAGTTTTTAATTTAAAGTTGAGACCAAGTATTACCATGAAGGTTGGAGCAAAAATTTCCTCCTTATCTTACGAAGGGATAGAAAATTACAAAATTAGAATGATTATAGAAAAACTCAAAATGCGAGAAAAACAAGTGATTGCCCATGAGATGGCTCACAAGGCAGTGGGAGGGCCCTATGCTGGAGCTGTCCGCTATACTTATACGCGGGGGCCAGATGGAAGATACTACATCACAGGAGGAGAAGTTTCCATTGATGTCTCTCCAGAGGCAGATCCTGAGGCAACCATAAAAAAGATGCAGATTGTAAGAGCAGCAGCCCTTGCCCCAGCTGATCCCTCCCCTCAGGATATAGCTGTAGCTCAAAGGGCAACAGCCCTTGAGATTAAAGCCCGAATGGAATTAGCTTTAAAAAAATATAAAGAAAACTCCGAAATCAGGGAGCCACTTTCGGAGAAAAAACTCACTGTCAAAGTCTAATGTATCTCCTTTTAACCCTTAAAGTCCCTCGAGAACTTGCAGAAACTCTTGAAGAGGAGTTTTACTGGTATAACGGGCTTTCCTGGGAAACCGAAGAATTCGAAGGAGAAGTCCATTTTAAATTTTATTTTCCCATATCTCTAAAGCCTGAAGATGAGAAAAAGCTTGATTTTCTTGAGAAACTTTCAGCCAAGTTTGAGGAAGTAAATGTTCAATATTCACTCCTTAAGAGAGAAAACTGGGAAGAAATCTGGAAATATCATTTTAAACCATTGAAAATAGGTAAAAAATTGTTGATTCTTCCACCATGGGAAGAGGCGCCTTATGAAGAGGATTTGATTCCAGTTTATATTGACCCGGGTCAGGCCTTTGGGACAGGCCATCATCCTACAACTCAGCTTATGCTTGAAAATCTTGAGCTTTTTCTTGAGGAAATTTGCAAAATTAAAGAGGAGCCTTTAATTCTTGACATGGGCTGTGGATCAGGTATTCTTGCTATAGCAGGAGCGCTTCTTTGCCCTAAAGCCAAAATTTATGCTGTAGATATTGATGAGCTTGCCCTTGAGGCCACTCAGAAAAATGCTCATCTTAATAAAGTTTCTTCCCAAATTTTTATCATTAAGGAGCTTCCTCAGGATAGTTCATTAAAATTTCACCTGATTCTTTCCAATATTGGCTTTAGAGAACTAAAAAAACTTGCCCCCTTTTTTAAAGAAAAATCTTTTCCAGGGGAAACAATTCTTCTTCTTTCAGGAATTTTAAGAGAAGACCTAAAGGAACTTGAGGATATTTATTTGACCCTTGGATTTAGAAGAATTAAGACCCAATTTCAAAAGGAATGGGCCCTTCTTGCCCTGAGAAGCTCTTAGGTTTTTCAAAATTTTTCAGAAGACTAAAATTCTCTCTTGACAAAACTCTTTTCTCTGTCAAAATATAGTATTAAGATTTTAAAAAAGCCACAAGATATTGGGGGAGGACAAAGAGATGGAACCTCTTGTTAGGAAAAGAAGCGGAAAATTGGTTCCCTTTTCAAGGTTTAGAATCGTGAATGCGGTCTTCAAGGCCATGAAGGCTGTTG
>CAZQQV010000051.1:0-10530 GCA_964595655.1 uncultured Caldimicrobium sp.
ATTTGCCTGCAGAGTATCCTGGAAAAAAGGTGAAAATCCAGCTTAAGGAGGAAACCCTTTTTGAGGGAGTTCTTGAAAATACCAGGTTGGTAATTGAGGGATTGCCTTTACTTGCAGATTATTCCTTTCTTGAGGAGGAGCTTTGTGTTTTCCTTTGAAGATTTTGAGCCACGCCATCTTATCGAATTTTTAAAACAGGGTCTTTTAGATGAATATATAGAAGAGGTTTTTCGCAGATTTTATTATTATCCGCCTGAGGTTCAGTATAATCTTATCTGCTACATTAGGGAACATTTAAGTGATGTCTTTCCCATAAAGCTATTACAAGAAGTTTTGGGAATCAAAAGGAGAGATGCAGAAATAATATTAAAGGGAGAAGGGAAAGTTTGTAACCTTGTTCTTTCAACAGTTAACGAAGCAATGCTATCGCGTGCCCTCATTATCTTTCCAACTTCGCAAATTATCACAAACCTTGATCATCTTAAATCCAAATTAAGAATCATTAAGAATTTAACAGGAAAGGCTTTTGCAGTGTTTTTTGAACATTATTTTAAAGGTGAATCCTTCATGTTACCCTTGGCTGTTACCTTATCAGTGAAAAACATACCGAAACATTTACTTTTCACTGGCAAATTAAATTCTAAGGGAAAAATTCTTGAAGTGGAACACCTTGATAAAAAGAAAAAACTTGCTGAAAAAGAGGGTTATATCCTTATTACTCCCTCTCAAGTTTCTCATCTTGACACTATAAAGGCTTATTTAGAGAAGGAAAGCTGGGATATCCCCTTCTATGTGACCTCAGCTGGTCTTGAAGAAGTGAAATTTTTCTTCAATTCCATTGAGATTGAGAGAAATATTGCCTCTTTGGAGCTTTTTCAGGGCCTTGAAATTTTTTATCAATTAAAAGAAGAGGATTTTTATCTTATAACAGGCCAACTTGCAAGCCCTGAAGAATGGTTAGAATATTCCAGAGCCTTTTATGAAAAGTTATATTCCATCAAAAACCCCCTTCCTGGAACCAAAACTTTCCACCTTGCTGTGAGAGGACCTGTTGCCCTCTCCTTCGCCCTTGGAATTCTGTATTCTCACTTTGATCCCTTTGTATTTTATCATTATCAGGCAATTGAAGGCACAATTAAATATCATGCTATTCCTGTTCCTTCACCAAGAAGTCTTAAAGAGCACAAAGACACTTTTGAGTATATAAAGGTTTCCTTTGAAGAAGGGGAAAAAGACCTGGCAGTTATCTTAAATTTCTCTCATCATGAGATAATTGGAGATGTCAAAAATTTTATGAAAAAATTGGGGAAAAATCCCTCTTTTTTGATAATAGAAAGCCTTTATAAAGGAAATTTGCCCCTTGAAATCTTTCCAGCAGTGGCAAGGGAAGCAGCAAGTGCCATTCAGAAAGTTCGCAAGGACTATTCCTTTGAGAATTATCACTTTTTCTTTTCCTGCCCTGTGCCTGTGGGATTTATGGTCGGCCTTGCTTTCGGACACTACGCAGATGGCTGGATATATAACTATCAAAAAGGAAAGAATCTCTATGAACCCGTGCTCTCCTTAAAGGACCTTCGTTCCATAAGGGAAAGCAAAAAGACTTAATAAAACCTTTGCAAAATTTTGAATTTGGGGCATTATCTCCTCTCTAAAAGACCTTTTACATCAAATTCCCCCTCTTATCCCTTAAATTTACCTCACTTTTTCACAAAAAAACTCCCTCTCCAACCTCTTTTTTTCACCTTTTTCTCTCATTTTTTTCCCGCTCCAAACAGACTTCCCTCTCTTCATCAACTGCAGAAAGCCCAAGAAAGCGTTTATAAAAGAGATTGCCATAGAGCATAGTTTCAGGCCTAAAGGGTCTGAATGGCCTAGAGCTTCCTGATAATAAGGCTTTTGAACATGAGAATTTAAAAATTTCAATCCACTTTTGCAAAGCTCTCTTAATAAAAGAGGTAGTTTCGAGAATTTTGTTTATAGTTAGTTAAGTTAGACAAAAAGTTGCTATATTATCTTGCTTTTTTGAGATAGCCGCAAGGCCTTCACCCTAAGTGGATCTCTAAAAACCTTAAAACTCACAGTAAACTGAAGCTTGAAACGACAAGATAATAAGAAAAATTACCTCAAGGTTGTTGTTAACCAGTGTTTGCCTTCATTAAAAGGCGCTACAACATGGAGCTTTTAACCCGCCCTCACGGGATTTACTTATGGTTGCAACCTGCCTGCATTAAAAGAGACACAAAGAGAGGGAAAAAATTTTTTCTCTCTTGGCAAGAGAGCGTGGGTGTGAGGCGATAAGATTTCAAAAATCATTAAAATCCATTGCAAGCTAAAGCTTTCAGTTACCAAAAATAATAGAAAAAGAATTAAGATTGCAGAAATAGAGGCCTCAAAATTTAGCAGACAGCTTACAAATAATTGCGAGGGATAAATTCTTTTTCGTACCAAAGAATAATACTTCTCAAGGTGTTGTAAACAATTCTGATATCATTTTCATTATGGTCATAGAAGTTTTCTCTGGAAAAAATGCTCAAACCTAAGAAAGGCTCATCACTAAGAAATTTTTTCAGATAAAACACCTTTGAGACCTCTCTGTCAGAGGTAGAGTTTTTGGAAAAAGTAATAACTCGCTCCCAGGGTATCTCCTTTTCCAGCTTAAAACTGGGGCAAGAGATTATAGCTTGCTGTTTATAAACAAAGTTCTGTGGCTCAGTTTCATTAGCTTTCGCAACTATTTGCTCTAACCTCTGCACAAAATCTTTTCCTGTTTCTAAGCTTATATCATAATAGGTTTCACAGAGTGGCTTGAAGGTCTTTTTGGACAGGTCCTTTAGCTCCTCTTCAAATTGCTTTTTCACTTTTAGAGGATCTTTGGGAAGGCCAAGCACACGCTTTGGCTGAAACACAAGCAGTGTAATCTTATCGGGATACTGATTTTTCAGAAGTAAACTGGAAAATTGCCAGACATTCACACCATAAATCCTCACCCCTACACCATGTTTTACAAAATAGGCCGAGGAATAGGAGCGAAACCAGGAAGGAAAGGTCCTTATGGCCTTGTTGCTCCCATAAAGACATTGAATTTTTTCCTTGAAATCTGATTTTTTGTTACACTCAGGAAATTCCCCAAGGATAAAAGGAAGGGGGTCTTTGCTCTTCACTTCTCCATAGTCTGAGTCGGAGGTGAAAAAGACTTTGGAAAATAGAATTGATAGTTTATTGTCTGGAGCTTTGGTAAGAGAGTCTGTGAATTCTAAATACTTTGGTAAAAGCCTTGCAGTACAAATGTCTGTATGAATAAAGAGCAGATAGATTTGTTTCAATTTTTCCTTTTCATCATTATTAAGTTCATCATAAGTTTTGTTTTTAAGAAGTTTGTAAAATTCATTTAGAGTGTCTTTACAAAAATTGAATTCTGATAAATTTAGATTTTTTTGGGTGATAAGATACTTTTCGGCCTCCTTCTCTTTCAAATAGATTTTAATGGTAGAATTATCCAGATTGGCTGTAACACCTATCTTACAAAGGATAAAAATGAACAAAAGAAAAAAGAAGAGCAGCTTTTTCATGGGGTTCCTCCTCTGTTTTGAGCTTAGTTAAAATATGCCTGCAATCTGGGCAGAGATCATTCTGATAATTTCCGCAGCAGCTGTCTCTCTCTTAAGGTTAGTTTGGGTGGCTGTAACGGCAAGTTTTGTTCTATAAATCTGATAGTTAGAGGTAATTTGTTGCTCGGTGTGAATGGTTGTGGAGGTTCCCTGCTGAGCGTTGGTTATTACTTTTCCGGTAACAGGATTTTCAGACTTTTCAAGGATCTGCACATCTACCACACCAGCAAAGGTTTCAATTTTTATGGCAGAACCTACCAGTGCCCCTCCCAGGTAGCCTACACCAGCTCCGAGGGCTGCAAGTATGAGGGCCTCAACATCTCTTCCACCAGCTCCAGCTCCTGCAAGGCCGCCTGCCAGTGCTCCTTCAAAAGCTCCCTCCTTCGCAGCAGTTTTTCTATAGTAGTCAAAGTAAAGCACATTTACCTGCAGGATATAATCGGCTTGCTCTGGGGAAGTTAAGACGTTGTAGCCCTTGCTTTTTAGATTTTCAGAGATAGCATTCTTCAGAGCGGATGTGTCAACCTCCTGAAACTGTGAGGTATTTCTGACTTCAACATAAATATTTCTGTATTTGCTTTTCTTAATGACATCAAGAAATATGGTATCACTCATTTTGTAATTGGTGTAAAGGTTTCTGTATTCAATGGCCTCTGGAATGGTTGCACATCCTATGAGTTGGAGACTCAATCCTAAAGCTGTAACTCCTGCTATAATTCTTCTTTTAAAGCCCTGGCTTTTCATCTTTAACCCTCCTATGTGTTTTTTTACTTTTAATTAATGAAAACCTTTAAAAATTTCTGACAAAAAGGCAGTTCATAAAACTTTGCGCATAACTAAACTGAATTTTTTCGCAGGCTAAGGCCTGGGGCTATATAAAGTTTTCTGAACCTTGGAAAACACGGCGTTCAATAAAGTTTTGCCTGCTTAAGACCCTCCTTTTTCAGCTGTTCTCTGGTCTTCTGTTCATCACACATAGGGAAAAAGAAATAGACGAGGTGGCTGAACCTGGCTAAAAAGGAGGGGTAAACTTTGTAGAGAGTGCAAACTTTGCAATAGATTATAATTTGCGAAGGTTTAGATGAGCCAAAAGGGGTGTTAAAAATTAAAAGGAAATTTGAGAATGAAAAAAGCTTTGTTAAAATAGGAAAAAATCTTAAGGGAGGAGGAAGATCGTGATACCCCGTTATACAAGACCTGTTATGGCAAAGCTCTGGAGTGAAGAAGAAAAACTCAGGGTGTGGCTTCTTGTTGAATTTTATGCCATGGAGGCCTGGTATAAACTTGGGAAAGTGCCAGAAAGAGACTATCAAATCCTTAAAGAAAAATTAACTCCCTATATGGAAAAGGGTTTTACTTCAGAGAATGTTAAAAGGGTTGAAGAAATAGAAAGGGAAACAAGGCATGATGTTATTGCCTTTCTTACCCATCTTGCAGAGATTGCAGGCCCCTCTGCAAGATATCTTCATCTTGGGATGACCTCTTCAGATATGCTTGATACAGCTATGGCCTATCGGATGAAAAGGGCAATGGAGATTCTCCTTGAAGATTTGGAAAGTCTTCTTGAAAGCCTGAAAGAGAAGGCCTTTCAATACAGGGATACTCCCATGATAGGAAGGACCCATGGCATTCATGCCGAGCCCATAACCTTTGGGCTTAAGATGGCCCTCTTTTACGAGGAAATGAAAAGAAACAGAGAAAGGCTACTTCGTGCCAAGGAAAATATAGCTTATGGAAAGATCTCTGGTGCTGTTGGCACCTTTGCACATCTTCCTCCAGAAATTGAGGCCTATGTTTGTGAAAGACTTGGGCTTAAGCCCGAGCCAATTTCAAATCAGATTGTCCAGAGGGACCGCTATGCGGAGTATATGTGTGCCCTTGGAATCCTTGCAAGCTCCATTGAAAAGATGGCAACAGAAATAAGGCATTTGCAAAGAACAGAGGTCCTTGAGGCTGAGGAGCCCTTTCATGCAGGACAAAAGGGCTCATCTGCCATGCCCCACAAGAGAAATCCCATCCTGACAGAAAATCTCTG
Source organism: uncultured Caldimicrobium sp. (assembly GCA_964595655.1). GTDB lineage: Bacteria > Desulfobacterota > Thermodesulfobacteria > Thermodesulfobacteriales > Thermodesulfobacteriaceae > Caldimicrobium. The sequence continues at coordinate 5,644 of CAZQQV010000051.1, forward strand.
CGGGCTTGCAAGAACCATAAGGGCTTATATAATTCCAGCCCTTGAAAATGTAGTTCTATGGCACGAAAGGGACATAAGCCACTCCTCAGCAGAAAGGATGATTGTTCCCTCAGCAACAACCCTTGCAGATTTTGCCCTTGTGAGACTTAACTATGTCATTAAAAATCTTCAAGTCTATCCTGAGCGCATGCTCAAGAATCTCAATTTATTGAGAGGCCTTATCTTTTCACAGCAGGTTCTTCTTGCCTTAGTTGAAAAGGGATTAACAAGAGATGAGGCTTATAAGATCGTGCAGGAAAACGCCATGAAGGTCTGGAAGGATGAAACCCTTCAATTCAAAGATCTCCTGTTAAAGGACGAAAGGGTAAGAAAGCACCTTTCTGAGAGCGAAATTGAGGTCCTTTTTAATTTGAGAAACTATCTTTCAAGGGTTGATACCATCTTTTCAAGGGTTTTTGGTGGGGCTTAATGAAACCCTTAATAAAGGTTGTTGCGGGTTTGATAATTAGGGATGGAAAAATTTTTCTTGTTAGAAGGCCAAAAGACAAAAGAGATGGAGGCCTTTTTGAGTTCCCAGGAGGAAAGGTCGAAAAAGGCGAGGATTTAATTAAAGCTATAGAGAGAGAACTATCGGAAGAGCTTGGGATTAAGGTAAAGGAAGTTAAATTTCTGGACAAAGAAAAGGAAGAAAAAGAGGACTATGTAATAGAGATTTACCTTTTCTTGATTAAGAATTACGAAGGAGAGATAGTTCTTAAAGAGGCAGAAGAGGGAGGTTTTTATCCTGTTTCTCAGGCTTTGAAGTTTAACCTTTGCCCACCAGACAGGAGGCTTCTTGAAAGGCTTGAGTTGAACTCTCTGTGAGGGCTTTTCTTATGGCCCTTGCAAGGTTTTTGACCTTATGAATTTTTTCCCAGTCTGGATTTTTTAAAGCTGGAAAGACACTTTTGTTAGTATAAAGGGGATCCTCTGAGAGGGGATAGCGAGAGTTTTTTTCAGCCTCATTAAAAAGAGGCGTTCCTGGAATAGGCGAAAACTCTGAAAGATATGGCGAAACTCTCAGCTCATAAAGATACTTTAAGGCCCTTTCAACTCTCTCAAAATCCTCATCAGGAAGCCCATATAAAAGATAAGCCCCAAGCTCTCTTGGAGTAAAGCCTGCTTTTTTAAGAATTCTTACAGCCTCTTCAAATTCAGAAAGGGTTACCTTTTCATCCAGACGATCTTCCACTCTTTCAAGCCCAAGCCTTATAGTGACAAAACCGCTTACTTTCAAAAGTTTGGCAATCTCCTCGGTGATAAGTCTTGCATGAAGGGCATTGGGGGTGTGAAAGCGAACCTTAAGATTTCTTTTTAGAATCTCTTCAAGGATAATACCAAGGTGTTTTTCAAAATTTATAAGGAGGGCATCATCATAAAAGGCAAAGTCAATAACCCCAAAATTTTTGTGCCAGAATTCAATTTCTTCAACTATTTTGAGAGGATCCCTTTGAATAAAATGGGGATAAAGCCTTTTGGATGCGCAATAGGGGCAATTAAAGGGACAGCCAAGGGAAGTAAGCAAAACCACATAGGGAATTTCTCTGTATAAATCAAAGGCAGGATAATCAGAGGGATAAGGATCACCACTTGGAGGGAATTGTTTTTTAAGTTTTTTAACAAAATTTTCCATTGGTTCAGAGACAACTTCTATATGAGCAAAGGAGTAATGGGAAATAAAATCGTCAAGATGGGCTCTGCATAATTTGGCATAAATGCCCCCAATGAAAATGGGGATATCAGGAAAATTCCTTGCAAAAAAATCAATAAGCACAAAGAGCCCAGGATACCAGTAGGTCATTGTGGTTGAAAGCAAAACCCCCTTGAATTTAAGTTTAGAGACTTCTTTTAGAAAAAGTTGAAAGGGAAGGCCGTAGCGGAAGTATCTTCGGGGTATATCTCTAAAAAAGGCAGGTTTTGGAACGCTTTCTTTGTAAAAGTGTCCTGTTCCGAAGGCCTTTCTTTTGGGCGGTTTAGGAAGCTCAGGATGAAAGGGATCAAGAAGATCAAGAAAGTGAATTCTATAGCCCTCTTTGCGGAGAAGGCCAGCAAGTTTTAGAAGCCCATAGGGCCTTAACCAGAAATCATGGGCAGAAAAATCATAAATCCAGGGATTAATAAGAAGAAAGTCTACTTCGTGCACAGAAGAACAAAGCGCCCCCAACGGGATTCGAACCCGTGTCTCTGGCGTGAGAGGCCAGTATCCTAGTCCACTAGACGATGGGGGCAACCTTTTCTAACTTTATAAATAATAACCTTTATCCAACTATTGTCAAGGGTAGAAGTATCCCTTTGTTATTGCAAAGCGATTTTGTCACCCTTTATTGCAAACCTAAAAAGACATCCCCTCTCATGATAGATTTATAGGCCCAAACCTTCATCAGGAGGCTAAGCCTATGAAAAAAATATAAAAACACATAAAATGTAGACACATGAAATGTGAACACATTAAATGTGTACACCTAAAACAAAGCCTGCATGGAGAAAAGCCCCAAAGAATCTCAAGGAGATTTTGAAATTTACCATCCAATTGGAAAGCTTATTTCTTATGAGCAATTTGCTAAAAGAGGGGACTTTGTCAAGAGAGGAAACTTCGGATAAAAAGAATTAAGAAGAGGGGTAACCTTTTGCCTTTGCAAATAGGGAGACCTTTTCGCTCTGCAATAACACCTTCTTGGTCTTCAATGATAGAAACCCGCAGTTGAAGAACGGAATATACAATGTTAAAATGGCAAAGCCTTTGGGGAAAATATGCTTGAAAGATGGCTTTCTGAAATTTTAGGTAACTTTTTATTGTTTTTTGAAAAAACCTCCTACTTAGGGGTTTTCTTTTTAATGGCCCTGGAATCAACCCTTCTTCCCATTCCCAGTGAAATCATTGTTCCTCCAGCGGCATATCTTGCCTCCAAGGGAAAAATGAATCTCTGGGGAGTCATCCTTGCTGGAACCCTGGGAAGTCTCTCTGGGGCCCTTTTAAATTACTATCTTGCCTTAAAGTTTGGACGGCCTGCCTTTCTCCGTTTCATAAAAAGATATGGAAAATATGTGCTTCTTACTGAGGCCTCTTTTATGAAAATGGAGAAATTTTGGCACAATCATGGACATATTAGCACCTTTGTGGGAAGACTCCTTCCAGGATTGAGACATGTGATTTCTATTCCTGCAGGATTTGCCAGAATGGCTTTAGGACTCTTTTGTTTTTTCACCACAATTGGGGCCTTTATTTGGTGCACCTTTCTTGCTCTTTGTGGCTATTACTTTGGAAAAAACGAAGCCCTTTTAAAGGAATATCTTGCCAAGGGATCTTACGGAATAATCCTTTTTTGTGTTTTAATAGTTTTTATTTATGTCTATTTTAAATTTAAAAAAAATCTGCCCAAGCCATAATTCGCAACTAAAAGAACTACCAGAAATCTAAAAATCGTAAAAATCGTAAATTTGAAGGGCCCCAAAAGCGGAGCCCTCATTATTTTGATTAGTTAATTTTCACTGTTTTCTTATCACTGAACATGAGGAATTTCTGTTTACCCACTTCTAATTTGTCAAGATTTTCTGCAGCATCACTGGGTATATACCAGAGATTAACGGAAACCTCAATTTCCTTAGCCTTAATATTTCTCACTTTTTTACCTTCTTTTTCTATATCTTCATATGGGAAGGGGAATTCATAGATTTTGACTGTCTCCTTCCCAGGCTGTAAGGAGGTATCTACCATATATCCTGTCTTTCTGTGGGCGCCAAAGGCCATTTTGTTATCTCTGTCAAAGCCTGAGGCCATTGGCATGAGAACTTCAAGATTATTATAAACCACTTTTCCGTCTTTGGTTCTGCCGGTCACTTCAAGGACCAGCTTGTTGGGAGAGGGTCAGCCATCAGGGATACGATGCCCTGCCTTATTTTTCATCTTAACAACCACTCTTACAGTAGGCCTTAAATCACCAGGCTTGTGAAGATAATAATATCCCATGGCCTCAACAGAATAATCAAGAGCTTTTTTCACCATTCTTTCATCACGATAAGCAGGAATCTTATGTCCAAGATTGTCTTCTCTCATATGACAATCCTGGCAAACCTTGGTTCCGCCACTGGGAATGTAGGCATGTAGATAACTTCCATAGGCTGTTGCACATTGAGAGGGCTCTGGAAATTCAAAATTAGGACCTGTTCCATGGCACTGTCCGCAAAATACTGCCTGCCCAAGAACAGGAGACTTTTTCAAAGTTTTATACTTGGGATCAAAGTGAGCTCCCTCTTTTTTTCCATAAACAGCATTTCTATCAATGTCTCCGTCAAGCCACTTATGCACAATAGCCTTTTCCTGATGACAGATAAGACAGTTAATATTTACCTGTTCAACCTTTTTCCAGGCATTTTCATCCCCGCTTGCAGCCTTAATTAAAAGTTCAGCAAGTTCTTTCGCACCAGATGGTTCTAGATATTGAACCTGCGGAGCATGACACTTCATACAGAACATAAGCTTGTCAGCTGTAATATCATCAAGGGATTTCACACCAGAGAATTTAAATTCCTTCCACAGGGACTCAACAGTTCCTGCCATACTTCCGAGGGTCCTTGGTGTTCCAATAAGGGACCTTGCGTGCAAACTCTGAGACCATTCTTCATACTCCTTTTGATGGCACTGTTTACAGGAGCTTGAATCAAACATTTTGATAAGTTCATCCACACTTTTTGCCTTTTTAACAGGGCTACTTGCAATTGTTGATCCCGCAAATAAAACAATTAAAGATGTTGAAGCTGTAACACCTAAGACTTTCAAACCTCGTTTCATCATATTTCACCTCCTGCAATTTTTTAGTTTATAATGTTGGCATTAAAGCCATCATATTT
>CAZQQV010000052.1:0-10178 GCA_964595655.1 uncultured Caldimicrobium sp.
ATTAAAGAGGTGAGGAAAAATGCCGATAAATAAAATAAACATGTTTGAGGGTGCTTATATGAAAATTGATAAATTAGTCCCATCAAAAACAGGAATTACCAAGGAAAAAGAGGTTCGTACAGAAAGAAATTCTGTCAATACTCTTAATGAAAAAGAGGCTTCTCAGAAAACCCAGGATCAGATTAGGATTTCAGCTAAAGCCATTATTGAAAATGCTAAATCTAAGGCCTCAAGTCTTCCGGAAATCAGGGAGGAAAAGGTTTCTAAACTGAGAGAGCAAATCCAGAACGGGACCTATCAGGTTTCAAACAGAGAACTTGCCCGCGCTATGATAGGAACCCTTCTTTCAGAACTTGCCTAAGTTTTTTTGATTTTTTCAATAATTTTTGTGGTTGATATATTAAAGTTAAAGTCAATTCTAACCACCTTTCCTCCGTAGGACTTAACAAAATTTGCACCCACAATTTCCTCTTCTTTCCAGTCAGCTCCTTTAACAAGGATATCTGGTTTTAGTAGTTTAATCAGGTTTTCTGGGGTTTCCTCATCAAAAAGCACAATATAATCCACACACTCAAGAGAAGAGAGAACCTCAACTCGTAATTCCTGTGGATTAACGGGTCTTGAGGGCCCCTTGATTTTGCTTATGGAGAGATCACTATTTAGCCCCACCACAAGAAAGTCTCCGAGTTTTCTTGCCTTTTGCAAATAATCCACATGCCCTGCATGTAAGATATCAAAACAACCATTGGTAAACACCATGATTTGTCCTTTTTTGCGTCTTTTTTCAGCTATTTCCTGAAGTTCCTCAGGGGATTTAAGTTTAGAAACTTTAAAAAGGGGTGTTCTCAGAGGATAAGGAAGAGAAGGAAATTTTAATTCAAGCTCTATTTCTCCTATTTCTTCCTCCTCTTTTAGAGAAAGTAATACTTCGCCAAAGGGATCAATTACGCAAGAGTTTCCACCCAAGGATAAATCTTTTATTTTTCCAACTCCATTTATAGCAATAACAAAAATTTGGTTCTCAATGGCCCTTGCTCTCAAAAGAACTTTAAAATGTTCAAGGCGCACTTTTGGCCAAAGAGCTGGAACTATTATTCCATCAATTCCTTCCCGTAAAAAGGCTCTCACAGTCTCAGGACTTCTCAATTCAAAACAAATAACTATTCCCCACTTTGAGTGATCGAAATAAAGGAGTCTTCTTCTTTCTCCTTTTGAAAATCCAGAAATATCATCAAGCCCAGGAAAAAGGAGTTCCTTTTCAGCTATAATCTGAAGATTATCTGAAGTAATAGCATAATAGGCATTGAAAATTTTTTCTCCCTGAAAATGAGGAGCTCCAAGGAGAATTAATTTTTCCTTAGCACTTTTTTGAATCTCCTTTAAAGCTATACCTACAAAAGAACTTATACTCAAAGCGACAGTCCGATAACCTGTTAGCGCAAGTTCTGGGAAAAAGAGAACCTTTCCCTCGGCTTTTTCTATAATTTGTAAAATCTTTTCCAGATTTTTTTCTGGGTTATCAGAAATTTCCATCTGGGCTAAGGTTAGTCTCATTTTAGATTTCATAGCAACTCCTTAACTTCTTAAATTTTGGCATGGATAACGATAGTTACAAAATTTACAGGTTGACTCATCCTCTGTAAAATAAAAGAAAGGTGCTTCTAACATGTGGTTTAAGATGTAACTTATTGTTTTCTCGAAGTTTTCCTCCATAAACTTGATGAATTGAGTATAATCCTTTGGTTTTAGATTTAAAAGATATTTTTCTGGTTTTTCAAGATTCGACGGCGTAAGATAACCAGCATTTACCTCAACCCTTGAGAAGCCCTCATCTTTTATAAAATGTTTCTTATTTTTCAAAAAGAGGTATAAATAAAAAAGGAGTTGGAAATTGGTCAAATCTTTTCCAAAACAGGCCCTCAGGTTTTCAAGAGCTTCTTTGTCATAGACCTCAAAGTTATTAAATTTCATTAAAGTTTCTAATGATTTTGGTGAGGGCGCCTTTTGGGGATTTGTTTTAAAGTCAAAGAGATAATATTTTATTAATCCCTCTCTTCTTTTAATTATAAAATCAACCCTTCCCCACAAGGTGAGTATTGAGTTATTAAAGGAGATTTCTACAAAAAGCTCCTTTTCAACTCCAATAATTATATTTTCTTTAATTTTTTCTTCTCTTTCAAGGCAGCTTAGGTAATCCAAGTAATTTTTAATGGAGGTAAAGGCAACTTTTTCAGAAAGCCAAAGACTTAAAGGATCAAAGATTTTTTCAAACTCAAATTCCTCCCAAAGCTTTTTAAATAGTTGAATCCAGTCATTGTTTTGGGTAAGCTCGTTAAATTTTATAGATTTATTTACAAAACTTGTAAAGAGGGATTCAAAAAATTTGTGGAGAAAATTGCCAATGGTCCTATCTTCAAAGAGAGCCTCCTCATAGGGCTTTAAACCAAGAATATATTGAAAGTAAAATCTAACAGGACAGGCCAAATAGGTCTCAAAAAAGCTTCGGCTTAATTTTTTGTTTTTAATATAGGATAAAAGGGTTTTTTGGTCTTCTTCTCTTTTTTCAAGAGAATCAATTTTTCTTGGATGAGCAAGCTTTTGAGAGAAGATGACTTCCTTTAAGGGTTTTTTTTCCTTTTCAAGCCTCCACTTTAATTTTTGAATAAACCGAGAGGGCTCTTTAAAAAGATCCCCTTTTCCTTTGGAACTCTGAAGATAAAAAAGATGCACCCTTTTTGAGGAGAGAATCAATCTTTCAAAATAATAATCCCAAAGCTCATTTCTATAAACAGGCAAACCTAAATATCTTTTTATTTCTTCAGTTAACAGAGGATTTAAAGGTGGAGGGGGAGGTAGAGACCCTTCGTTCACATCAAAAACTACAAGATTTTCAAAGGAAAGAAGCCTTGTTTCCAAGAAACCAATTATTTGAATACCTGCCAAGGGTTCTCCAAAAAGGGAGATCTCTCCAGAATTTAAAAGATATTCAAGAAATAATAGATAGAGGTTTTTCTCTGTAATGAAAGGAAGGTTCTCCCAGAAAGGCTTGTATTCAAAAAGGGGAAAAACTTCCCTTTCAAGATAGGCAATGTAGGCCCTGTTTAAATAGGAGTAAAGATCTTCCTTCCCTTCTGTTTGATAAATAAGAGGTCTAAAAAACTCTAAAAGTTCTTTTAAAGCTAAAAGGACCTTTTCTTGGCTTTCAAGATTTTCCCAGTTTTCAAAAAGGATTCTATACAATTTGAGGAAAAATTCTTTTTCCACGATTGAAAGGACCTTCTCTAATTCATCTTTTGAGACTTCAAGATATTTTTTAACTTCAAAAAAATTTTTTAATTTTTTCAGAAGATTAACAAAGAGAGAGTTATTTTTATAAAGGGCTTTTAAAAGGGGGTGATCAATTATATTAAAAAAGTCTTCAGAAAGATATTTATTGTTTCTTCTTCCCTTTTGGGCCTTAAGTAAGGCCAAGATGAATTGATTAAGAGGAAGAAAGGAGATAGAAAGAGGCAGGGTAATATTTACTTCAATTTCTCTATTTTCCAGTCTGTGAATAAGAGGTAAAAGGGTTAAGCTTTGAGGCAAGACCATGCCAAAGGAATCTGGCCTTGAAGGGGCCTCTGAAAGGAACTTGAGGCCCCCTTCTATTTCAGATTCAATATCTGGAATAGGATAAAAATTAATTTCAGGCTCTCTATGGGGTGTTTCCAGATATTCATCAGGAAGAATGTTTATTTTAAGATTTAAGTTTTTTAAAGTTTCTGAAATTATAGGATGAGGAGGAAAGGCACTTTCAAAGAAGAATTCAACAGATTTGCCTGACTCTAAAAGATTTCTCGTGAGACATTGAAAGATTTCCCTTTCGGTATTTCTTAAAGCAGCAAAACCACAAAAATAAAGGCTGTCAATAAATGAGAGTATTTTTTCTTTTGAGGAGAGAAGTAAATCATGCACCTCCTTTAGTAAAAAAGAAGAAAAAAGAATCCCCTTTTCTTTTAAAAGATTTTTAAAATCGTGATAGGTTTTTGAAAGGTTTTCAAAAATGTCTTTGGCGTGCTCTGGAAGTTCTTCAGGAGGATAAAGAAGGTTCTGGGGAGGCTTTCCTTCCCTTTCAAATTCTTCAAAAACCTCAAGAAATTTTGAAGCCCAGAAAAAGAATTTCACAGGATCTTCCTTTAATTTTTCCTTTGGAAGACTTTGCAAAAAGATAAGCACCTTTGCAGAGTCAGGAAAAATAAGCTTAGGGTCAGGAGTGAGTTCCATATAGAGAAACTGCAAGAATTCCTCCCAGGATAAAATTTGGGGGAAGAAAAAGTTTGTAGGTTTAAGCTTCTCAGTGAGATAGAACTTAAAGAAAAAACAGGCCCTTTTTGTGGGAAAAATAATAAAGTTTCGGGAAATTTGGGGAGAGTGAAAAGAGAGAATATTACTTAAGTAATTAATCAAGCTTTTCAAAAAGTGAGAGCTGGGTGGAATAAGAAAGGCCTTTGGTTCCATGGTAGAGTTGAGACTCTCCTTCTTTTTTAATTTCCCTTTTTATTTCCCTTAGAAGAATTAATTCTGGAGGGTCAAGAGAAAGGAGGTAGGCTCTGATTTCCTGGTCTTTATAAATTTCTGTTAAAAAGGAAAGATAAAGATCTATCTGCTCTTCTTTCAGGTCTTCTTTATGAAGTTTGATTTCAAGGAGGTTTAAAGTCTTTTTATCAATGATGAGGAGATCAGGCCTTAAAATTTGATTTTTTTCTTTAGAAAAACCCTCAATTTCCCAGTAAATTTCTTCGGCGCGTGAAAAAAGTTTTTGTAATTCTTTCCAGGCTTGACTTCTAAGTAGATTATTCATTATTTTTTTGGTTTTATCTTCAAGCTCTGTTTTTTCTGAAATAATTTCAATCGCCTTTGTATGGGCTTTTCTGATTAAAACACTGAGTTCTTCATCCTTAGGGTTGAAATTTTTTTCAAAAAGGAGGTGTTCAATAATGAAGTGTAAAATTTCACCAAGTATTTGAGGAGTTGTTTTTTCCTGTAAAGCTTTTAATGTAGCTTTTTTTAAATAAAATTTTAGAGACATTTTTATATAAGATACCATGCCAATACGAGTTGTCAAAATTTTAAAAAGGTATAATCTTAAAGCCTAATACCTTCTTTAGAGGGAAGAGGTATGGAAATTGAACTTAATCTTCTTCCAGAGGAAAAGAGAAGGGCGCCAGATTTTAAGACTCTTGCTTTTGGGAGGGTTTTTACCCCACATATGTTCTTAATGAACTATGACTGTAAGCGAGGATGGCACTCTCCAAGAATAGTTCCCTTTTCCAATCTTGAATTACATCCAGCAGCGATTGTGCTTCACTATGCCCAAACCATTTTTGAGGGGTTAAAGGCCTATTGGGGAGTTGATGGAAAAATCAGGCTTTTCAGGCCCTGGGAAAATGCCAAGAGGTTAAACCGCTCAGCAGAAAGACTTTGCATACCAACTATTGATCCTGACTTTTTCCTGAAGGCTGTAAAAACACTCGTATGGATTGATAGAGACTGGATTCCTAAGGAGAGAGGCTCAGCCCTTTACATAAGGCCCTTTGTCTTTGGATGCGAAGGCACTTTGGGGGTTAAACCCAGCCACGAATACCTCTTTGTCATTATTTTATCACCTGTTTCTTCCTATTATGAAGAAGGCTTCAATCCAGTAAAAATTTATGTTACAGAGAATTATGTAAGGGCCTTTCCTGGTGGAACAGGAGATGTTAAAGCTGGTGGAAACTATGCAGCAAGCCTAAAAGCCCTTGAAGAGGCTAAAAAAAAGGGATATACCCAGATTCTCTGGCTGGATGGAATTGAAAGAAAGTATGTGGAAGAAGTGGGGACCATGAATATTTTCTTCTATTTTGAAGATGAGCTTGCAACCCCCTCTTTAACAGGCTCAATCCTTCCTGGCATTACAAGGGACTCTGTTTTAAAGCTTGCTGAGCATCTCGGGATAAAGGCTGTGGAAAGAAGAATATCCATTGATGAGGTTATTGAAGGCATTGAGTCAGGAAGGCTTAAAGAGTGTTTTGGAACAGGAACTGCTGCTGTTATCTCTCCTGTAGGAAAGATTTATTACCGCGGAAAGGAATATCTTATCAATAACGGGGAAACTGGCCCTATAGCCAAGAAATTCTTTGATTATCTAACGGGTTTGCAATATGGAGAAATTGAAGATATCTTTGGCTGGACCGTAGTTCTTGAAGATCCTTTAAAATAAAGGATTTATGCAAAGTCTATTATTTTTTGGGCTTTAGCCATTTCTCGATGGGCAGCAACTGCCTTATCAAGTTCTAAGTCAGCTGCCTCTTCCAGGCCCTTTTCTCTAAAAATTTGGCTTCTTGCCATGTAGGCTGCAGGATACATAGGATTAAGATCTATGGCACGGGTAAAAAGTTCAAGGGCCTTGTCAAGATCTTTTCTTCTATAATAAATTTGACCCAGTCTGAAATAAAGCCGGTAATTTTCAGGCTCAATCTCAAGGGCTGTATTTAAATCCCTCTCAGCAGAGTCAAGATCCCCCTTTTGTAAAAAGATAGCTGCCCTTGCTTCAAGGGCTTTAACATGTTTTCCATCAATTTCAAGAATCTTGTTAAAATATTCAAGGGCCCCATCTAAATCTTTAATAGCAAGCCTTTTTGCTCCCTCTAAAAAAAGGTCCTCAAGGTCAATCTCAGCCACCTTTAACCTCCCCATTAATTGATTTAAAGGGCTTTCAATCAGCCCTTTTTTGTCACCTAAGTGCTCAGCTAAATAGAATAACAAATTCTTCTATTAAATCAAGGGAAAATTTTTATAATATTGACTAAAAGGCTTTCCTGATTAAAGTTTTTAAAGAAATGCAATATGTAAAGTGTGGCGCTGAAAAATTTGAATTTGAAATTAAACCCATAGGGAAGGTTTGTAAACTCTGTCAAAGGGAGATCCCAGTTGTTACTCTTTCCACGCAAAATTTAAAGCTTTGTAAAACCTGCTTTAATGCCATTCAGGAAAAAAGGGTTTTTGAGACGGTAAAAAAATTTCGCATGTTTGGAAAAAATGATAGAATTGGTATATTCCTCTCAGGAGGCAAAGATAGCGCAACCCTTGCTGCTATTTTAAAAAGCCTCTTTCCTGAGTATTATCTTCAGGGAATTTATCTAAATCTGGGAATAGGCTATTATTCTGATTATGCAGAAAAGCCTGTAAGGGATCTTTGTGAGAAAATTGGATTGCCCCTTTATGTTTACAATTTAAAAAGGGAGGAGGGTTTCTCCATAGATGAATTTGTCTTTACCAATTTTAAGGATAAAATCTGCTCTGTCTGCGGGGTTATAAAAAGATATCTTTTTTCTAAAATTGCCAAAACTCTTGGTCTAACTGTCGTTGCAACAGGGCATCATCTTGACGATCTCCTTTCCACTTATTTAACTCTCTTTTTCAACGGGGATTTTCTTTCCATAAAGAGGCTTTCACCTGTAAATCCTCCTTTATATCCAGGACAGGCAAAGAAAGTTAAACCCCTCTGTCAAATTCCAGAAAAAGAAATTTTTTATTATGCCGTATTAAATGAATTGCCTTTGGAAGGATGTGCCTGCCCTCACGGAGAGAAAACCCCTCCAAAAAAAATGAAAACCCTGATAGAAGAACTTTCAAAGGAAAATAAAACCTTTAAATATCAATTAATGTCAGTTTTTCTGCATAAGTTTTTGCCTTTAGTGAGAGAGGAAATAAAGGATGAGGCTAACTTTAAGCCCTGTGTGAGGTGTGGTGAGTTAACCCCTTCTTCTAACGGGATATGTACCCACTGCAGAAGGCTTGAACTTCTTGAAAGGGTTAAAGATAGAAAACTGGAATTCACTTACCATGAATGGATGGAGCTTTTAAAAAGGGATGAAGAAAGGGCTTCCTGGGTGGTTTTTGATGTAAGGGAAAGGGAGGACTTTTTGAAGGGGGCCTGGCATGAAGCAATCTGGATCCCTAAGGAAATTCTTGAAAACGAAAGGGAACTTATAAAAACCTTCAAACCCTTTAGAAAGAAAAAGCTTCTTTTTTATTGCTACTCAGGAAGACTGAGCTATCTTTTTACTTTGAAGTTAAGAAAGCTTGGCTTTGAAGCTTTTAATCTGAAAAATCCCGAGGAGTTGTTAAAAAACATTGAAGCTTCCAGAGAAACTGTGTAAAATAGTTTTAAAATTTTTAAAATTTTAATAAGGAGTTAGCCATGGTTAGATTGGCTTTAGAAAGGGATTTACAGGTTTTAAAAAATCAATTGCTCGATATGGCAAAGTCCGTAACCGAGATGATAAGCGGGGCTTTACTTGCCTTTGAAAAACTGGAAGAGGACAGAGCCAAAAGAGTTATTGAATATGACGATCAAATTGATTATTTCGAACATATGGTTACTCTTACAGCCCTTGAAATCATTGCCCTTCAGCAACCAGTGGCTAAGGATCTCCGTTTTATCATAAGTGCTATTGATATTGCAAGAAATTTAGAAAGGCTTGGTGATCAGGCAGTAAACATTGCAGAGAGAGTTCCAAAATTGGCAAAGTATAAAGATCATATTTTTGTTTCCTGTAAAATTAATATTCTTAATATGGCAAAAGAGGCCCTTTTTATGCTTGAAAATGCCATAAATGCCTTTGTTTCTGAAGATACTGAAAAGGCAAGAAAGGTTATAGCCCATGATGATGTGGTTGATGAATTAAAAAGGGAGTATACCCGGCAAATTAAGGAGTGTATGCAAAGTGACCCTGTGCTTGTTGATGTGGGAGTGGAATACATAGTGGTTGTTGAAAATCTTGAGAGGGTGGCTGATCATGCTTGCAATATTGCAGAGAATGTAATTTTTACTGCAGAAGGAAAGATGCCAAAAATGGAAAAGGTAGCTATCCCAACCATTCAGCAGTTGCTTTCAAAGGAGCTTCCTGTTTTTGATTATCTTCTCAAACATGCAAGACTTGTGCTTGAATGTATGGAAAGATTACCCCTTGCCTTTGAGGCCTATTTTAAACAGGATAAGCCCCGTCTTGAAGAAATTGTAAGACACATCATTGAAATAGAGCGTGAGGCAGATAAAATAAAAACCAACATAAGAGGGCACCTTCCTAAGGGTCTTATTTTGCCAGTTGAAAAATTTGAACTCTTTCTCTATCTCAAGGAGCAGGATGCCATAGCTGATTCAGCTGAGGAGATTTTAACCTGGCTTTCTTTTAGAGATATTAAATATCCAGTAGAACTTTCTCAAAAACTTGAAGATCTTCTTTTTCAAAGCATTGAGCCATTAAAATACTTTGAAGATATGATTAAATATTCGGGAGATTTTCTAATTACCTGGAACGAAGAATCAAGAAACAGGGCTAAAAATATCATAAGGGAGATTCGATATAAGGAATTTCTCACTGAGGAGGCAGGAAATCAGTTGAAAAAATTAACCTTTCAAATTCTTAATGATCCTGTTGAATTGTTTTTCACTTTAAAGCTAATTGATCTTATTTGTGATATCCCTGGGCATGCTGAAAATGCTGCTGATCTTATGCGGGCAATGATTGCCAGGTAGACTCAGTTTATCAACTTTCCTATTCGGTCAAATCTTATTCTTCCCCTCTCACTATCCCAGGAAAAATAAATTATGAGAGCCCTTCCCTTGAGTGAGTGAATGGGCACAAAGCCCCAAAATCTGCTGTCATAACTTTGATCTCTATTATCACCTAAGACAAAAATATAGCCCTCTGGCACTTTTACAGGCCCAAAGTTATCTCTCGGGCTTATTTCCTTGGGATAAATGGTGTCATCGGTAAATTGCACATAGGGCTCCTTTAGAGGTTTACCATTCACAAAAACCCTTTTGTTAACTATTTCCACCGTATCCCCAGGAAGACCAATTACTCTCTTTATAAAATCAAGTTTGTTATCTAAAGGGTAGGTAAAAACAACTATTTCTTGCCGATGAGGGAGCCCCCACTTATAGAGAAAATCATCTTTAATAGGATTCCTTAAACCAAAGGAAAGTTTATTCACAAGGAGATAATCTCCCACCAAAAGGGTGGGAATCATTGAGCCAGAGGGAATCTTATAGGCCTGCACAATAAAGGTGCGAATAAATAGGGCAAGAATTAGGGCAATGATAATACTTTTTAACCATTCAGCTAATTTGTTGCGATTCATCTTCATCTCCT
>CAZQQV010000053.1:0-10141 GCA_964595655.1 uncultured Caldimicrobium sp.
AAATTTAATTGATTGACCAAAGAATATTAAAGAATTGAAAGATTTTTCCGATAATTTTTTTAAAAGTTAAGGAGGAAAGCAATGATTAGACCCAATAACAATTATCTTGAGAGACAGGTTTTGGAAGGAAGCCCTCTTGAACACATTATCCTTCTTTACGGAAAGGCTATAAATTCTTTGAAACTTGCAAAAGAGGCTATAAAAAGAGGGCTTAAAGATCCTGAAAATGTCAAAATCAAAGTTGAAAATCTAAGCAAAGCTATGGATATTTTAATTTATCTTCAGGCTATTCTTGATTTAGAGAAGGGAGGAGAAATTGCCAAAAACTTAAAGGAAATCTACGAAATTCTCATCAATGCCATTATTGAGGTGAATTTTTCCAATGAGCTTAAACCTCTAAATGACTCCATTGAGGTTCTCGAAAATTTGAGAAATGCCTGGATGGAAATAAAACCTGTAGTAAACTCTTTTAAAGCTAATGAAAAAGGTATGCACACAAGGTTATAGGGCGACCTCTTGTCTGAAAAATTAAAAGAGCTTCTTCTTGAAATTGAACTCTCCCTAAAAAATGAGGATTGGGATAGAGCTCTTTTTCTTTATGAAGAGATAGAAAAAAACTGGGATCTTTATGTGCAATTTCTTGATATGGAAAAAGCCAAGGTTGCTCTCGAACTTCTTTACTTTATTGATGCTTTACTCAAAGAGAAATTGAAATCTTTAAAGGAAGAAAAAGATTATCTTTCAGCCAGAAAAAATTATTCCAAATTTTTTTAGGCCCTTCTGTCAATAAAGTAATTACTTCCCTCCATGGATTTAACAAGTTTTTTGATCTCTCCTGCTCTTTGAGCAATTTCACCAATGTGCTTGAACTTTCCTTTATATACTGGAACAATAGCAATAGAAACCGATGGCAAAGGGAAAGTGCGAATGTTTCCAAGTCTATCTTTACTTATAAAGTAACCCCTTTTAAAATCCTCCTCACTCACAAAGGCAGGCACAAGAAGATTAAATCTCTTTATAACTTCTTGAGAGACCCTTTCTACTACCTCAAGAGGCACTATAAATACAAAATCATCTCCCCCAATGTGTCCCACAAAACCATCCCTAGTAAACTCCTTAACCACTGAAGTTAATATTCGTGCAAGATTTTTTATCATTTCGTCTCCCTGAGAAAATCCATACAGGTCATTGTAGGCCTTGAAATTATCTAGATCCACATAACATACCGCATAGGGCACTTCACTCTCAAGAATTCTTTGCAAAGCCCTTTCAATGGAAACATTGCCTGGAAGCCCTGTAAGAGGATTATTATCAGAAATTCGCTCAAGTCTCTTAAAACATAAGTTCATTCTTAAAAGAACCTCCTCAGGACTTGCCTCTTCAAAGATCACATCATCAAGAGCAAATAAAAAACTTTCTATTTCTTGAATATGCTCTTTTTTGACTATTAAAATAAGTGGAATTCTTACCAAATTAAAAGGAACCTTAATATCCTTGAGTAAAATCTTCAGCCCCTCTTTTGATTTTTCATACTGATAAAGGATCCCATCAGGGGGAGAAAACAGAAGAACTTCAAAAAATTTTTTTATATCTCTAAAATTGCGAATCCTATAATATTTAGAAAGATACTTTTTCCACAGATCAAAGGGGCCCCTTTTATCACAGAAGGAAACAATATATTTCTTTGAAGCATTCTTAAAAAGTGAATCCCTAACAAGAGGTTGGGGTTCCACTTTCTCTCTCTTAAATTGAGCCAGTTTTATGTCTGAAAATATTAAACATTAGTCTCAAGCTCTTCCTTAATTCTTCTTAGCCAGAGTCTCAGGTTTTTTCTCAAAGCAAGGAGTAGGCTTTCTCTTACCATACTCCTTTGATTTAATTGTGTGCTTTCAACAGTAATTATTAATTGAATTATCTTTTGCCAAAGAGGGATCTCTTTTTCTTCTTCAACACAAAAGAGAATTTCATCAGGAAGATCAAATTCCTCTTCATGCGTAAGAAGTGTGCCTTTATCAGTGGGCTTCAGAGTAAGAGTAACCTTTATCCTTCCTTTGGTATCTGCGGTGGTAAGTCTCTCATTCTCAATAAATTCTATTACTTCACCTTCGTATTCTATTATTTTGTTACCTGCTATTGTCTTCACCCTGTAGCGAAACCCCTTTTCAATGGATCCCTCTGAGAGTTTCTTAAATTCCAGAAGCTTGTATGATGGATTTAGCCGGAGTCTTGGCTCTATAAGCCTTAGGTATTTAAAAACTTCCTCCGGCTTTCTTTTGATTTCAATAGACTCTTTTAAAAGTTCTCTCATGAGAATTAAGTTTTATCAGTTCTCACCAGCTAATTCTTTTTTTAGTTCTTCGGTAAAGAATCTCAATTCGTAAAGCCTTGGCTCTAAAGTAAAAAGAATTTCCTTGATTTCTGGGAAACCAAGATTTAAATTTTTTAAAGCCTTGGCATCAAGAGGAGGAACCTTCTCATAGGCAGTTTTTCCATATCCTCTTGCATGCAAGAGTACATCCGAAAGATGAAGGATAGAGGCCTCTTTTCGATATTTTTTGGTTTTTTCCAAATCATGATGGGACTCCACCGCCTCTATAAGTCTTTCTGGCAGATTCCACTGCCTCATAAGAAAAGCTCCAATTTCGGCATGATCAATACCGAGAATCTTTCTCTCAGCTGAGAGAGGATCAACCCCTTGCGACACCAATACCATTATTTTTTGGTATTCCTCTTGTAAGGAAACCTTTATAATTACTCTTCCCAAATCATGGAGAAGTCCTGCAGTTGCAACCTCTTGGGCATCTTTAAGCTCTAATTTTTCAGCGATAATCTTTGAACAGGCTGCAACCCCAATAGAGTGCTCCCAGAGCCCGACATCCTCTTTATGTATAATTTCAAAAATAGAGGAAGTCATGATAAGAATTTTCAATACATTAATTCCAAGAAGCATCATAGCCTGTTGAACTGTAGAAATTTTCCTCGGGAAACCATAAAAAGCTGAATTGGCAAGCCTCAAAACCTTGGTGGTTATTACCTGATCCTTCTCAATGAGCTCGGCAATTTGATTAAGAGAAGTTCTTTCATCCTCTATCATCTGATTGAGACGCTGAACAATAGGAGGAAGGGTGGGAAGACCTTCAAGTTTTCTTAATTTTTTCTTTACCTCTTTTCTCTTCTCAGAAGGGTCAATGGTCATTGCGGTTTCGCCCTATGCTTTTCATAAAGAAGTTCCTTTAATATTTCCTTTATCTGAAGAAGATTTTCATCAGTAATACCTTCAAATCTTTTTTCCAATTCCTTAAGTTCTTCCTCCAAGTTTTTTTCCCATGGCAATTTGACAGAAGTACCTTCAACAGTTACATAACTAACTCCAAGCTCTAAAAAGCGTTTTATCATTTCTTCAGTAAGCTCTACTCCCTTTCCGCAAAGAACCCTGCCCTGAGCATCATAGACCTCTTCATAGGTTTTCATCCCTGGTTTAAGATAACTTACAGGAAGCCTTTGCATACAATTCCTCAGATAATCTTATTAAGACTGTATTCAATAATTCCCTGAACTCCATATTCCAATAGTTTGGGAACAAGATCTCTAACTTCTTTTTCAGAAACTACTACTTCAAGGGCATACCAGTCAGCATTATATAACTTTGAAATGGTAGGAGCAGTAATGCTTGGAAGGATGGCAACCACTTTCTCAAGGTTTTCTGCAGGAACATTCATTTTCAATCCCACCTTTTTATGTGAATTTAAAGCACCTTTTAACAAAACGGCAATTTGTTGAATCTTTTTTCTTTTCCAGGAGTCTTCCCAGGCTTCTTTATTAGCAATAAGTTGAGGATAAGTAATAAGCATTTCATAGATGATTTTCAAACCATGAGCTTTAATGGTAGTTCCTGTCTCAGTTACTTCCACAATGGCATCACAGAGCCCCTGAACCACTTTGGCCTCAGTAGCTCCCCAAGAATAGGAAACTTCAACGGGAATTCCCTTCTCCTCAAAAAATCTCTTGGTATAATTCACAAGCTCGGTACTTATTTTTTTCCCCCTTAAGTCTTCAAGGGTTTTTATGTCAGAATCAGCTCTTACCGCAATTACCCATCTTGCTGGTCTTTTGCTGACCTTTGAATAGGGAAGATCTTCCACAATTACTACATCGGAGTTATTGTCAAGAATCCAGTCTTTCCCGGTAATTCCTGCATCAAGAACACCTGCTTCCACATATCGGCTCATCTCCTGAGGGCGACAGATCACCATCTCAAGCTCAGGATCATCTACCTCGGGAAAATAGCTTCTATGATGCACCTCAATGGTCCAACCTGCCTTTTCAAAAAGTTCAATGGTTGCCTTTTCAAGACTTCCTTTGGGTATTCCAAATTTAAGCACCCTTTCCATAAACCTCCTCCGGATTCCTTTTTCTCTCTTCTACTATTTCCCAATTCCCCTCAGAATTAAGCCTTCTATAAAAACAAGACTCATATCCCTCGTGACACACTGGACCATGGGGTTTAACTTTTATAAGAAGGGTATCCCTGTCACAGTCAACATAAATCTCCTTTACCTCAAGGAAATGCCCTGAAGTCTCACCTTTGATCCAGAGTTTCTTTCGGGTTCTGCTATAAAAACAGACCTTTCCAATTTCAAGGGTTTTTTTAAAGGCCTCTTCATTCATATAGCCAAGCATAAGAACCTTTCCCGTCTCAAAGTCCTGAATGATAGCAGGGATTAAACCATCTCCCTTATTAAAATCAAGCTCCATCTTTGGCACCCTCTACCATTTCTTTTAAAAGGGTTTCTGGATTTTTAGCCTTTACCAAGGAGGTCCCAATCAAAACCCCTCTAAAACCTGCCCTTTTTAACTCCCTTACCTCCAAAGAAGTAGTTATCCCTGATTCAGCAATAACTGGGATTCCCTTAGGTATTTGAGGTAACAAATTATAACAGTGTTTGGGATTTAGCTCAAGGGTGTAAAGATTACGATTATTTATTCCTAAAACTTCTGCCCCTGAGGACAAGGCCTTTTCAAGATCTTCAGGGCTATGAATCTCAACCAAGGCTGAAAGCCCTATTTTTTTACAATGTTTTAAAAGCTCCTTTAAATCCTCAGAAGAAAGGATTCCAGAAATCAATAAAACAAAATCTGCTCCAAAGGCTTTAGCCTCTTCAATCTGAATGGGATCAAGAATAAAATCCTTTCTAAGAAGGGGAAGATCCGTTAAGGTTCTTATGGCTGCAAGATATTCAAGGGAGCCGTAAAAGTAGTTCTCCTCAGTAATGACTGAAATAGCTTTTGCTCCAGCTCTTTCGTAAATTTTGGCTAATTCAAGGGGATTGAAATCAGGCCTGAGACTTCCCTTAAGAGGCGAAGCCTTTTTCACCTCAGCAATAACAATAAACTTCTCTCTCTCAAGGTAGGCTTTTAAATCAAAGAAAGGACGATTATAAAAGGGTTTAAAATAAAGCCCTCTTTGTTTTCTTTTAAGAATTTCGTAGAACTTCTCAAGGAGAATATTATGAAGAAGGTCTTTCATTTTTTTTATTTTAACATATAGAAAATTTTTGGAAAGATGCTAAAATAGTGCCAATTCAAGTTTTCCTGATAGAGGAGGTAGATCCTATGCCTAAGAGGACCTATCAGCCAAGCCGGCTTAAAATGAAAAGAAAGCATGGCTTTAGGGCAAGGATGAAAACGAGATCAGGAAGAAGAATTCTTAAAAATAGAAGAAGAAAGGGCCGTTGGCGCCTTACTGTATAAAAAGTGTCCCCTAAAAAAGAGGGATTTTCAAAGAAGGAACGCCTTAGATTAAATAAAGATTTTGAAAGGGTTTTCAAAGAAGGAAAAAAAATTTGGATTGATAAATATTTGTTAATAATATACACTTCTAATAATCTTGGATATAGAAGACTGGGGCTTGTGGTTTCCTCAAAAATTGGAAAGGCAAGTGAGAGAAATAGGGTGAAGAGGATTCTTCGAGAAGTTTTTAGAAGAAATAAGGATCTTTTCCCTGAAAGTTCTGATTTAATAATTATCCCTCACCCTAATGTAAAAACCCTCAATTACTGGGAGCTTCTGGAAATTGTGAAAAACCATCTTTCCAGAGGGAAAGAGTTTCTTTCTTATGATGAAAAACTTCCTTCTTAAGGGATTATCCTTTTATCAAAGATTTATTTCTCCATTTTTTTCTCTCTATTTCGGAATTCATTGTAGATATTATCCGAGTTGCAGTGAATATGCCAAAAGGGTGATTCTGGCTCATGGGGTTTTCAAAGGTGGATTTTTGGCTTTAAAAAGATTTCTCAAATGCAACCCCCTCTTTCCAGGAGGAATAGATCTTCCGCAAGAGAAAGATTCCGTTAAGGAGAAAAGACATGGATAACCGCGTTCTTCTTGCTATTGTTCTTTCCCTTGCTGTGCTTATTTTATTTCAGTTTTTCTATATGAAATATTTTTCCCCTATCCCTCCCCAAGGAAATCTCACTAACCAAACAAGCCAAACTAAAGAAACTCCCCTAAATAAAACTTTATCCAAGGATTTTCAGGAATTAAACGCCCAAGCAACTACTTTACCTTCTGCCAAGCAAATCAAAATAAAAACTCCTTACTTTGAGGCAGATCTTACCAATCTGGGAGTAAGATTTACCTCTTTCAAACTCCTTAAGTATAAAAAGACTCTCAAAGGTAACGAGTCTGTTGAACTTGTGACTGCACCAAAAGAGGCCCTCCCTCCAGAGATTTATTTAACTCAATTTCCCCATTTTGCAGTAATTCCCTTTGAAAATCCAAATCCCGATATAATTGAAGTTTCTCCAAAGGAAGAAAAGGTGCTCTTTTTTAGAGGCCTTTACGGCCACCTTGAAATGGAGAAAAAGCTCATTTTCAAAGGCTCTTCCTATTATATGGATTGGGAAATAAAAATTAGGAATCTTTCTAATGTGACTTACAAAGACAGACTCCTTGTAAGGGGTGTTTTTTCTCCCTTTTCAGAGGGGAGTAATTATGTTTTCAAAGGGCCCTTTTATTACACTGATCACCTCGAAGAGGTTAAATTAAAGGATACCCTCTCTGAATACGTAGGTCCCCTTAAATATCTAGGCTATATGGATGTCTATTTTCTCTCTGCTCTAATTCCCCTTGAAAATGGCACTTTTAAAAGCACCTTTAGAAAAATCGCTGAAGGTGTAAATGAATACATCTTTTGGAGCCCTGATTTTGAATTAAAACCAGGGGAAGTAAAAACCTTTAAATTTAAGCTTTACATGGGGCCAAAGAGTGCAGAAGAATTGAAAAAAGAATATCCCCTTCTTGCCAAATCCCTATACTTTGGAATCTTTGACTTCGTTGCAAAACCTTTACTTTATCTTTTAAAGTTTTTCTATCAATTTACTCACAATTATGGCTGGGCCATTGTCATTATCACTTTTCTTATCAGAGCTCTCTTTTATCCTCTTAATCATATCAGTTATCGCAGTATGAAAAAAATGCAGGAGCTTCAACCTGTCTTTCAGAAATTGAGAGAAAAATATAAAGATGATCCCCAAACTCTGCAAAAAGAGCTTATGAATCTTTATAGAACACATAAAATTAATCCTTTTTCAGGATGCCTTCCAATTCTTATTCAAATCCCCGTATTTATTGCCTTTTATAAAGTTCTTCTTATGGCCATAGAATTGAGGCATGCTCCTTTTATCCTCTGGATCAATGATCTTTCTGCTCCTGAGCGTCTCTATATTCCCTCTTTTGAGATCCCCTGGCTTGGAGGCATTCCTCTCTTAACTATTCTTATGGGAGTTTCCATGTTTATTCAGCAAAAGCTTACTCCTACAAGTATGGATCCCACCCAGGAAAAGATTATGCTTCTCTTACCCATATTTTTTACCTTTCTATTTATAAATTTTCCTTCAGGTCTTGTCCTTTACTGGTTTGTGAATAATCTTTTATCTATAATCCAGCAATTGATAACCTTTAAGTCATTAAAAACCAGATGAGGAGAGGTGGAGCCATGAGCAGAGTCTTAGAACTTGAAGGAAAAAGCCTTGATCAAATGGTTGAAAAGGCCTGTCAAGATTTGGGTTGCCTGCCTGAGGATTTAAAAATTGAAATTCTTGAATTTGCCCCGGGGGGAATGCTTGGGTCTGGCAGAAAGATTAAAGCAATTTTTATGATCAAACCCGATAAAATTTTAAGTGAAAGGGCAACAAGAGCCCTTGCCTTTCTTAAGGAGCTTTTCTATCATATGGACTTTCAAATTGAAACCCAGACCCAGCTTTTAGGAGAAAAAATGGAGGTGGACATTATCTTCTCTGGCCCCGATACTCGTTATCTTCTCCAAAACGATGGAGAACCTCTCTCAGCCCTTGAATACCTTACTAACAAGATTGTGGCCAAATCTTTAGGAGTTGGTCCAAAGATCAATCTTAAGGTAAAAGGAGTTAACCTTGAGAGGGAAAGGCGACTTTTAAAGGCTGTTGATCGTGCCATAACCTTGATAAAGGAAGACAAAAGAGAAAGAGCCCTAAGGGTTGGGAACAAAAGAGAAGAAAGGCTTGTGCTTAATAAGATCAAAGATGAGCCTAACATTGTCGCTGAAATTCAAGAAGATTCAAGAGGTAAAAAGGTAGTTTTAAAGTGGAAAGAAGCCTAAGTGGAGCCAAAGCTTTATCTTGAAGATACCATTGCCGCCATTGCCACCCCTCCTGGGAGGGGGGCAATTGGCGTTATTAAAGTAAGTGGTGATAAAGCTTTAGAAATTCTTCAAAAAATTTTTCAACCAGCAAAGCCCCGATCTCACTTTGAGTCCCATCGCTTTTACTATGGCTTCGTTGTGGATCCAGAGACAGGAGAAAAAATTGACGAAGTGCTTGTGGTTTACATGAAAAAACCCTACAGTTATACCCGAGAAGATGTGGTTGAAATCCACGCCCATAGCGGATACATAAATTTAAGGAAAATTCTTGAATTGGTTCTCCGAGAGGGAGCAAGGCCTGCTCAACCAGGAGAATTTACCTTAAGGGCCTTTTTAAATGGAAGAATAGACCTTGCTCAGGCTGAAGCCATTGAGGAAATTATTTCCGCAAGAAGTGAGCGCGCCTTAAAACTTGCTATAAGCGGTCTTTCAGGGAGGCTCTCTGAAAAAGTAAACCTTCTAAGGGAGAAACTTCTTTTCGCCCTTGCACAGGTTGAATCCGCCATAGATTTTCCAGAAGAGGATATTGAAATCATGAACCCCCCAGAAATTATAGAACTCATTAAAAGAGAAATTATTCCCGAAATAGAGGAGCTTATTCAGAGTTATGAGGAAGGAAAGATTTATCGGGAGGGTATCAATCTTGTGATTTCTGGAAAACCCAATGTGGGAAAATCCTCTCTTATGAATGCCCTTTTGAAGGAAGAAAGGGCCATTGTAACCCCCATTCCTGGGACCACAAGGGATTTTCTTGAGGAGGAGGCCTATTTAAAGGGGCTTCCCGTTAAACTTATTGATACAGCAGGCTTAAGGGAAACAGAAGACCCCGTTGAAAAAATTGGAGTAGAAAGGGCCTTTCAAAAACTTAAAGAGGCAGACCTTGTGCTTTTTTTGATTGATGTAACTGAGCCTCCCAATGAAGAAGTTTTAAACCTTTACGAAAAGGTTAAAGAATATCCTCACTTGACAGTTCTCAATAAAATTGATATAACCCCTAATTATCTTGAAGAGTGGAAAAATTTTTTCAAAAATAAGGAAGAAATTATTGAGATTTCCGTTAAAGAAGAAATAAATCTTGATCTTCTCTCTCAAAGAATTTATGAAAAAATTGTTTCAGAGAAAGCGACCTCTATTCCTGAGGTGGTTCCCAATCTCAGGCAAAAGACAGCCCTTGAAAAGGCAAAAAGACATCTTGAAGATGCCCTGAGGGAACTTAGAAAAAAAGAGCCCCTTCCTGAACTGGTCTCTATTGAGATAAGATCTGCTATTAGTGCCCTTTCTGAAATCATTGGAGAGGTCACAACTGAAGATCTTCTCTCGGAAATCTTTTCCCGCTTCTGTATTGGAAAATAATCCTTAAATCGGTAGTATCATAAAATTTTGTATATGGTCAAATTGAATTTAAGGATTTAGAGGTCCTTAAAATTTTGAAAAATTTGATAGGCTGCCCTCCTGAGCCCC
>CAZQQV010000054.1:0-10095 GCA_964595655.1 uncultured Caldimicrobium sp.
CTCTGCACTAACGGGGAATTTCCCCCTCTTGCAAAAAATAAAAAAAGGATTTTATTTAATAGCAAAAAAAAACTGGAGGAAATTGATGGCCTTTGAAGAGGTTAGAGAACTGGAAAATAAAATTGATTTTCTCATTGATACTATCTTACAATTAAGGAAGGAAAGAGAAGAACTTTTAAATCAATTAAATGAGAAAATAGAAGAGAATAAAAAGTTGAAAGAAGAAATAGAAAGGAGGGAGGAGGAAAAGAGGATTTTAAAAGAAAAAATTGGTGGTTTAATACAAAAACTTTCAGAGATTTGAGGATTTTAATGGCCAGAGAGGTAACTTTCGAATTTTTAGGCCAATGTTTTACCTTCCGGAGTGAACTTCCGGAAGAGGAAATAAAGGAAGTATTGAATTATTTAGAGAGTAAAAAACAGGAAATTGAGAATTACAAGAAGGTACCCACTTACAAACTTGCAATCTGGCTTCTTATGCAAGTTGCTTACGATTATATCCAAACAAAGAAGGAAAAAGAAAAGTTAGAAGATTTGCTTAAGGGGCAGATTGTTAAGGTAGAAAATTTTTTGAAAAATCAACCCACTTTCCTGGGGTGTCCGTGAGTAGAGAATTGGCCTGCCAAGCTAACACTAAAAAAGTAAGAGGTAAGGTGGAGCTGGGGTCCTTTGAACGGGAAAAGGGCTTGCCAGCCCCCTCCTCAAAAGTTAAAAATTAAAGAGCTTGGGGCAGGCACTCTACCACGGCATCTCGGGAATCTACTGTTAAATCCTCTTTTCCCCTCCCTTCCAAATACCTTTTAAGGGAGGAGGTCCTATGTATTATATAGTAACTCTTTTACTGGGCTTAGTCATCGGCTTATTAATTGCGGGTGGTTTTTACTTTCTTCAGAAAAAAAAGGAAAAGGCTTTAAAACTCTCGGCTGAAAAGGAAGCTGAAGAAATCCTTTCTCGCGCCAAAGAAAAAGCAGAAATGACTATTCTTTCTGCTGAAGAAAAGGCAAAAGAAATTCTCCTTAAGGCAGAAAAAGAGGCCATTGAAAAACTCAAAGAGGCAGACCAGGAAATCAAAAGGGAACTTTTAAAGAGAAAAGAAGAACTGGAAAGAGATTTTTCACAAAAATTAAAAGAATTGACTCTCAAAGAGGAAAGAATTCAACAAAAAGAGGAATACCTTAACAAGAGAGAACTTGAATTTGCAAAGAAGGAAGAACATCTTGAAAAAAAACTTTCAGAAATTGAAAATTTGAAAGTAAAACTTGAGAGAGAAAGAGAAGAAATTGAAGTTCTTGTAAAACAGGCCAAAGAAGAGCTTGAAAGGATAGCTGGAATGACAGAAAAAGAGGCCCGTGAACTTCTTATGAAAAAAATAGAAGAGGAAATGGCTGAAGAGAAAGCTAAGGTCATTATGAAGATTGAAAACGAAATTAAGGAAGAAGCCAAAAGAAAGGCCCAGGAAATTATTGCCTATGCCACTGCAAAGGCAGCTATCCCCTTTGTTACGGAAAAAACTGTCTCTGTGGTTCAGCTTCCAAACGAAGAAATGAAAGGAAGAATCATTGGAAGAGAGGGAAGAAATATAAGGACCTTTGAGACCCTTACAGGGGTTGATCTTCTCATTGACGACACTCCAGAGGTTGTGGTTCTCTCCTGCCACGATCCTTACAGAAGGGAAATTGCAAGGATTGCCTTGGAAAGACTTGTTGCTGACGGAAGAATTCATCCTACAAGAATTGAAGAGGTGGTCAAACAGGTTGAAGAAGAAATGGAGCAACAGATCTTTGAAATCGGAGAGAAAACCTGTTTTGAACTGGGAATTTATGGGGTTCATCATGAACTTATAAAGCTTCTTGGAAAACTCAAATTTAGAACCAGTTATAGTCAAAATGTGCTTCAACACTCTATTGAGACAGCTATTATTTGCTCAGCACTTGCTGCAGAACTTGGGCTTGATCCTAAAAAAGCTAAAAGGGCGGCTTTGCTCCATGACATTGGTAAGGCGACAAGTTATGAACAGGAAGGCCCCCATGCCCTAATTGGTGCTGAAATTGCAAGAAAATATGGTGAAGATGAAGAAATTGTTAACGCCATTGCCTCTCATCATGAGGATGTACCCATTACTACCGTGCTTGGGATTCTCCTTCAGGTTTCTGATGCCCTCTCTGGGGCAAGACCTGGAGCTAGAAGGGAATTACTTGAAGCCTATCTGAAAAGAGTTAGAGAACTTGAGGCCCTTGCTTCATCTTTTGAAGGGGTAGAAAAGGCCTATGCCATTCAGGCAGGAAGAGAAGTAAGAGTAATTGTTAATAGCAAACTCGTCTCGGATGAAAGGGCCTACCTTCTTGCCAGAGAAATTGCCCAAAAAATAGAGAAAGAACTTACCTATCCAGGTATTATTAAGGTGACAGTTCTCAGAGAAACAAGAGCCATTGAGTATGCCAAATAGAGGGGTAAAAAATGAAGATTCTCTTTTTGGGGGATATTGTTGGCTCACCAGGAAGAAAAATTATTAAAGAAAAGCTTCCGGAACTAATAAAAGAATATAAACCGGATTTTGTTATAGCCAATGCTGAAAATGCTGCTGGTGGATATGGGCTTACTGAGAAAATAGCCGAAGAACTTTTCTCTTTCGGAATTGATTTACTTACCACGGGAAATCATGTTTGGAAAAAGGAATTTATGCCTTATCTTCAAAAAAGTGAGAGGGTAATAAGACCTGCCAATTATGGTCCGGGCGCTCCTGGAAAGGGCTGGGCCGTTCTAACAAAAGAGGCATTAAAACTTGCAGTGATAAACCTTGAAGGAAGAATTTTTATGCGACCCCTTGAGAATCCCTTTTTGGTGGGAAAA
The DNA here is from genome assembly GCA_964595655.1 of uncultured Caldimicrobium sp. Classification (GTDB taxonomy): domain Bacteria; phylum Desulfobacterota; class Thermodesulfobacteria; order Thermodesulfobacteriales; family Thermodesulfobacteriaceae; genus Caldimicrobium. The sequence goes on from CAZQQV010000054.1 coordinate 2,851, forward strand.
AAGCTTGCAGAAGAGCTTCAAAAGGAAACCCCTTACATTCTTGTAGACTTCCATGCTGAAGCCACCTCTGAAAAAATAGCCCTTGGATACTTTCTTGATGGATTAGTTTCTGCTGTTCTTGGGACTCATACCCATGTGCAGACATCGGATGAAAGGATTCTTACTCATGGCACAGCCTATATCACTGATGTGGGAATGTGTGGAAGTTTAGAGAGTGTAATTGGAATGAAAATTTCTCAGGCCTTTGAATTATACACCACCCTTGTTGGTCGAAGGCTTGAAGTGGAAACCTCGCCCCCTTACAAACTTGAAGGAGTCTATCTTGAATTAAACTCTGACGGAAAGGCCAAGGAAATAAAAAGACTTAGAGTTATTTCCTGGTAGGAGCATTTTTCTTCCACCATTTTTTAAAAAGCTCCTTTTTAAGAGGCGAAAGCCTATCCACAAAGAGGATACCCTCAAGATGATCATATTCATGCTGAAAGGCAATGGCGTGTAGCCCTGTAAGCTCTCTTTCAAAGGGTTTTCCCTCAAGATCATAGGCCTTAACAAATAATCTGGCATATCTTTCCACTTTGGCATAATAACCAGGAATACTTAGACAACCCTCTTCGTATTCGGTTAACCCCTCTGCTTCAATAATTTCAGGATTAATAAAAACCTCAAGAAGGGGTTTTCCCTCTTTTTGAGAAATGTCCATAATAAAAAATCTTTTTGGGATACCCACTTGATTGGCTGCAAGACCAAGACCTTTAACCTTATACATTAACTCTGCCATTTTCTCGATTAAATCCCTAAGCTCTCCATTTATTTCTTTTACTGGTTGGGCTTTCTCCCTTAGAACCGGATCACCAAAAATTCGTATCCTCAGTTCTTTTTCCATGAGAATTCCTCCGTTTTTATTTCTTAGTAATTTAAATCATTTAAAAATTTTTACAAGTATTTGTTTTTCTGTGTGCGATTTTAAAAAACCGGATTTATTGAGCCTTATTTTCTAATTGAATTCAAAACCACGCTCACCGAGGAGAAGGCCATCATAAGCCCTGCCATCTCGGGTTTTAACATAATCCCTTTTGAATATAAAAGCCCTCCTGCAATTGGAATACCCAAAAAATTATAAATAAAAGCCCAAAAGAGATTTTGCGTAATTCTTCTTTTTAAAAATTGGGCAATCTCAAAAAAGTCTTTGAGTCCTTTAAGGCCAGAGAGCAAAACCACCTCCCCTACCCTTTTTGAAATATCAACCCCCTCAGCCATAACAAAGGAGAGATCTGCCTTGGCAAGAGCTGGGGCATCATTTATTCCATCTCCTACCATGGCAACTTTAAAGCCCTCTTTTTGTAAGGTCTCAACAATTTTTAGTTTATCCTCAGGTTTTACTTCGGCATAAATTCTCTTAATTCCAAGAGTATCAGCAACTCTTTTTGCCCTTGCAAGGGTATCCCCTGTTGCAAGAATTACCTCTATCCCCATTTTTTTGAAAAATTCAATAATCTCTTTTGCTTCTCCTCTTATTTCATCCTCAGCTAAAAACTCTGCAAGGATTTGTTCTCCCTTTTTTAAAACTATTTTCTCACTCACATTATCCCTTCCAAGAAAAAACTCCCCGCAAAAAACTCCCTTTCCAGGCTCTTCTTTGCAGTCCTTTATTTCAAGAGGTTCAATCTTCCTCTCTTTTGCAAAATTAACAATGGCCTGAGAATAGGGATGTCTTGAAGTCTTAGCAAGGGCGTAAGCAATACTTAAGGCTCCTTTTTCGTATTCCGTATAGTTAATAATTTTTGGCTTTCCTATAGTTAAAGTGCCTGTTTTGTCAAGAATAAGCGCTTTTATGAGAGGGGCCTTTTCAAAGGAGGCAGGATCCTTAATAAGGAGGCCTTTTTTGTAAGCCCTGACAAGTCCAACGGATACAGCAAGAGGAACGGCAAGTCCGAAGGCACAGGGACAAGAAATTACAAGGAGAGAAAGGGAAAAATTAAAACTTAAGGCAAGATCTCCACTTCTATAAAACCAAAAGAAAAAAACTCCCATTGATAGAAGAACAATAGCTTGAACGAAATAATGAGACACCACATCTGCTACCCGTTGAATTTTGGGCTTTTGTTTTAAAGCCTCTCCAACAAGGTCAATGAGAAGGGATACATAGCTCTTTTCAAAGAGGGCCTTTATCTTGGCTTTGCAATAACCATTTACGATAAGGGTTCCTGAGATTAGGGAATCTGAGGGTTTTTTAAGAACAGGTTTGCTTTCTCCTGTAATTAGAGATTCATCTACTTCAATGGTTCCCTCTATAATTTCGCAATCAAGTGGAACAAGATCTCCAGTTTTTAATATAATTATGTCTCCAGGAAGAACATCATTTATAGATACCTCCTTTTCACCGTCTTTTATTAAAAGCCTTACCGTTTTTGTTTGAAGGGCAAAAAGCTCCTTGAGAAGATGAAGGGCCCTATTTCTGGTTCTTTCTTCAATATATTTTCCGAGTCGCACAAAGGAAATGAGAAAAGCATTAGTTTCAAAAAAGGGCTCACCGGGAAGAATTTTTATGGCAGAAAGCATACTATAAAGAAGTGCAGCTGTTGTTCCAAGAGCCACAAGCAAATCCATGTTGCCAATGCGGGCTTTAATTCCCGATATTGCTCCTTTGTAAAACTTTGCACCTCCAATGATTTGAACAGAAAGACTAAGCAAGGCCTGAAGCCAGAGACTGAAAGAGTGATGATAAAACATAAGAACCATGATTAAAAAGCTTGAAAGAAAAGAAAAAATAAGAATTTCCCTTTGATAACCCTTCTTTTTCTCATGTGAAGCAACCTTATAACCAAGGCTTTCAATAACTTTTTTTATTTCTTCATCACTTAAAAACTCCTCTTCAAATTCAACCAAAACTCTTCCCAGTTCAAAGGAAACCTCAACCCTTTTAACTCCTTTCAATCTTTGTAAAGATACCTCTATAGCTTTAGCACAATTAACACAGGTCATCCCCTCAACTTTTAAATTAATTTTTTCCATAAACTTTATTCTATCTTACAATCTCCTTCCAGCCAAGTAATATCCAAAAAAGATTAAATTTTAATGACTTTTTTCGATTTTATGTTATAATTTTGAAAAAATCACCTTAAGGAGGCCCCATGATTGCTAAAATTGATAAAAATCGTCTTGAAAAGCTCCTAAAAAGGGCAGACTCAGTTGCTGATAAAAAGGCCTCAATGGCAGTTCTTTCTATGGCACTATTAACCTTTGAACCCGAAAAAAATTTGCTTTATATCACTACTACCGATCTTGAACAGGGCTTTAAAGGCAAGGTTTCTGCAACTATAGAAGGGGAGCCCCTTTCGATTTGTGTACCCTGTCGGAAATTTTATGAAGTTATAAAAACCCTTGACGAAGATGAGATTATTTTTGAAAAGGAAGATACAAGACTTGTTATTAAAGATGAAGAGGAAAATAGCAAGTTCGAACTTGCCATCACAGACAGTGAAGAATTTCCTAACCTTCCTGAGTTTATGGAAGAAAACCTTCTTGACATTCCAGGAAAGGTTTTAGCAGAGCTCATAGATAAAACGATTTTTTGTGCCTCCAAGGAAGAGGCAAGGTTTGTTTTGGGAGGGGTTTATTTTGAACCATTAAAGGAAGAGGGAAAATTAAGAGCTGTTGCCTCAGATGGGCACAGGCTTGCCCTTCTTGATAGAGATGTGCCTGGGATTGAAGATTCCAATTTATCAGAGGGTTTTATTGTAGGAAGAAAGGGCGCAGATATGATTTCTGAGCTTGCCGAAGACGAACTTGTTGTGAAATTTGGCTTTGTTCATAACTATGCAGTGCTATTTTTTAGTGATGGCTTTTTCTTCAGCAGAACCCTTGAAGGTACCTTTCCTGACTACAGAGCAGTTATTCCTCAGGAATTTCAAAATGTTTTAAAAATTGATAGAAAACTCTTTCTCAATGCCCTTGATAGGGCAACGGTGTTAATCAGTGAAAAGTATAAACCTATAAAAATTGATTTTTCTTCCAATGAGTTATTTCTTTCTTCGCCAGAGTCAGAGGTAGGTAAGGCAGAAATTAAACTCAGAGCTGAATATCAGGGAAGCCCCTTATCAGTTACCTTTAATGCGGATTATCTTATTTCTGCCCTTGAACACATGAAATCCGAAGAGATAGAAATGAAGTTAAATGATGAGAGATCTCCCTGTCTCATAACAGGATATAGGGATGAAGGTTTCCTTTATCTTCTTATGCCCATGGTAATTTAATAAGTCTAAAAATTTTTCTTCTGAGGTGAGCTGATCTATGGAGAAATATGAAGCTCAGGCTATTAAGGTTTTATCAGGTCTTGAGGGTGTTAGAGTAAGACCTGCCATGTATATTGGCTCAACGGATATAAATGGATTCCATCATCTTTTGTGGGAGGTTCTTGACAATGCGGTAGATGAGGCCCTTGCAGGCTATGCCAATGAAATAAGGGTAACCTTGAGAAAGGATGGTTCGGCCTGTGTTGAAGACAACGGAAGAGGAATTCCTGTGGATATTCACCCTGAAGAGGGGGTATCTGCCCTTGAGCTTGTAATGACAAGGCTTCATGCTGGGGCCAAGTTTGATCATGGAGTCTACAAGGTATCAGGGGGCCTTCACGGAGTGGGAGTCTCAGTGGTTAATGCCCTTTCGGAATGGTTGGTTGCTGAGGTCTACAGGGACGGGAAAATATACAGACAAAGCTACAAAAGAGGGGTTCCTGATGGCCCTGTGGCAGTTATAGGAGAAACCCAGAAAAGAGGAACCAAAGTTTGTTTCAAGCCTGACCCAGAGATCTTCGGAAAAGAACTTGAATTTGATCTTGAAATAGTTTCAAAAAGAATAAAAGAACTTGCCTATTTAAATCCCTCGGTCAAGTTTTATCTTGTGGATGAGAGAATTGGTTATAGTGAAAAATTTCACTACAAGGGAGGGATAGTTGAACTTGTCAAGGCTCTAAATCAAAAAAAGGAACCCCTTCACTCCAAAGTAATCTATATTTCCGGAGAAAGAGAAAATGTTATTGTCGAGGTGGCTCTTCAGTATAATTCTGGATTCACAGAAAATATTTATAGTTATGTTAATAATATTCACACTAAGGAAGGGGGGACTCATGTTATCGGATTTAGAGCTGCTCTTACCAAGGCCATAAATAGGTATCTTGAGTCAGAAAAGCTTCCTAAGCAATTTAAGATTAAGGTTGAAGGAGAGGATGTAAGAGAGGGCCTAACAGCAGTAATTTCTCTTAAGGTGCCTGATCCTCAATTTGAGGGTCAGACTAAAATGAAACTGGGAAATAGCGAAATAAAACCTATAGTTGAATCCATAGTTTATGATGGGCTTCTTAAATTTTTTGAGGAAAACCCGGGGGAGGCCAAAAAGATTCTCCAAAAGGTTATTACTGCTGCAAAAGCGAGAGAGGCTTCAAGGAAGGCAAGAGAACTTGTTAGAAAAAGGAGTGAAATTGAAGAATTTATTACGGCTGGAAAACTTGCAGACTGCACTGAAAAAGATCCAGAAAAGAGAGAACTCTTTATTGTTGAGGGTGATTCTGCTGGAGGCTCTGCCAAACAGGCAAGGGATAGAAAATTTCAGGCTATTCTTCCTCTTCGGGGAAAAATTCTCAATGTGGAAAAAGCAAATTTTGAAAAGATGCTCTCCTCAGAGGAAATTAAAAGTCTTATTGCCAGTTTAGGAACAGGAATTGGGCCGGATGCCTTTGATCCTGATAAATGCAAGTATCATAAAATTATCCTCATGACAGATGCTGATATAGATGGGGCTCACATAAGAACCCTTCTTCTTACCTTCTTTTACCGCCAGATGCCAGATATCATTGAAAGGGGCTGGCTCTATATTGCTCAACCTCCTCTTTACCGAGTGGTTGATGGAAAAAAAGAAACCTATATTAAAGATGATGATGAACTTGATCGCTACATCTTTAAAAGAATGATTAATAATCTCCGAGTAAAGATTATCAAAAATGGTAAGGTTCTTGAAGAAATCAAAGATCCCTTAAAGTTTTTCCAAACCCTTTCTCATCTTGAGAGAAATCTTATAAATCTTCTGAAAAAGAATTATCCTCCCAAGGTTATCATACTTCTTTTGAAGGAAGATATAAAAACTTTTACGGATTTTGAAAATGAAGAGAGAGTCCATCAACTTTCCAAGGATGCCCAAGAACTTGGCTTTAAAATCTCCAAAATTAAAAGCAGTTCCTATAATCCAAAATATTTTGAGTTTTATATTTATTCAGAAAGAGATGTTTACGCCTATTGTAAAATAGGTCCAGAACTCATCCTTGAGAAGGATTATAGAGAGGCAGTAAAAATTTTTGAAAACCTTAAAAATTTCGTTGATGCCGATCTTGAAATAAGCATAAAAGATGAAAAAAGCACTTTTTCAAATTTTCTTTTAAATATTACGGAAATATTGAATTATTTGAGAGAGGAAGGAAGAAAAGGCTTATACATTCAGCGTTATAAAGGGCTTGGAGAAATGAATCCTTCTCAGCTCTGGGAAACCACTATGGATCCCAAAAAAAGAGTTCTTAAAAAAGTAACCATTCAGGATGCAGAAAAAGCGGACGAACTTTTTACCATCCTTATGGGTGAAAATGTGGAACCGAGAAGAGAATTCATTTATGAGCATGCCCTTGAATATAGAGAACTTGATATTTAATGAGGAGAAAAATGGATGAATTAAGAGAACTTATTTCACCTGAAGAAGTTCAAAAAAAAGTGAAAGAGCTTGCAAGTGCTATTGAGAGAGACTTTGAAGGAAAGCCCCTTGTTCTTATAGGCACTCTTAAGGGGGCTTTTATCTTTCTTGCAGACCTTATAAGAAATTTAAAGAGAAAGGAGCTTGAAATTGACTTTATTAGAGTTAAAAGCTACGGCTATTCTGACACAACCTCAGGAGAGGTAGTGATTACCAAGGATATAGAACTTCCCCTTGAAGGCAAAAATGTAGTTATTGTAGAAGATATTGTGGACACTGGCCTTACCCTTGATTTCTTGATAAAACATCTATCTCTACATAAGCCAGAAAGTATAAAAATTTGTGCCCTTATTGATAAAAGAGAGAGAAGAAAGGTTGAGGTAAAACTTGATTATGTGGGTTTTGTTCTTGAGAAAGGCTTTCTTGTAGGATATGGACTTGATTATGCAGAAAAATATAGACATCTTCCTGGAATTTACGAGGTAATCAAAAATGGATGAAAAACCAGGGCTT
>CAZQQV010000055.1:0-8981 GCA_964595655.1 uncultured Caldimicrobium sp.
TTGAACCCACGACCTGTGGATTACGAATCCACTGCTCTGCCGCTGAGCTACGCCGGCAAAATTTCCTAAAGAGAATTTTAATTCTAAATCCTTGGACCTTCAAGCACCCTTTTTCTACTGATTACAGCAAGAATAGCAAGAAAAACCACAAAAAGCAAAATAAAAACCCTTGCTAACCATTTATTAGGATCAGTTTCACTCAATACCTCTGTCAACTGCTCACTAAACCAGAAATAACCTATAAAAAGAATAAAAAGAGGAGAAATAATGCCTGTGAAATAGACAAAAATTTTGGGAAGTTTTATGGTAGTATCAAGGGTTAATTCCCTGTAAAAATTGTCAATCCCAAAAACCCAAATAAAAACTATTATTTCAATTAGAGCAAAAAGGAGTAAGAAGACTGCTCCTGCCCAAAAGTCAAGTTCATCAAGAAAATTGGGTACAAAGGCACAGAGATGAGCTCCCAAAATTACAATTATCATACTCACAGTCACTGATTTGGTATGAGTCCATTTCATCTCATCTTCAAAGAAAGCAACAAGAGGCTGAATTAAAGCAATAGAAGAGGTCAAGGCAGCAATAAACAAAAGCATAAACCATATAAAAGATAGAAATTGCCCCAATGGAAGAGACATAAGAATGGCAGGCATAGTCATAAATCCGAGTCTGAAGGTGCCTTCTTTAGCAAGCTCAGGAATTGCCATAGCTCCGAACATGGCAAAGGCTGCAGGGATAGCAATACTTGCACCAATTATTACCTCTACAAATTCGTTTATACCTGCAGTCCAAAGACCGGCTTTCACCACATCCTCCTTAGGATTAACATAACTTGCATAGGTAGCAATAGCACCCATTCCCAAAGAGAGAGTAAAAAATATCTGACCTGCTGCCTCAACCCAAACCATAGGATCTCTAATGCCAGAGAAGTTTAAATTGTAAATAAATTTTAATCCCTGAAGACCTGCCCAGTTATTACTTGAAAGAGTTATAATTCCAAGAAAGAGCCCCATGATTATGAGAGCGGGCATACCTATCTTTGCGGTAATTTCTATTCCCCGCGCAACGCCTCTTTGAAGAATAATCCAGTTTATTATGAGGGTGATCCAGAAAAAGACACCTGCTATAAAAGAAGGGGCTGTATAGTTTCTAAAAAACTCAACAAAAGGTGCCATAGCAGTTTTAGGATCGCTTGTTAAAACCGGCTCAGGCATTTTTCCAAAAAGAGATAAAAAGGCAAACCCAAGAGTCCAGGATTCAATCCAGATGTAATACATTACTATTAATATTGGGATAGCAACTCCAAGAGATCCAAGGGCCCTTGCCCAGGAGGCATGGTTAAAAAAGAGCCCGATAATTCCTGTCATAGAACCATGAGCGCGCTTTCCAGCATACCTCCCAATAACCCATTCAAGAAGCATAACAGGAATACCAAGTAAAAGGAGAGAGATAAAATAGGGGACCATGAAGGCCCCACCCCCATAAAGCGCTGCCTTTGAAGGAAAACGAAGAAGATTCCCAAGCCCTACAGCATTTCCTGCTGCAGCTAAAATAAGACCAACCTTAGAGGTCCAGGTCTCCCTCTTTGAATTCATTTTTTATTTTAAGTACTTTTCTTTTATCCGCTCAATTATAATATGGGCTGTATTAAAAGCAAGTTGAATGCTTCCTTTGGGAACTGCAATATCTCCTGCAAGAAAAACCCCAGGTAAATTGGTCTCAAAATATTCATCTACCTTTGGACGATCATCCAAATCAAATTCTATGCCTATATACTTAAGAAAACCCTTGGGAGTGCTACCACCTAAACAATAGTATACAAAATCATAAGTATCTACCTTTCCATCTTTGAAAAATACCTTTACTTTTTCATTCTCTGACTCAATTTTTTCTATATCAGTATTCATAAGAAGTTTTATTTTGCCCTCTTTGACCTTTTCTTCTAAAATTTGCATATTTACAGGGTTTATTCGGAAAAATTTAGGCCTTCTATAGGAAATATAAACTTCGCATTTGGGACACAGAAAACAGGCAACCTCTGCTGCTGTATCTCCCCCTCCAACAACAAGCACTTTTCCTCCAGCTGGGCAAACATTGGGAGGTTCAAAAAAGACTTTATCTCTTACCTCTTTAGGAATGGGATAGTCAGGTTTCTTTGGCTGACCAAAAATACCTATAGCAATGATAACAAAATCTGCAAGGATCTTTGGTTCATTATTTACGGTAATCTCATATCCTCCCTCAACCCTCTTTATATAATTCACCTCGCTTTTAAGTCTTATATCAAGCTTATATTCTTCAACCCATCTCTTTATTCTTTCTAAAAACTCTTCCTTGGATTCTGTTTCAAACTTACAAATTCCAACTGGCGAAACCTCTACCCCTCTATAAACAGCATCCACCCTTTTCCCTGGGCGATAAAGTCTCACAATGGTATCACAAATATGTTCTGCCTTTTCAAAAATAACTGCGGGCTCAATACCTGAAACTTTGGCTTCAATACCTGCAGCAATCCCTGCAGGCCCTGCTCCTATAATGGCAAGTTTTACTCTTTCCATAATAAAACCCTCCTCTTTAATGTTTCATTTCCCAAGCCCAGGCATGCTTAAGGATAATCTCAAGGTCATCATAGGCGGGTTTAAAGTTCAAAATTTTTTTAATTTTCTCTACATGGGCAACAAGCACTGGAGGATCCCCTGGCCTTCTTCCTGCCTCTCTTACCTCAAAGTCAATTCCCGTAACCTTCTTTGCCATAGCTACAACCTCTCGCACAGAATAGCCCCGTCCATATCCACAATTCAAAACTGTGGATTCCCCCTTGTCCAAAAGATATTCCATAGCAAGCAGATGAGCATAAGCCAAATCCATCACATGAATAAAATCCCTTATACAGGTTCCATCAGGCGTGGGATAATCAGTTCCATAAATTTCAAGATAGGGATATTCTCCCTTGGCAGTTTTTAAAGCCCTAAGAATAAGATGGGTTGGCTGTTGATAATTAGGGCCAAGCTCCCCCTCTGGATCAGCACCTGCCACATTAAAATATCTCAAAGAGATATAATTAATCTCGCAAGCCCTGGCCATATCTGCAAGAATTTTTTCAACCATGGCCTTACTCTCTCCATAGGGGCTTATGGGTCTCAATGGGGCTGTCTCAGGAACTGGAATAATCTCAGGAATTCCATACACAGCAGCAGATGAAGAAAAAATAAAATTTTTTACCTCCGCTCTTTTCATAGCAGAAAGTAACCTCAGGGTATTCCCCACATTATTATAATAATACTTAAGAGGCCTTTCCACACTCTCAGGAACCACAATAAAGGCTGCAAAATGCATAACCACATCAGGCTTAAAACCCTTTAAAACCTCTAAAACTTTTTCCTCCTCGGAAAGATCAAGAACTATCAATTTCCCATAGCGCACATTTTCTCCTGAAGTGGTGCTCAAGTTATCAATCACAAGAACTTCATAACCCCCTTTTACAAGAAGCTTTGCCACATGAGAACCGATATATCCTGCTCCCCCAGTTACCACAACTTTGATAGGAGAATTTCTTTTCATTTAGCTTCCTTTTTCCTTAGGAAATTTTCATCTTTTTAGTAATTAATATTAATAATTTAACTTTTTCGATGTTTTTCTAACATATTTCAATTTTTTTGCAACATGTTAGAATATAAAATCACATGTCTAAGGAAAAACTTTGGCTTCAAAGGCTTCCCAAAAGGGATATTTTGTATGAATTCTTAAGAGAGGGAGCCTTTACCCCTCTTATCTCTCAAATCCTTATAAATAAAGGCTTTACAGAGGTAAAAAAGGCTTACAGCTTTTTATTTCCTCAAATAACGGATTTTTCTGATCCCTTTGAAATTCCTGAAATGGATCTTGCTGTTAAAAAAATTGCTGAGGCCCTTAAAAAAGGAGAATTAATTGGTATTTATGGGGATTCGGATGCTGATGGAATTATTGGAACTTATGTGCTCTATGATTTTTTAAAAAAAATTTCTGGAAAAGAACCCATTGTATTAATTCCTGACAAAAATAAGGAAGGTTACGGCTTTCATGCCAGGTATCTTTCCTATTTTAAAGAAAAGGGGGTAAGCCTTTTACTTACCGTTGATGTTGGAATTTCTGCTTATGAAACTGTAGAAGAGGCAAAATTACTTGGGCTATCTGTAATTATTACGGATCATCACGAAGTAATAAAAAAACCAAAAACCATTGTAGTTTCGGGAAAACTTACCTCTCAGGATTCACCCTTTTATCATCTCTGCGGAGCAGGGGTTGTTTTTACCCTTTTGCGGGCCTTAAGAACCTATCTTTATGAATCTGGATTTTTCAGAGAGGTACCGCCTCCCTCCTTAAGAGGGTATCTTGAACTTGTGTCCCTTGCAACCCTTGCAGACATGGTTCCTCTTCTTGGTGAAAACCGCATTATTACCTATTTTGGATTTCGAGATCTTGCCTCTCCCTCTCATCCCTCGCTAAAAGCGCTTTTTAATGAGCTAGATTTAACTTTACCCCCTTCTGAAGAAGATCTCTATTTCAAAGTTATTCCAAGAATTAATGCCTGTGGAAGAATGGGTGCTCCTGAATTATTCTTTAATTTTTTAAAAATGGAAAGAAAAGAGGATGCCCAGGCCTTTCTTTCTAAAATAAATAACCTCCTTTCGGAAAGACAGAGTCTTGAAGCAGAGCTTTGGCAAATTCTTGCAAGGGAATTTGAGGAAAAGCCAACAAGCCCAGTTCTTATAGGAATTTTTGAAAACATACCTAAGGGAATACTTGGTCTTCTTGCAAACAGGGCAAAAAATGTCTTTGGAAAACCTGCCCTTATTATTACCTTTGAAAATAATATTGGTTACGGCTCTGGAAGAAGCACTGAAGACATTGATCTTCTTGACATTCTCCTGAAAGAAAAACACCTTTTTCTTGAACTGGGAGGGCACAAAAAGGCCTTTGGCTTTCAGATTTTAAAGGAAAATCTTCCCTCCTTTCAAAAAATTTTGGAAAAGGATTTGAAGGATTTAATAAAAGAGAGAAAACAAATTTTTGGCTATGTTGATGGGGAGGTAAAAATTTCAGAACTTCTCTTTGAAGAGAATCTTCTTGCTTTAAAGGAATTTCCTCCTTACGGCATGGCCCATGAACCTCCCCTTTTTCTCTTAAAGGACTTTGTAGTAAAAGAGATAATTTATTTAAAGGAAAAACATACCAAATTTTTGCTTGAGGAGGGCCCTGAAAAAATATATGCCCTTTATTTTAATCAGAAGGTGGATTTCCCTCCAAGGTTTATCATAGGAACCCCTTTTATTAATAATTTTAATCAAAGGCTTGAGATACGTGTAGAAGATGTCAAACTTTAATATAAGAGAGCAAAAGGAAGAGGAAGAACTTCGTAGTCTTTCTCCCAGGGCAGTTAAGGCAAGATTTTCTAAGGGAAGGCTTAGAGCTGAGCCTGAGTGTGAGATAAGAACAGCCTTTGAAAGGGACAGAGACCGTATTATTCACTCCAAGGCCTTTAGAAGGCTTAAACATAAAACCCAGGTTTTTCTTGCCCCAAGAGGGGATCACTATCGCACAAGGCTTACCCATACCCTTGAAGTTTCTCAAATTGCAAGAACCATTGCAGGGGCTCTTAAACTAAATACCACTTTAACAGAGGCCATAGCTCTCGGGCATGACCTTGGGCATACTCCTTTTGGCCATGCAGGAGAGGAGGTTTTAAACGAAATCCTTGAAGGAGGATTTCGGCATTACGAACAATCCCTAAGAGTGGTTGATTACTTGGAAAAGGATGGAGCTGGGCTGAATCTCACCTATGAAGTAAGAATGGGAATTCTCAAACACTCCAAGGGAAAAGGGCCTATTGAAGTGGAGGAAGATATTTTTCTTGAAGCCCAAGTGGTTCGCTTTTCCGATATTATTGCCTATGTAAATCACGATCTTGATGATGCCATAAGAGCAGGAATTATAAAAAAGGAGGATCTCCCTAAGGAGGTTTTAAAAATCCTTGGTGAGACCCATTCTAAACGCATAGATACCCTTATTAAAAGCATAATCTCTGCAAGCTTAGAAACAGGGCTTGAAAAAATCACTATACACCCTGAAAAATTAAAAGCCCTTGAAATTTTGAGGGAGTTTCTCTTTGAAAGGGTTTACTTTTCTCCCATTGTGAGAAGGGAATTTGAAAAGGCCAAAAAAATCCTCCTTTCCCTTTTTGAATTTTATGATAAAAATTTTGAAAGGATTGAATTTCTTGTTAAGGCAAGAGAACTTTTCCCTGAGGAGAAAAGGGAGCGGCTTATTGCAGATTATCTCTCAGGCATGACGGATAGATTTGCCCTATATGAATACATGGAGCATTTTCTTCCCAAACCATGGGGATTAAATCTTCCAGAGGGGGTTTTGGTATAAATGCCTTTGAAAAAAGTTGGCTGGTTTACTACTGCAAGAGATGAAGCAGCCCTTGAACTTTTAAAAATCGTTTACAACGAAATTAAAAGGGGCTTTCTCAATCTTGAAATTTCCTATGTTTTTGTGAGCAGAGAACCTGAGGAAGCAGAGGTTACGAAAAGATTTATTGAAGTGGCTGAAAGGGAAATGGGGCTTAGAGTGCTTGTCCTTTCAGCCTTAAAATTTGAGCCTGAGCTTAGAAAAAAGGATATTGAAACCTGGAGAAAGCTTTATCACCAAAAGATTTTAGAGGTTCTGCCAAAAGAGGCCGATTTTGGAATGCTTGCAGGATATATGTGGGTTGTTTCTGAGGAGTTCTGCGAAAGGCTTCCTCTTCTTAATCTTCATCCAGCTCTACCAGGAGGTCCAAAAGGGACCTGGCAGGAGGTTATCTGGCAGCTTATAAGTGCAAGGGCCTGTGAAACAGGAATTATGATTCACAGGGCTACCAAAGATTTGGATGAAGGGCCCCCTTTAACCTTTGTAAGATTCTCCATAAGAACTCCTGAATTTCAACCTCTTTGGGAAGAAACAGAAAAAATTCTTCTAAAATATCATCTCAAGGGACTTAAAGAACGAGAGGGAGAAAAAAATAGACTCTTTTTAAAAATTAGAGAGGAAGGGGTAAAAAGGGAGCTCCCCCTTATTGTCTTAACCTTAAAGGCCTTTTCTGAAGAAAAAATTTCTTTCTCAGAAGAAGCAAATCCCCTTGATTTAACACCTGAGGTTGAAAACTATTTAAAAAAAGGATATTTTGAGTAAGGTTGTGTAAAAGAAAAAAAGGAGGTTGCGATGAAAAGATGGCTTTTTCTCTTTTTGGGCATTTTTTCTCTAACGGGTTGCCTTGCAACAACTGACACAGATGAACTTTCCACTCTTAAAATCAAAGTTTTAAATCTTGAAGCCATGGTGAAGGAGCAAGAAAAAAGCCTTACAGCCCTTGATAAAAGGGTTACTGAGACAGAAAAACGGGTTACTGAAGAAATCTCAGGCAAATTTCTTGAGGCACAAGCCAAACTTCTTTCAGAAGTTAATGATTTAAGAAAGGAGCTTTCCATTATTCAAAGTAAGCTTGAGGAAATTCAATTTCAAAGGGAAGCAAAAGAGGACCTGCAAAGAAAAACCCTTGAGGAGACAAATACTCGTATAGCTTCTCTTGAATTAAAAATAAAGGAATTGGAAGAAAAATTAAAAGGTAGTTATTCCAATCAGAAAGCCATGCCCCAACCCTTTACTTCTAATCAAACTATTTCTAATCAGACTTCCCCAGAGAAAATCTCTGAATCTAAAGAAAAACCCAAAGAAAAAACTTCAGAAAAACCCAAAGAAGAGGATCTTTATCAAAGGGCCTTTCAACTTTTTGAAAAGGGCGATCTTAAGGGTGCAAAAGCCGCTTTTGAAGAATATTTAAAGGCTTATCCCAAAGGTAAATGGGTGCCTCAGACCCATTTTTATCTTGGAGAAATCCTTTTCAAAGAAAGGGATTATGAAACTGCTATCCTTGAGTATCAAAAGCTTATTGATACTCCTGGGCCAAATCCTCTCAAACCACGAGCTCTTTTGAGGCAAGCTGAAGCCTTCTTTGCTTTGAAAGACAAAAAGGCTGCAGAAATTCTTCTACGAAAGATTATCAAAAATTATCCCACAACCCAAGAGGCAAAGGAGGCTGAAAAGCGCCTAAAAACTTTAAAATAAAAAAGGAAAGCAAGTTTTTTGTTTTCTTAGGCTTAATTAGCCCTAAACTATGGTTTCCTCTTTTTCCTCTGATAGAAGTCCAGCTCTATAGGGATTAATAGTAACCACGGGGATAGGAGAGTTTTTCACCACACCTTCAGCCACACTTCCAAAGAGAATCTTATCAAGGCCTTTTCGTCCGTGGGTCCCCATAACTATAAGGTCAACTCCCTTGGCCTTGGCAACCTCTATAATCGTTTCTACCACATCTCCCTTTTCAATTACAGCCTCAACATCGGAGTAATCAGAAAAGTGTGCCTTCATAAAATCATCCATAGATTTTTGAGCCCCCTCATAAAGGGTTTTTTCAAGTTCAGTAAGGGTCTTTATATCTACATAAATTCCCTCATAGGCAGATAGATCCTCAAGCACATAGAGCACATAGATTTTAGCGTTAAGTTTTTTTGCAAAGTCTTTAACCCATTTGGCAAGAACAGGGGCTACCTCAGAAAAATCAACTGGAACCAAAATTTTTTCAAAGTTAGCCATGTTAACCCCCCTTCATATTTTAATTGTGTCTTTTAATAAAATTATGTAAAAAATATTCTTTAAGTCAAGGGTAATTTTTAACTTAATCAAAAATATGCCATCCCTTTTGCAAGCCAAAAAAATCTCGCTTGTGCTTTTCTCCCAATAGAACCGCTTTAAGATTCCTCTATTAAATCTTTGAAAAGAAATCCACAAGCTTTTGAAAATCAGACAAGGGAAAAAATCTTTTTGCTTATAAGATTTAGGTCTTTCTTATGCAAGGGGAAATTGATAGGAATAATAAACCTTTACCTTTTTCTTTTCAGCAT
>CAZQQV010000056.1:0-8882 GCA_964595655.1 uncultured Caldimicrobium sp.
TTATTTTCACTTTGAGTTCCAAGCCCTGTGCCAGGGGTATGAATCCTCTGACGCTCGCGCTTTTGCTGCATCGTTCTATCAGTTTGTTGAGTCTGGACATTTTCCTGATTCTGTTGATACATCGGTCCTCTTGGCGTAGCCTGCCCGTTCATACCGCCATGATCTGCTCTACCCATAGGGCCTCTGGCATAAAGATCTGAAAAGATGCCTCCAGTCAAGCCAACCATTAGTCCAGCTACAGCTAATAATTTCAAGGCCTTTCTCATAGCTCCTCCCTCCTTAGTTTTATTTTTTAAAAGCCCCAGTTGCCTACTCAAGGGAAAAAGTATCTACCAGCCACAATATCTCCTGATGTTCTTAAAGATGCCCCTCAAAGGCAGCCCTTTTTCCTGGGCCTTCTTCATCATCTCAACTCTGAGCTTTGCTGCCTCAATCTCTTTGCTCTCAACTTCTGACCAATTGGGATTTCCAGACAAGAGAGCTCCCCGAATCTCATTCTTTAATTGAAGTTCCTTCTGATAAAGAGGCTGAATTTCTGCGCAGTATTCCTTCACCTTCGCAGCATCAACAGGTGGCAAATAGGGTCCTCTTTTTTGAGCCATAACCTCACCAGCCCCAAGAAAAGCCAAAACACCCAACACCATCCCTAATTTTTTCACTCCCTTTATAGTTCCACCTCCTCCTCTTATTTTAGAGTCTATTAGATCTTTTTCCAATCTCTTATCTCTAGCACCTTTCATGAGGCTAATTCTTTAGGTTTTTGGTTGTGGCAATTTTTAAACCTTTATCTGCGCAAAACCGCAAACAGCTAATCGCAGGACCTTTTTATCCCGCTTTCAATTCTTGCACTAAGGGTTACAGCTACCTCAAACTCACTTCGAATTTCGGAAGTTCTCTCCCTGAACAGCCTCTAAGTATACTACATAGCACACCCTCAGGCACCAGGGCCAAATCCCCTTCCAAAACCACATCCCCTCCCCATACCCTTTCCGTAAGCATGAGGAATACCTGCTTTAGAAGCTTTTTCCTGAAGCTCGGTCATAAGCCTTGCCAACTCAGCTCTCTTTTCAGCAATAGCCTTCCAATCAGGATTGGGAGACAAATAAAGCTCTCTTAAAGCTTCCCTTGTTTCCCACATCTTTTGCCTTAAAGCCTTGGTTTCCTCATAAAACCTTTTAACTTTGGCAGGGTCAACCTGTGTCCCATAGCCCCATCTACAACACATGCCAGGGCCACCAAATCCAGGCCCCATATGATACCCTGGTCCCATATGATATCCAGGTCCCATAGGATAAGGTCCATACCCAGGGGCCTGCCCTTCTGGAGCATCAGCAAAAGCTGTAAAGGCAAGACCTCCAATCAAACCTGCTACTGCTAAACCCTTCAACACCTTCTTCATCATCTTTTTACCCCCTCAATTTTTTGTTTTGATAATTTATTTTCAATTTGATAATTTATTTTCAACTTTCATGCCCAAAAAATAGATCCCCAAAATAGGGCTTTTGCAGAAATCCTTTGCAAAAACTTTGCAAACTTTGCAAAATAAAACCATGTTCTTTGCAATTTTTGCATTATATTTAATCACAAATGGACCCCAAAAAACTTGTAATTATAGGGATTATTTGGATCTTCCTTTTAATCTTTGGTGGAACCCTTGGCTATATGCTAATTGAGGGGGCAGATTTTTTAGATGCCCTCTTTATGACTGTTATCACCATAACCACTATAGGATATGAGGAGTATGTTCCTCTTTCTAATAAAGGTAGAATTTTTACCATATTTCTTGCTCTTGGTGGAGTGGGTTTTTTCTTTTATATTCTTGCACTTTTTAGCGAAATCATTGTAAAAAATACCATAGAAAATCTTTGGGGGAAAAGAATGGAAAAAAAGATAACCACATTGAGTAATCACTGTATTTTATGCGGGTTTGGAAGGATAGGGAGATATATATATGAATTCATAAAACATGAGTTACCTGTGGTGGTCATTGAGAAAAACCAAGAGATTCTCAAGGAATTGAGAGAAAAAGAAATTCTTCACATTGAGGGTGATGCCACCTCTGAAGAAGTGCTAATAAAAGCAGGTATTGAGCGGGCTAAATATCTGGTTGCGGTTCTCGGAGAGGATGCCGAAAATGTTTATATAGTACTTACTGCAAGAAATTTAAATCCCAATCTCTATATTCTCGCAAGAGCTGACAATCCCAAGGTTGAAAAAAAGCTCTATCAAGCAGGGGCAAGTAGAGTTTTATCCCCCTATGTCATTGGGGCAAGAAAAATGGCTCTCTCTCTATTAAAGCCCAATGTAATGGATTTTATGGAAATAGCCTCACCTGAACTTCAACTGGACCTTCAGATTGAAGAAATCTATGTGGAAGAGGGCGCTTACTTGTCAAATAAAACTCTGATTGAAAGTGGAATAAGAGAAAAGACCAATGCTATTATTCTTGCCATAAAAAGAAGCACAGGCGATATGATCTTCAATCCAAGCCCAAAAGAGATAATCTTGCCAGGAGATATTCTTATAGCCCTCGGAGAAAGAAAAAAGCTTGAAATATTAAGTGATCTTGCCAAGCAATTAAAGGGCTAAAGTTTCAATATATTCGCCTTTAAGAGAGTGCTTTCCTGCTTCAAGGATAAGCACCTTGACCAAGGCTCCCTCAAGATCTGTTCTTGGAGCAGTAAAATTAACTACTACATTAGTGGTGGTTCTTCCTGTTAATTTTTGAGGGTCCTTCTCACTTCTTCCTTCCACAAGAACTTCAACTTGCTTCCCCACATAAGAGTTATAAATCTCCGCGGTAATTTTTTCCTGAACCTCGTGAACCCTTTTCAATCTTTTCTCCTTCACTTCTTCTGGAACCTTATCTTCAAAGTTGCTTGCCACAGCAAAGGGTCGATCAGAGTATTTAAAAGAAAAGATCTCATGAAATCTTACTTTTTCAAGCATATCAAGGGTATCAAGAAAATCCTCCTCAGTCTCCCCAGGGAAGCCAACAATTATATCAGAGGTTATGGCAATTTCAGGACAAAGACTGCGAAGTTTTTCCACCTTTTCTAAATACTCCTCCCTTGTATACTTCCTATTCATTTTTTTCAGAATTTTATTTGAACCAGCTTGAAGGGGCAAATGAATGTGTTTACAAACCTTGGGATTTTCTGCTATTACCGTCATTAACTTTTCTGACAAATCCTTAGGATGACTCGTGGTAAAGCGGATTCTCCATAATCCATCAATTTGAGATAACATCTTAAGTAAATCTGCAAAATCTGGATAATTCTTCTCTTTAAGTCCATAGGAATTTACATTTTGCCCAAGAAGAGTAATTTCCCTTACTCCTTCTTTTTTAACTAATTCTTCAGCCTCTTTTATAATCTCCTCTGCAGGTCGGCTTATTTCCCTTCCCCTAACATAGGGAACAATACAATAGGTGCAAAAATTATCACATCCCTGCATAATATTGATATAAGCCTTTACTTTTTTAGGTTTTTGTTTGGGGAAATTTTCTTCTGGCAGAACTAAAGGAATCTTAAAATCCTCTCTCAATTCTGTGTAAACCACCGGTTTTCCACTCTTTTCAATTTCCTCAAGGGCTTCTTTAATTCTATAAAACCCCTGAGTCCCAAGCACTAAATCAAGATAAGGAAATCTCTGAAGAAGCTTTTCTCCTTCCTGTTGAGCCACACATCCCATGGCTCCTAAAAGAAGCCCAGGCTTTTTCTTCTTAAGCTCTTTGAATCTTCCAATCTCACTGTAAAGCTTATGTTCAGGTTTTTCCCTCACTGAACAGGTATTTATAAGAATAAGATCAGCCTCAAGGGGGTCTTCAGTAAGCTGATACTCCTCCTTCAAAAGAAGATAGACCTTCTCTGAATCATTTTCATTCATCTGGCAACCAAAGGTTTTAATATAAAGCTTCTTCATGGCAAAATTAAATATAATACAGATAAAAAGATTTTCAGCAAAAAGAAGGGACCAAGAAGGCCCCTTTTAGAATATCTACTCTTTTGATTCCTTTGATTGTTCCTGTGAACTTGCCTGAGAAGGTTCTTGAGCTTCTTGTTGAGGCTGAGCAACCTCCTCTTTAGATTCAACCTGCGTTTCTTCCCTTGCTTTGATTTCCTCCTCTGTTTTATTTTCTTTACTTTCTTCGGTTTTTACTTGTTCAGGAATTAAGCCGTATTCCTTCTTCTTTCTCTCAATAAATTCCTGAAGTTTTTTTAAGCGTTCACTTGTTATTCTTGATTTTCTAAAAGTTAGCTTTTCCTCAACCAGTTCAACAATGGCCATCGGAGCTGCATCTCCTCTTCTTTGTCCAAGCCTGATAATTCGGGTATAGCCACCTGCTCTATCAAGATATTTTTCTCTTATTTCAGAAAAAAGCTTTCTTACCACCTCTTTGTCCTGAATAAAGGCAAGGGCTCTTCTTCTTGCTGCAAGATCCCCTTTTTTGGCAAGAGTAATCATCTTTTCTGCATATCTTCTCAATTCCTTGGCCTTGGCAAGGGTGGTTGTAATTCTACCATGTTTAAGAAGATCCCTCACCTGATTTCTCATAAGAGCAAGTCTATGTTCTGTGGTAGAAACAAGGCGTCTGCTTAGTTTTCTATGTCTCATTTCTTCATCCCCCTTTAAACTTTACTAAGATACCATCTTGGGAGGTTTCCATTTAATATCCTTCATCCCAAGGCTCAAATTATATTGAGCAAGTTTTTCCACTATTTCATCAAGGGATTTTTTACCGAAACTTCTGATTTTAAGAAGTTCAGCCTCGGTTTTCTGAACAAGCTCTCCCACATAATTAATTCCTGCTGATTTGAGACAATTTAAAGCCCTTCCTGAAAGTTCAAGTTCCTCCACTGTCATATTAAGGTAATTACAAATGGAAATAGGCTCTTTCTTTGGCTTTTCCATAGTAAAAACATTTTCTCCCACAAAAACCACAAGCTGGTCAATGAGAATCTTTATAGCCTGCAATAAAGCCTCTTTTGGATCAATAGTTCCATCAGTCCAGATCTCCAATGTAAGACTATCATAATCACTGCTTTTTCCAACACGAGCCTGGCCAACAGTAAAATTAACCCTGGTTATTGGAGAAAAAATGCCATCAACAAGAATGGTTCCTATTTCATTATTTTTGCTGTATTCAGCAGGGGCATATCCTCTTCCCCTCTCCACAGTTAAATCCATTTTAAGAACCCCATCTTGCGATAGCGTAGCAATATAAT
This sequence comes from uncultured Caldimicrobium sp., assembly GCA_964595655.1. GTDB lineage: Bacteria > Desulfobacterota > Thermodesulfobacteria > Thermodesulfobacteriales > Thermodesulfobacteriaceae > Caldimicrobium. The sequence goes on from CAZQQV010000056.1 coordinate 5,229, forward strand.
GATCGGGATTCACAATTTGCCCTATCTGAGATGGGACTTGGATATCCCCTGCCCTCACCTCACATGGGCCCTTTTTTTCCAATCTAAAATAAAAGGGACCATCCCCAGATAATTTAAATCTAACCCCTTTAAGGTTCAAAATTATATCAGTCACATCCTCAATAACTCCAGGCAAACTGGTAAATTCATGGGGTGCACCCTCAATTCTCACCTCAGTTATCGCATATCCAGGAATTGAAGATAACAAAACCCTTCTAAAGGCATTCCCAAGGGTATATCCAAACCCTCTTTCTAAGGGTGCTATTATAAACTTTCCATAATAGGGAAATTGACTATCCTTATGAGTAAAAATACCTTCAGGCTTAATTAATTCAATGGGCTTTTTCATAAGACCAAAACCCCTTTATAGTTTATTTTTATCTGGAGTAGAACTCAATTATATAAGACTCCTGGATAGGAATTGTTATATCTTCCCTTGATGGTAAGGCCTTAACCACTCCTTTGAAGTTGTCAGGATCAAGTTCAAGCCAGGGTGGAATACCCCTTTGGATCCTCACTTGCAAACTTTCCTGAATCTGCTGATTAGACCTATACTTTTCTTTAAGTTCAATAACATCCCCCGGTTTAACTAAATAGCTGGGGATATCAACGGTCCTTCCATTCACTAAGAAAAAGCCATGATTCACCATCTGACGGGCCTGAGCCCTTGACTGGGCAAACCCAAGTCTATAAACCACATTGTCAAGCCTTCTTTCAAGGAGTTGTAAAAGGTTGTGCCCAGCCTGCCCTGGCATATTAATAGCCATATCATAATACTTTCTCATCTGTTTCTCAGAAATTCCATAAATTCTTTTTACCTTTTGTTTTTCCCTTAAACGAACCCCGTAGTCCGAAAGCTTAACCCTTAATTGCATAGGACCATGTTGCCCAGGCGGATAACTCCTCCTTTCAAAGGCACACTTATCAGTATAACATCTCTCTCCTTTGAGAAAAAGCTTCATCCCCTCTCTTCTACAAAGCCTGCAACGAGGTCCTGTATATCTTGCCATCTTAATCTTCCTCCCCTCTTTTTAAATTATACTCTTCTTCTTTTAGGTGGCCTGCATCCATCGTGTGGAATAGGAGTTACATCTTTAATCAATGTAACCTTTAATCCTGAACCCTGCAGTGCCCTCAAAGCTGCCTCTCTTCCTGGGCCAGGCCCCTTAACATAAACCCAAACTTCTTTAAGTCCATAAGGTTGAGCCTTTTTCAAGGCACTCTGCATGGCAAGTTGGGCTGCATAGGGTGTTCCCTTTCTTGTTCCCTTAAAACCCTCCGTTCCACCACTTGCCCAGGCCAATGTATTCCCCTGCCTATCTGTGATAGTCACTATTGTATTATTAAAAGTGGAATGTATATGAATTATGCCTTCACTAACAGTTTTCTTTACCTTTTTCTTTTTAGGCTTAGCCACCTTTCAACACCTCCCTATTTTTTCTTTCTTCTCAATGAACCAGGTCTTGGTCCCTTCCTGGTTCTGGCATTAGATCTCGTTCTCTGCCCCCTAACAGGAAGCCCCATCTTATGCCTAAGACCCCTATAACATCCAATATCCATAAGTCTCTTTATGTTATTTCTCACTTGCTTCCTCAATTCTCCCTCAACCACATACTGCTTCTCAATAATCTCCCTTATCCGGTTAATCTCCTCTTCTGTAAGATCTCTTACCTTCTTAAACCAATCTACCCCTGCCTGAGTGCAAACCTTTTGCGCAAGGGTCCTTCCAATTCCATAAATATAAGTCAAAGCAATTTCAACGGGCTTCCTCTCAGGTATTTCAACCCCCGCAATTCTTGGCATAATGTTTCCCCCTTATCCTTGTCTTTGCTTGTGTTTAGGATTAGTGCAAATTACCCTCACAACACCCTTTCTTCTTATAATTTTACAATTCCTGCATCTTCTTTTAACTGACGGAGTAACCTTCATTTACGTTCCCTCCCCTTTTCCATTTCTTCCTTGCTCCCGCGATAAACAATGCGACCGCGGGTTAAATCATAGGGAGACAATTCTACCACAACTGTATCCCCTGGCAAGATTCGAATATAATGCACCCTCATCTTCCCGGATATATGAGCAAGTACAGTGTGCCCTGTTTCAAGCTCAACCCTAAACATGGCATTCGGTAAAGCTTCAACTACCTTTCCCTCTAAATAAATAGCATCTTCCTTAGCCATAGACCCTCTTAAGTTAGTCTATTTTGGAAAGGATCACTGGTCCAGACGGAGTAACTGCAACAGAATGTTCAAAATGGGCAGCCAAACTTCCATCCTTAGTTACCGCTGTCCAACCATCTTCAAGAATTTTAACCTCCCAAGTGCCAGCTGATACCATCGGCTCTATAGCAAGAACCATCCCAGCCTCTATCTTTGGCCCTCTCCCAGGCCTTCCATAGTTAGGTATCTCAGGGGGCTCATGCAAAGACTTTCCAATGCCGTGACCCACAAAATCTCTTATTACATTAAAACCTTCTTTTTCAACAGTACTCTGAATGGCATAAGAAATATCTCCTATTTTAAATCCAATTCTTGCTTTTTCAATAGCCCTCTCTAAAGCCTCCTTTGTCACTTTCATAAGCCTCTTTGCTAACTCAGATACTTCCCCCACACCAACAGTAATAGCTGCATCTCCATAATAACCATCATAAATCACACCAAAATCAAAACTCACTATATCCCCTTCTCTTAAAATCTTATCCTTCCTTGGCATACCATGAACTATCTCTTCATTAACAGAAATACAAAGGGCATAGGGATACCCCCTATACCCCTTAAAAGCCGGCTTAACCCCTTTTTTTTCACATAACCTTAAGGCTATCTCTTCAAATTCATAGGTGCTTTTTCCTGGTTTTACCTCTTCCTTTAAAGCTAAAAGTATCTCCATAACAATGGCATTGGCCTTTTTTAATATCTCTATCTCCTCAGGACTCTTTAAAAAGGCTTTCCCCTTCAATAATTATTTGCCCTCAAGAATTTGAATAATCTGCTGGGTAATCTCCTCAATGCTCTTGCTTCCATCAATTTCTCTAAGAATTCCCTTCTTTCTGTAATACTCAATTAGTGGAGCAGTGCTTTCATGATAAACTTTTAGCCTGTTTCTTACTGTTTCTTCATTATCATCAGGCCTCTGATAAAGCTCTCCCCCACAAACATCACATTTATTGTCTTCCTTGGGAGGCTTATATTTAATGTGATACATCATACCACAGGACTTACAAGTTCTTCTTCCTGTAAGTCTCTCCACAAGGAGTTCATCAGGCACAACCAAAGCTAGAGCAAAATCAAGTTTCTTTCCCATTTCCTGAAGTAGCTTGTCAAGAGCCTCAGCTTGTGCAACAGTTCTCGGAAATCCATCAAGAATAAAACCCCTTTCACAGTCGGGCTGAGAAAGTCTTTCCTTCACCATTCCAAGAATAATCTCATCCGGAACAAGTTGCCCCTTATCCATATACTCCTGTGCTTTCTTACCTAACTCTGTTCCCTTGGCCCGGTGTTCCCTTAACATATCTCCTGTTGAAATCTGAGGAATTCCATACCTTTCAACCAAAATTTTAGCTTGGGTTCCTTTACCTGCCCCAGGAGGCCCTAAAAAAACTATATTCATAATCCACCTCCT
>CAZQQV010000057.1:0-8668 GCA_964595655.1 uncultured Caldimicrobium sp.
AGGAGAGATTGAGAGATGAAATTTTAAAGGATATCTCTGGTTTTTGGATTACCAGGTGGTTTCAGCTTTTAAAGAAAAGTGGCCTCCTTTATGAGATCTATCCTTTTTATGCCAGTCTGGAAAAATCTTCCAATTTTTCTGAAAAGTTTCTTTTTCGTCTCCTTAAGGGCATTGAAAAATCTCAATTTGCACTTGAACAGCGATTAACCTTATTTTCCTTTGCTTTTTTACCCCTTATTCAAAGGACTTATTTTCCTGAACAAAGGGGAAGTATGCCTGTTTTTGAAAGGGAAGAACTTTTAAAACTCTTCTGGGCCCTTTTCTTTACTTTTCGCTTCCAAAGAAGCTTATTTGAAAAGACTATGGATATGTTGAGAGACCTTTATAAAATATTGTATATGAAATTAAAGGGTAAAGATATTCCAAAGAGATTTCGGAAAAAGCCCTATTATCCTGAACTTATTCCCATGCTTGATGTTATTTTGAAAATTAAATTATAGAGTTCCTTTGACGCAAACAAAGGCTTGCGGCTATAAGGAAAATTCAGGACCTGTTGGTTTTGGTAGACAAAGGCTTTAACCTGTGAAAATTCTTAATGCAACCTACAGAATGTTAATATTATAATAGTTAATATCCTAAACTAAAAATTGCAGGAGGAAAAAAATGAGTCTTGAAAAAACTCAGAGCTATCAATTTATTAAAAGAACCAATTTATCCCTTTCAAGACTTGGTGAAAGAGAGATATATCTTGAGCCAGCGCCTCCTTATAAAAGTTATCCTCAAGCTGAAAGAATTCCACTGCAAATCAAGGAATTTCCAGAGACGGAGAGTTTTTTCAAAATTCTAGCTAAAAGAAGAAGTCATAGGAGATATAGAAAATATCCCATAACCCTTGATGAAATTTCCCTTCTTTGTTTTTCTGCCCAGGGAATTACCGCAAAGGCAGGCTATTATCTTTTGAGAACAGCTCCTTCAGCTGGGGCCCTTTATCCCATTGAAACCTATCTTGCAATAAATCACTCTGATGAGATAAAACCAGGAATTTATCACTTTGAGGTAAGAAGTTTTTCTTTAGAAAAATTAATGGAAGGAAATTTTGGAAGAATTCTTAGGGAGCTTGCCTTAGGACAGGCCTTTTTTGAGACAGCAAGCTGTGTTTTTATTTGGAGTGCTGTGCTTAGAAGAACCCTTTCAAAATACGGAGAAAGAGGCTTAAGATATATTTTTATGGATGTAGCTCATATTTGCCAGAATGTGCTTCTTTCCGCTGAGGCTTTGGGGCTTAAAGCCTGCCCTGTTGGGGCTTTCCTTGATGAAGAATTTAATGAGTTTTTGGGAATAGATGGCGTTGAAGAAACAGTAATTTATATGGCAACCGTAGGAAAATAATTATATTTCCCTTTCTCTTTGTTTTTTCTTCTGCCAGCTCTTCCAGGGCTTTTCTTTCTTTTTTCCGTGGGTGATTTTTCTGTAGGGAAGATCCTCAATTTCTTCGGCTTCTGTTTGAAGGGATTTAAAGGGAATAATATGAGGGTCTTCCTTTATGGGTTTGCTCTTTTCTTTCAAAAATTTGTTGATAAATTTTTCATCAATTTTAGGTCCTCTGCAGGCCTTATAATTTAAAGCCTGAGTGAGAATAATAGTATCCCCGAAAATTTCGTATTTCCAATCTCTTGAAAGAAATTTTGGATTTATCTCAATCAATAAGCCCCCTTTTACCTTTGCCCAGTTTTCAGCAAGCTCCCTTTCAACAAAGAGAGGATGCTTCTGTCGAAAAAGAATCTCTCCATCAAGAGAGATTTTATACCAGAGTTTTGGCTTGACAAAAGTAAATAATTGATTATATTTTAATATCTCTGAAAAATTTACTTCCCTTGGAGGTGAATAAAAATACTCCTTTGGTCTAACAAGTTGAAATTCTTCTAAAAATTCAAAAAAATCTCTAAAATAATAAGTAAAAAGCTGTTTAAGGTTTGTTATTTTTAAATTATGAGCTTTTTTGGTAAAAATTAAAACTTGAAAAATTTCTTTGACTTTGAAAAAATTATCACCGTTTGGAATAAGGCCAAATTCCTCGGGATGATGAGCGGTAATATAAAGTAAAAATTTTAAAAAGGCTTTGGAATGGATTGAATCCATAAAAATGGTGCTTAAATTTTAAGATGCATAATAAATTTAAACTTAATTATAATTTTTGAAAAGGGGAGGGATGAGGTAAAAAATGAACAAGGAGCTTCAGGATAAAATTCTTGAACTTGGGAAGGCAGGCCAGCTTACTTATGATCTTTTAAACAGTCTTCTTCCAGAGGAATACAATGACCCTGACAAAATGGAAGAGATTTTCGATCTTCTTGAGGCCTATCGGATTGAGCTTAAGGATATGGACCCTTATGAAAGAGAGGAATATATTGAAAGAAGGGTTCAGGATAAAATAAAAGAGCTTTCCATTCTTGGAGATCAAGAGCTTCAGGAAGAAGAGACCATTTCTGAGCCTGGAAGTGAAGAGCTTCTTTCTATCTATTTAAAGGAGATGGGAAAATATGAATTACTTACTCCCGAGAGGGAAGAGGAGTTATCCCGTCAGATTCGCGAGGGCTTTGAGGGAATAATTTCTGTCTTTATGAAAACCAAACTTAATTATCCAGAAATTCTTGAGGTTAGGGAGACTATTGAGTTATGGAAGAAAAGAGATCCTAATTTGAAACCCAAAAAGAGCTATGTCAATTATTTTGAAAAATTTGTGGAAAACTTTTCCAAGAAATATCCAAAAGATCAGAAAGTTATATCTTTTTGTGAGAAGATAAGAAAATATATTATTCAGATTGAAAAGGCCAAGGATGAAATGGTTAAAGCAAATCTTAGGCTTGTGGTTTCCATTGCCAAAAAGTATATGAGGCAGGGGCTTAGCCTTGCTGATCTTATCCAGGAAGGAAATCTTGGTCTGATGAGGGCAGTTTATCGCTTTGACTACAGAAAGGGAAATAAATTCAGCACCTATGCCTCTTGGTGGATTAGACAATCTATAACCAGGGCTATTCTTGATAAAACAAGAACGATTCGTCTGCCTGTGCATTTTCTTGAATTGAGAAACTATGTTTTTAAAACCTTTTACGAAATGACCAAAGAATTAGGAAGAGAACCCACACCTGAGGAGCTTGCTGAGAGAACCAAGGTGCCCTATGAGAAGATTTTGGTTATATTTGAAACAGCAAAAGACCCTGTTTCTCTTGAGACCCCTATAGGTGACGATGAAAGCACCCTTGGTAACTTCATTGAGAACAAAAAAAGCCCCATGCCTTATGAAAAGGCAAGAAAGAGAGATATCTCTGAAAGGATTAAAAAATTTCTTTCAACCCTTTCCCCAAGGGAAGAAAAGATTATACGCATGAGATTTGGCCTTGGAGAATATGAAGGCTACACTCTTGAAGAAATTGGATATATGTTTAAGGTCTCCCGAGAGCGTATTCGTCAGATAGAGAAAAAGGCCCTTGCCAAAATGAGACAGCTTGCGCAAAAAGAGGGTTTTGAGTTTAAAGAATAGTTAAAATAAGCCTTTCTGTTTGGGTTTGGGTGGCCTTTTTTCAAATTCTTTATAAGGTAGAGTTTTAAGCCAATAAGTTAAGCCTTTAGTTAGCTCAAAATTGAAAAGCCTTCTTTTTTTGTTTGCTGAGAAGTAAAAACTGCTCTTTGCCCTGGTAATAGCTACATAAAGAAGCCTTTTTTCCTCATCAAGATCATAATCATTAAAGAGGGTAAAGGGAATAAGCCCCTCTTCAGCCCCAAAAAGAATAACTACTTCAGCCTCAAGCCCCTTTGAAGCATGAATTGTTAAAAAATTTACCCCTTCAAGCCTTGGAAAAGTTAGATCTTCCAAAGAAATACTTTCAAGATAAAAAAGTAACTTTTGGTCATCCCAATGAAAGAGAGACTTTAAATTAGATAAATAATTTTTAAGAATTGGAGGGAGGTCTTGTAAAATCTTTTCAAGGGGATATTTAAAAACTCGGATTTTTTCCGTGAGATTGCTTAATTTTTCTTTTAAGTCTCTTGATTCCTCTTCGGGGAGGGCAACAGGGATTCCCTCTTTTTGAAAGGCCTCAAGAAGAGGTTCGAAGACCCTTTTAACCCTTGAAAGCACAAAGATGTCGGAAGGAGATAGCTGAGAGGCTCTTGCCCTTTCAAGGGTTGTTCCTCCAAGAAGACTTTGAAGGAGTCTTAAAAGAAAATCTATTTCCTCAAAGGTATCAGGAAAAAGAAATCCCTGAATGACTCCTCCCTCTTTTTTGGCTCTAATTTCAGGGATATCCCAGGGCGAGGCCCTGAAATGATTAGCTGCTTTTATGATTTCCCTTTTACATCTAAAACTTTCTAACAAATTTAGAGTAGTTATGTGAGGCTTGTAAATATGTATGAATTCTTTGATTGCCTGAAGATTTACTCCTCTAAAACCATAAATGGATTGATTGGGATCGCCAAAGAGAATCCAAGTAGCCTGATGTAGAGGTTTTAAAAATTCAAGCATTTCTGGAGATAAATCCTGAAATTCGTCTATTAGGAGGTAATAATTTGTAAAAAATTGAGAATCTATGATAGAAGAAGTTTTTAATAAAAGTAAATCAAAATCTAAAAGCTGATTTTTTTCAAGATAAAGAAAATATTTCCTTTTCTTCTCTGGGTCTTTTAAAGGATTTTTTTCTTTGGGAAAAAGTTTTTTAAGAATTAAGAGTTTTTCCCTTTCAGAAATGAGAGAGGGCTCTTTTTGAAAATGAGCTCTATAAAGATCATAGGCAAATCCGTGGAAGGTGTCAACTTTAATCTCTTTAAGGCCAAGCCTTAAAAGTCTCTCCTTTAATTCTTGAGAAGTTTTCAGGGAGAAGGTAAGAAGATTAATTTTCTCAGGAGGGACTCCAGCCTCAAGTAAAGCCTTAACTTTGCAGATAAGAGTAAAAGTTTTTCCTGAGCCAGGTCCAGCTATTACAAGAAGATCACCCTTTGAGTCTAAAACCTTCTTTTGCTCGTTACTTACTTCATACTCGAACATTTAACTATAACCTGCAACTGAGAATCATTTATATATATTCTTTAATACTTTCAAAATTTCAGAAACAAAATAAATTGAGCCTGTTATTACAATTTTATTAATTTCTTGAGAATCCAGAGCCGCTTTTAGGGCCTCGTTAGGGCTTTTAAAAAATTCTGCCTCAATTCTTCTCTTTTCTAAAGCCTCTTTCCAATCTTTAAGGGTGACAACCTTCCTTTCTGCTTGAAACTCAGAAAGAAAGATTTTCATGCTAAGGGGCAAAAGTTCTTCCAAAAGGACAGGGAAGGGCTTTTCACCATCTTCATTGGTTGCTCCAAAAATTAAAAGAAAGGGATAAAAGCCATCTTCCAAAAGGGTTTCTTTAAGAGTCTTTATACCCTCTAAATTATGAGCACAATCTATAAGAATTTCCTTTCCAAAAAGTTTTAGTTTTTTGTATCTTCCCTCCCAATTCACTTTTTTTAGGGCACTTCTTATCTTAGTTTCATCTATTACAAAAAAGGCTCTATCTTCAAGAATTTCAAGGGCTTTTAGGGCAAGGGCAAGATTTCTTCCCTGAAAGGAGCCTTTGAGTGCAAGTTCAAGCCCAAAAAAGGTATATTTTCCCTCATAATTCCACACTTTATCTGAAAATTTATTTGAGGAGGTTATTTTAAAATCTTTATCAAACAAAAAAGGTTTTGCTGAAAGAGCCTTAGCCCTTTCAAGAATAACCTGTAAAGGCTCTCTTTGAATTTTTCCGAGAACAAGAGGTCTTTTTCTTTTAATGATTCCTGCCTTTTCAAAGGCAATTTTTTCAAGGGTATTTCCGAGATATTTTGTGTGATCAAAGCCTATAGAGGTAATTACAGAAACCTCTGGATAAATCACATTGGTTGCATCAAGCCTTCCACCCATGCCTGTTTCAACTACAGCAATATCCACTTTTTTTTCTGCAAAATAGAGAAAGGCAAGGGCAGTGGTTAGCTCAAAGTAGGTTATAGGTTCTTCAGCATAGGTTTTGAGAATTTTTAACATTTCAAGAAGCTCTTCATCAGGAATATCCTCATTGTTAATTTTGAATCGCTCATTTACTCTGAAAATATGAGGTGAAGTATAGAGGCCTGTTTTTAAGCCATGTTCGGCAAGAAGAGAACTCAGTATGGCACAGGTTGATCCTTTTCCATTGGTTCCAGCAATGTGAACAGTGGGAAATTTTTTATGGGGATTTCCCAATTTTTGGAGTAGCCTTACAATGCGAAAAAGACCTGGTTTTATTCCGTGGAACTGGTGTTGATTAAGCCAGCAAAGATAGGGCCTAAGCATTAGTTATAATTGGAAAGAACACTAATTATATAAATTATATAGCATATTCCAGAAAGAATTAAAAGAGCCGGATTTAAATTTTTAAAGAATTTTATGACTGAAAGATAGAGAACACCAAGGCCTAAAGCAATTAGAGCAGAAACTAAGGCAAGCCCTTCAATTTGCCATTCTGTAAAAAGAAGTCCCACACTAACAGGAAAGGTAGATTGAAAAACCATGGCCCCTGTCATATTTCCCAGAGCAAGTACATCCTTTCCTCTTAAGGTCCAAAGGAAGCTATTGAATTTCTCAGGAAGTTCTGTGGCTATAGGTGCCACAATTAGGGCAAAGAGAAGTGGTGGAAATCCCAATTGATGAGAAATAAGTTCCAAGGCATGTACAAAAAGATGGGCTCCCTTTACCATTACTACAACAGCAAAAACACTCTGGATAAGGGCAATAAAAATAATTAATGATTTTCCGTAGTTGATTTTTATCCACTTTAAAGGCTTTTCAAAATAAAGATCCTTGTAAGCTTCCACCTGAAGACTCTCTGCGCCAAAAGTAAGGTAAAGATAAATGGCATAATTGATTAAAAGGATAATTGCAATGAGATAATGCAAAAATTTTGTGTTGGGAAAGATTAAAGGAAGAAAAATGGCAAGGGAATAACTTACTAAGAAAAAAGAAAAGTCCCTTTTAAAGGTTTTTTCTTCAATATAAATCTTAAAGGGTCTTCTTTTTTGTAAGAAACTAATCAAAGCAGCAATACCTATGAGAAACATACCTGCAGTAATCAACATAAAGGGAGCACCAAGAATAGCCCCAACTCCAATGTGGGAACCTGCCCCATTTTTATATAAAAAAATAGCAACCAGAGGGATAATGGTTTCAGGAAGGGCTGTTCCAACAGCTGCAAGCACACTTCCTACTACAGCCTGCGATAAAGAAAGTTTTTCTCCAAAAACTTCAACTCCATTGGTAAACAGTTCTGCACAGATAAGTATTATAAGTAAAGCTAATAAGGCCTCTAAGGCAGGCATAGAAAAATCTTAAGTTACAAGATAAATGGGAATTTTAGAAGCCTTAAGAAGGGCTTTGCTAACTGAGCCAATTCCAATTTCAAGATATTTTCCCCTTCTTCCGAGGATAAGAAGATCTGGCTTTTCCTCTTCTATTTTTCGCATAATTTCGTCCAATCTATTTCCACAGGGTGTTTCAAAGGAAAGTTTCACCCCAGAGGGATTTAACTCGGAGATTAAATTTTCCCATTTTTCTTTTATTTCCTTTTCCTTTTCTAAAACATAACGGCTGTCACAACTTTTGTCAGCAAGTTCAAGAGGATTTATCACATAAAAGGCTTTAAGTTCGGCATTTGTTTTTTTGGCAATAATTAAGGCTTTTTTAAAGGCAGAGATAGATTTTTCAGAAAAATCAATAGGACAGAGAATTTTTTCAATCCTTTCAAGGGGCGTTTCCTTTACCACAAGAAAATTAATTTCAAGGCGCTCAAGCATTTTTTCAGCGGTTGGAATCTTGAAAATATGAGGTTCATATCCAAGAACCACTACTTCTGGATCTAATTCTTTAAGAAAATTCTTCAGAGTGGACCAAAATTCTCCAAGTAAAATTCTTTTTTCCACGGTGATATTTGGAGGACACAAAGGATCAACAAGCTCATTCAGAGCCTTCTCTAAGCGATCTTTTTCCACATTGAGGTAGGGCAGGAGATAGGCAGGTGGTGTGAAAAATTGTTCAATCACATGAAAAAAAACTAAAGGAGACTCTTGATAAACCCTTTGAGCTAAAAAAAATCCTGTTTGAACTACTTGGGGAGTATATTTTTTGAAATCTATGGCAAGGGCTATGGGTTTTGCCAAGGTTTAATCCCTATGCCAATATACCCTGACTAATTTATCGCCCTTTGACCATCTAAATTCAAGATCACCTTTAAAGGCTCTATAAATAGCTCTTCCAAGGCGTTGAGCCAGATGATCGGTGGTTGTCTCAATCACAAAGTGGTCATCTTCTTCATACATGTTAATAATCTGATGAAGAGGATTTAATCCTCTTGCCTTTTCAAGTTCATTATTGATAAGCCTCATGATTTCTTCCTGATGGGTTTTGAAGAAATTTCCTGAGAGATAGAGATAACCCATAGCATAGCTTTCAAGAACCTTTCTGCACCCTGGACAGAGAATCTTTGGAACATTTTCTGCCTCAAGGAGTTCTTCAGCCAATTCTTCATCAATAAACCATCTTTTATCTTTAAAAACAGATTTACATCTGGGACAAACTGCCTCTCCTGAGGGGGCTTCCTGCATGGCATAGGGATCTTCTGAG